>NZ_JCADBN010000010.1:0-306926 GCF_059359135.1 Pseudonocardia sp. OZ21
GGGGTTAGGGGTGGGTGCGGAGGGCGTCGATCAGCCACTCGAACGCCGGGACCGAGGGCGGCCTGGGCTCCCAGCCGTTGAGGGTCCCGAGGAGCTGCCAGTACCGCTCCACCCTGCGGTCGGTGAAGGTGGCGGTCGCGGCGGCGAGCTCGTCCCGGCCGGCCGGGTCGAGCTCCGGTGGGATGAGCCGGTGCAGGACGGCCTGCCCTTCCGCCGATCCCGGTGCGATGCCGGCCGTGACCGCCGCGCCCGCGTGCTCGATGACGGCCGCCGGATCAACCAGCGGCTCGGCGGCGCCCGGCTCGGATCCGGCGGTGGCCATCTCCCGTACCCGCGCGCGGAACGACGGGTCCGTGACGAGCTCGGCGAGCTCCACCCAGGCCTCGACCTGCTCGGTGGTGGGCTCGTCGGGTAGCTCCGCAGGCATCGTTCGCATGGCACCGGCGATCCCCGCACCGGGGGCGTCGGGATCGGTGTCCGCGAAGGCACTGTCGACGAACTCGTCGATCAGCTGCTGGCGTTCGGTGGCGGAGAGCCGGGCGAGGTCGTTCATGAGGGCTGCCTTTCTGGGGGAGGGGGCCCCGCGGGCGAGCAGCGTGCACACCGCGCGCTGCGTCCGCAGGGTTCGGATCTGACTGTCGATGGCCTGTACGTGCGCCGCGGCGACGTCCTCGACGCTGCGTCTGCGCTCCAGCACGAGCCGCACGTCGTCGAGGCCGAGGCCGAGTTCGCGCAGCGTGCGCACGAGGTCGAGCCGGGCCACGGCGCGGGCGTCGTAGCGGCGGTAGTTTCCGGTCGAGCGTTCGGTCTCGGGCAGGACGCCCTCGTCGGACCAGAACCGGATGGTGCGGACCGGTACGCCCGACCGGCGGGCGAGCTGTCCGATCGTCAGCAGGGTCGTCTCGGTCATGGGCTCATCCTCTGGTCTCCAGTGGCTGGAAGGTCAACACCGTTTCCGGCCCGCACCCGGGGCGCCCGTAGCGCCAGTGCGAGACTCGTGCCGTGGGGGATGGCGCGGGCGCGGTGCTGCAAACCGTCATCGACACCCTCGGTGCGCTGGTCGCCGACCGGCCCGGTGTGCTCCTGGCGGCCGTCCTCGCGTTCGTCGCGGTGGTCTGGCAGGTGTCGTGGCGCTGGACGCGGATCGTGGTGACCATCGCCCATGAGGGCGGCCACGCGCTCGTCGCCGTGCTCGCCGGGCGGGGCCTGACGGGCATCCGGCTGCACCCCGACACGTCGGGGCTGACGGTGTCCACCGGCGCCCGCCGAGGCCCTGGCCTGGTGTTCACGTTCCTCGGTGGGTATCCGGCGCCGTCGCTCCTGGGGCTCGGCGGCGCCGCACTGGTGGCCGCGGACCGCGCGTCCTTGATGCTCTGGATCGCGCTCGGTCTGCTCGTCGCCACGCTGATCCACATCCGGAACCTCTACGGGGCGGTCGCCGTGCTGGCCACCGGCGCGCTCGTCACGGCGGTGGCCGGGTGGGGCACGCCGCGGCTGCAGGACGGCTTCGCGGCCGCGCTGTGCTGGTTCCTGCTGTTCGGTGGTCTGCGTGCGGTGCGGGAGCTGCAGCGGGGCAGGCGCCGGGGCCTGCACGCCAGCTCGGACGCCGACATGCTCGCCGGTCTCACCCACGTTCCGGGCGGAATGTGGGCCGGTCTCTTCTGGTTGGTCGCTGGTGGGGCTGTGATCACCGCGGTCTGGGTGCTGCTCTTCTGACGCTGTGCTGTGAGGAGAAAAATGAGCGAGTGGGACGACCGGAACCAGAAGATCATCGAGGAGTTCCGGGCCAACGAGGGGCGTGCGGGCGGCTTCTTCGAGGGCTCCAACATGATCCTGATCCATCACATCGGCGCCAAGTCGGGCACCGTACGCGTGGCGCCCTTGGTCTACTTCCCGCAGGACGACGGGAGCCTGGTGATCATCGCCTCCAAGGGCGGGGCACCGACCAACCCCGACTGGTACCACAACCTGAAGGCCAACCCGAAGTTCGACGTCGAGGTGGGCACGGAGACCTTCGCGGTGCTGGCGGAGGAGGTGTCCGGGCCGGAGCGCGACGAGATCTGGGCACGCGTCGTCGCCGAGAAGCCCGGATTCGGTGACTACGAGCGGAAGACCACCCGGACGATCCCCGTCCTGCGGCTGACCCGGGTGTCCTGAGGCAGGATCAGGCCCGATCGCCCGTCGACCTGGAGGAAACCGTGACCATCACGCTCGAGCAGGCCCAGACCATCGTGCGCGCCGCGCTGGAGCACGGGACGGAGCAGCGGTTCAACCCGCTCACGGTCGCCGTGCTCGACCCCGGCGGTGCCCTCGTGGCGCTGGGACGCCAGGACGGCTCGGGTCACCTGCGCCCGGACATCGCCGTCGCCAAGGCGTGGGGCGTGCTGGGGCTGGGCATGACGAACCGGGCGATCGCCGCGCGTGCCGCCGACTCGCCGGAGTTCTTCACGTCGGTGGCCACGCTGGCCGGCGGCCGGATCCTGTCGGTCCCCGGCGGCGTCTTCGTCCGGGACGGCGACGGCAGGTTGCTCGGCGCCGTCGGTGTCACGGGCGACCTGTCGCTCAACGACGAGGCCGCGGCCGTGGCGGGCATCGCCGCGGCCGGCCTCGTGGCGGAGACCGGAGCCGAGGACTGAGCGCCGGCCTGCTTGCCCGTCGCGACGGCACTCAGGCCGGTCTCGCATTCGCTCTGGTCTCGGCCGCCGCGTTCGGGCTGTCCGGGCCGTTCGCGAAGGCGCTGACGGACGCCGGATGGTCCGCCAACGGCGCGGTGCTCGTGCGGCTGGGCGGGGCGGCCGTGATCCTGCTGGCGATCCTGGCGGTCGCCCGGCCCGGTGTGCTGGCCGCGATCCGCGCCGACGGGCCGGCGCTCCTGCTGTACGGGCTGCTCGCCATGGCGGGCGTGCAGGTGGCGTTCTTCAACGCCCTGCAGTACCTGCCGGTGACGGTCGCGCTGCTGCTGGAGTACCTCGGTCCGATCCTCGTGATCGGCTGGGTGTGGCTGGTGCGGGGGCAGCCGCCGGGTCCGCGCACGGTGCTGGGGGCTGGCGTCGCCCTGGTCGGGCTGACGATGGTGGTGCAGGTGTGGTCCGGGATCGGGCTGCGCTGGGAGGGGCTGGCCTGGGGTTTCGCCGCGGCGGTGTGCCAGGCCGCGTACTTCCTGATGGCCGACCGCGCAGGCAGCACGACCCCGCCGCTGGTGCTCGCCGGGGTCGGGATGACGGTGGGCGCCGTCGTGGTCGGGGTGCTCGGGGCCGCCGGTGTGCTGCCGGTCGTGGTCGACACCGGGGCCACCGGGGTGCTGCTCGCCGGCGTCGACGTCGGATGGCTGGTCGCCGCCGCGTTGCTGATCGGTGTCTCCTCCGTGGTCGCCTACCTCACCGGGCTGGCCGCGATCGCCCGGATCGGTGCCGCGCGCGGGTCGCTGGTGGCGTTGCTGGAGGTGGTGGCCTCGGCCGTCGCGTCCTGGCTGCTGCTGGGCCAGGTGCCCACTGCGGCGCAGGCGTTCGGTGGTGTGTTGATCCTGGTCGGCGTGGCACTGACCAGCACCGCCCGGCCCGCGGCGCTCGCGGAACCGGATGTGCGGTAGCCGTCAGCTCCGGCGCAGGAGGCGGCGCCACCAGGGCGTCGTGGGCGGTGGGTGGAGGCCGGGGGGCGCGGACACGGCCTCGACGGCGGGAGCGGGTGCCGTCCGCTCGGTGCGCCACCGGCTCACCGCGTCGTCCGCGTCGACGGGCCCGATGCGGACGCGAGGCCCCGACGGTGCGCGCAGGAAGTCGACGATGCGCATGTTGAGCTCCGCAACCGCGTCGCGTACGGCCTGCTCGGTGGGCAGATCGCGCAGGGTCGCGGGCAGCCGGTCGACCTCCTTGCGCAGCTGGACGGACGGTGGCAGCAGCGCGTCGTTCGACAGGCCTTCGCGCCGCAGGTAGCTCTTCACCCACCACATCTCGTCGTGCGGGTCGTCGAGGCCGGGGAGCGGTTTGCCCTTCCCCGGCAGGTTGTCGAAGTCACCCCGCTCCTGGGCGAGCCGGATCTGCTTGTCCACCACCGACTCGTAGCGGTGGCCTCCGGGATCGACCACGGTTCCCTCCCCTGCACCTTCCCGAACGTCCCGACCGTACCCATGGCTGAGATGATCGTGCGGTGCCGAGACTGATCGAGAACCCGAGCCGGGTCACCGCGGCAGGCGAGCCGCCGAAGACCATCGACGAGTACGTCGGGCAGGTCAACACCGGCGACGGGCGGCTGTCGATGGCGCACATGCGCAGTCCCTCGGGCTGGTCGGAGCCGGGTCAGCGGCCCGAGTTCGACGAGTTCACGCTCGTGTTGCGGGGTGCGCTGCGCGTGGAGCACGAGAGCGGCGAGCTCACCGTGGCGGCGGGGCAGGCGGTGCACACCGCGGCGGGGGAGTGGGTGCGCTACAGCTCGCCCGGTGCGGACGGTGCGGAGTACGTGGCGGTGTGCCTGCCGGCGTTCACCATGAATACCGCGCACCGGGACGACTGACCGGACCCAGCTCCCGGCCGATCGGCCGCCGGCGACGGAAAGCCGCCGGAAATCGTGCTGTTCCTGCGCCGGCGGCGGCGCTGTTCGCTGTTGTCCGGAAATGGTATCCGGGGCGGCATCCTCGCGACTCACCTTTCCGAAATCCGGCCATGACCTGCGGAAACGCTCAGGCCATGCGGACTTCCCTGGACGTACATCTTCGGTTTCCCGTGCTTTCCGCTCCTTCGACCAATCTGGGGAGTCTCCCCGAGTTTCGGGCGAGGAGGAGCCGAACGATGTCACGACCAGCGGGGAGAACCAGTGCGGCTGCGGGGCTCCGCGCACGAGGTCGGCAGTGCGCAGCATCCAGTTCGGTCGCCCGCACGTCAGGCCGGACGCTCCGCTCCGGCCGCAGCCGAGCCGGGTTCGGCGCGGCTGGCCACGCTGCAGCGCCTGGCGGGCAACGGCGCGGTCAACCGGGCGATGGCCGAGCAGCCGCAGTCGGGCCACGAGGACAGCTCCGCCGTCCACGACGTGCTGGCGTCCCCCGGGCGGGCTCTCGACGATCGAGTACGGCGCGACATGGAGACGCGGCTCGGGACGGACTTCTCCGGCGTCCGGGTGCACTCCGATGCGGTCGCGCAGCGGTCGGCGACGGAGATCGGGGCCCGCGCCTACACCTCCGGTGAGCACGTCGTGCTCGGTGCAGGGACCGACCGGCGGACCATCGCCCACGAGCTGACCCACGTCGTCCAGCAACGGCGCGGTCCGGTGAGCGGTACCGACCAGGGCAACCGCCTGCGGATGAGCCGTCCGGACGACCGGTTCGAGCGGGAGGCCGATGCGGTGGCATCGGCCGTGGTGTCGGGGCTGTCCACGACCGGCGCAACCGTGGACGCCGAAGCCGTGCGGGTGCCCGACCGAGGGCAGGTCGCCATGGGCTCCGTCGTGCAGCGCGTGCCGGCTCGACCGGTGGCGCGCCCCCGGCGGAGGCCGCTGCCCCCCATCCCGGAGGAGGGCGCGAACGGGGTTGCGGCGCAGGTCGACGCCGGACGAACCAACGCCGACGCGCCCGCGGAGGCAGCGGCGAGGACGGCGCGGGGCTCCACCGGGGGTGGTGACGTCCCGAGCCCACCCGAGCGGATCAGCGAGGGCCAGCTCGGGGGCGGTGACCGCGTCCTTCAGCTCGAGGGCGCGGACAACCTGGTCAGCGATGCCCTGCTGCGGGAGCTCGCCCACGTCCTGAGCACGCGTCAGCTGGACGAGGCCGGAGAACAGGTCGCGGCGCCGCTCCGCCTGCAGGCGTTGCAGCCGGTGCTCTCGTCGCTGACCCGGGGTGACGTCATGCTCGTCGCCCTGGACGTCGGCGGCTGGACGGGTGAGATCGGGGTGACGGCCCGGGTCGTCGAGGCCGCGACGCGGGACACGATCGAGAAGTTGGAGTTCGAGGACGGCGGCGACCGGTCCACGTCGGTCTCCGAGCTCGGGGAGCGTCGATCCCGGATCCGCGGCGGGGGCATCTTCAGTGCGAAGACGTCCGCGGCCACCGGGTTCACCTTCCAGGGCGGTGCGCTGCGGGACCGGATCACCAGCAGCGTCCTGGCGAGTGTGGGGCGCAGCTTCGCGCGCACCAAGACAGCGGAACGTGCGCTGCGTATCGACGCCGAGATCGAGATCGCGTTCGACCTCTCCGGTCTCCGCGGGCCACGTCGGCTGCCGGTGGTGGGTTCCCGGCGGCAGATCCGCGAGGGAGACGACGGGTCCGGCTCCCGGGTGAGCGTGCCCGCACTGGTCGCCGGCCCGGAGGCCGAGGCGGCAGGTGCTCCAGGTCCGCGCGAGCACCTCATGCCGCCGGTGCGGGTGCAGGAGACCCGCGCGCTCGGCGGCATGGACGTGGTCCAGGACGTCTACGCGGTGGATGTGGCCGGGAAGCGGACCGGTGGCGGGGTGCGCGCGCTGCTCGGCGCCGAGACGGACCCGGCGTCCGTGGAGAGCTGCGGCCGCCACGTGTTCACCGCAGCCTGGCCCACGATGCGGCGGGAGCTGCTGGCGCATCTCACGATGGTGTCGCTGCAGAGCGACCTGAAAGCCATGATGGTGGGCAGGGGTCTCGAGATCCCCCTCATGAACGGCCGGGGCACGATCCGGGTCGCCGCCGAGATCGAGCAGATGCGCCACGTTCGCACCACCGCGCAGACGGAATTCAACGTCGGGACCGACGCGAGCCGGACGGTGGGTACCTCCGGCGTCGCGGGCTGGCGGGCGGAAGGTGTCTTCGCGGGTTCGAACTCCGACTTCAACGGTGCGCCCTTGAGCGGGACCCTCTCCGTCCCGGTCGAGTACGGGCGTGAGGACAGGTCGGGCGGGCAGATCACGGTCCGGTCCGGCACCGGCATCAAGATGAAGGCGCGCGGCGCCGTCTTCGACGGTGTCGCCAGGCTGACGTTCAGCCTTCTCGACGCGGCCTCGACCGCTCCCACCAGTGCGTATTCGAGGTTGGGGTTCCAGGCCGTCGTGGAGGCCGCCGAGTCTGTGGAGGCCGCCGGGGCGAGGAGGTTCGCGGCCGTCGGTGGACGCCGGGCCATGACCGCACCGAGGTTTGCCGTTGGCGCGACCGTCCGACGGCCCGGCGAGGCGATCTGGGGCTCCGGAGGACAGGGCGGGGGAGGGCTGCCGGCCCACGCCGTCATCCTCGACGTGCTCGCGGGATCCGACGACGCCCACAACCCCGTCGCCGACCTCGCGGGAGCGCTGGGGCAGCGGCAGCTGGGCGAGGCCTGGCCGGGTCTGCGGCCCGTGGTTCTCGGTGCGTTCAGCCGCGAGCGTCTCGCGGCGTCGATTCCGGCGATGACCCGGAAGGTGCCGCTGCAGAGCCCACCGCTGGTCCGCGCCCGGCACGGTGCCGCCTGGATGGCAGCGACGGCCCGGTTGGAGCGGCTGGACTACGTCCGGGAGCTCTCGGACAAGGCCGAGCTCAACGTGCTCAACGACGTGAGCGAGGGGTCGGCCGCGCAGCACTCCTCCTATCGGGGTGGCGGTGTCGAAGTCCAGGGCGGGGTCGACCACCAGCTCTCGGAGGCGGTGTCCGCCCAGTTCCCCGGGCTCGGGGGCGAGTTCGCGGTACGGCACCGCAAGGCATCGGAGGCGCGCCGGGGTGGCGGCAGCGTCGCCAGCGGCAAGTTCTCGGAGCCGATGGTCGTGTTCATCGGCACGGCCACGGTGGACGTCCGGCTCGCCGAGAGCGGGGTCACCGAGGCCCTGGGCGACGAACCCACCCCGCTCCGGTTCCTGGTGGCGGTGCCGAAGTCGCACACCGACGAGCACGTCGTGGATGGAGCCCGCGGTAGGCAGCGCTTCCGTGCTCCGGTCACCCGGCTCGCTGTCCGCCCGGGGACCGATGTCATCCCCACTGCCGCTCCGGGTGCCGCGCTGGGGCCGGAGCGGGTGAGCCGGACCGGTCAGATCGGTGCGTCGGACGTGGTCGTACGGCTGGACGACGACAGGGCGGTGGTGGAGAAGCTCCGCGCGGAGATCGGCGACGGGTTCGGTTCCCACTGGCGTGAGGTCGAGGAGAAGGTGCTTCCGCTCTTCGACCCGGTCGCGCTCCGGCCGCTCGTCTCCGCGCTCACCCACGGGCGGCCGTGGGGCACGTCCGTGACGGTCGACAAGAAGCGGACGGACATCCGCATCGTCTCGGCCACGGCGGCGATGACGTCGCACCTCCGCTCGGTTCCCGCCTTCGAGTTCGAGATCGGCACGGACTCGACGGCCGCCGCGGGAACCTCGCGCGGGCAGCGCAACCGGGTCGCCGCGAGGGCGCAGGGATCCGTGTCCGCGCCCCACCTGTCGGTCACGGTCGGCGAGCGAGCGTACGTGGATCGGATGCAGGAAGTCGGACGCGACCAGTCCGCCGCCGCGATATCGAGAGGGAAGTCGGTCGAGCCTGCTGAGCTCTTCACGGGCAGGCTGAGCTTCGGGATCGAGGTCAGGCTCCGCGGGGGGCCGCCCCGGACGGTGACAGCGGTCATGCGGGGTGAGTTCGCATTCCCCGCCCGTGACATGCAGCAGAGGCCGGGGGCCGGGCCGGCCACCGCGTCCACGACTCTTTTCCGGCCGCCGTCCCGGATCACGCAGTCCCAGATTCTCGGCGCGAGCGACATCGTGCTGGAGCTGCTCCACCCCGAGCTGCCCCAGCCCGTGGGAGCGGCGACCTCGGCCTCGAGGTTGGTGCCGGTGCGGCCCGCGCGGCTCTCCTCGGGGGCCGTTCTGGACCAGCTGACCGACACCGGCGTCCGGGCCTTCGGGTCCCCGAAGGCCTGGGCGGCGGCCCGCGCCGAGCTCGCGGAGCAGTTCACGATCGACGAGCTCCGGACGAGGATGCGGTCGCTGATGGCGGGTCAGTCCTGGACCATCACGCTGAAGAAGCACGGCAGCGTGGTCGTCAGGTCCAGCGTCGAGGAGATGACGCACGCCGCGAACATCCCCTCCGTCGAGTTCAACAGCGGAGCCGCCGCCGGCCTCACCCTCCTGGGCACCGACGGGCGGCCGATGGCCGACTCACGCAGCGCCTACGTCACGAGTGTCGGGGTCGAGGGCACCTCCGATCCCTCGGGAGTTGCCCCCGCGCTCGTGGGCGGTGTCACCGGCATCTACGAGCGCGGAGTGGACGCCACCTCCGACCAGCGGACCGGCAGAAGCTCGGGCGGCGGGACGAAGTCGAAGGTTCCGGGCAGCGTGTTCGACGGGATCGCGGCCATCGACGTCGAGTTCCGGCCACCGCGTCGCCTGTGGGGCAGGACGGTCGACCAGAGCGTCGGGAAGACGTCCGGCCGGTTCCGCCAGGAGATGGACCGGATCGCCACGGAGCTCCAGGAGGTCGAGCGCTCCGAGCGCGAGTTCCATGCCGCGATACCGGATCCCGCGTCCGCCCGGGTGGACGGCGAGGGGCTGGCGCGCCGGCGGGCGGCCCTGATGGCCGAGCAGGCGGAGCTGCTGGAGGAGCAGACCGCGGAGGTCCGCAAACGCCCGCGCACGGAAGCGCTGAGAGACCCGAGGATCGACGAGATCGACCAGCGGATCCTGGAGGTCGAACGGACACGGCGACAGTTCGTACACCGGCCCGCGAGCGCCGCGAACTCCGTGGAGCGCAACGCGGCATCCCGCCTGGAGCAGCTGGCCGCGGAGCGGGCGGAGCTGGTGGCGAGGTCCACCGCTCGGAACGCCGCGCCGGCTCCCCCGATGACGAAGAGGGCGTTCCTGACGAAGGAGCGCCACACGGGCCGGGCGAAGGTGCGTTTCCGGGCGCTCGTCGAGAGCAGCGACGCCCTCGCGGTCGACCAGGCCGAGGACGCCCGGTTCCGGGTCGGTCAGCAGCCCACGCCGGGTCTGCGCCGGGCCTGGGCGGTCCGTCGTGCGGAACCCCGCACCGCCCGGGTGGCCCCGGAGCAGACCTGGATGAACGGCCTTCCGTCCAACACCGTCATCCGCGACCTGCCCGACGTCGGTTCCCTGCTCGGCCTGCTCGACACCTACGGGCGGCAGAACTATCGCGGCGCCTGGGACTCCGGCCCGAGCCGCGGCCTGAGGAACTCCGAGCGGGTCGAGCAGGCGTTCAGCCGGGAGCGGCTGATGGCCGACCTGCCCCGCCTGACCCGGGGCGAGGCGCTCACCAGCCCCCGGTTCCGGGTGAAACTCGGCAGTGCATGGGTCTCGGTGACCGCCGAGGTGGTGGAGCTTGCCCAGGACCGCGAGGAGCAGGGTGCGGATGTCGCGCTGGTGGCGGAGAACACCACGCGGTTCCGCGAGCGGGAGCGCAAGTCGACGATGAGCGGCATCACCGGGCAGTTCGGCGCCGCGGCATCCGGTGTGAAGGGCGCCCCCAGCGGCACCGGCTTCCTGGGGTTCTCCCTCCGGAAGCGCCAGGGCACCGAGGTGCAGAGCGGCGCGCGGGTGGTGTCGAACTCCAAGATGACGCTCCCCCTCGTCCATTTCGACGGCCATGTGCGGTTCGTGTTCACCTTCCATGGCGGCTCCGGACCGGAAGCGTCGAAGACCGTGTCGGGGATCGTGCCGGTCGCGGTCTCCCTGCCGACCGAGCAGACGAGCACACCGGCCGAGCACGCCGTCGACACCGCGGTGCACTCGCAGTGGACCCACCCCACGGCGGCCGAACCCGCGGTCACCGACTCGATCAAGAGGCTCGAGCAGGACCTGCGGACCGAAGGGGACGGGTCCGGGTTCCTGGTCCGCACCAGCCGCCCGCGGCCGGATCAGGTGGATCAGCACCGCGTCGTCAACCGGGACGGCCGGATCCTGTGGTACGAGGACCGGTCCAACCGGCTCGTGCACCCCCCGTGGGACGCGATGACGGTCACGGCGTCCAGGCTGACAGCGGCCGCCGTCCCGAGCAGATAGCGCACCCAGCGCGTTCGACCTGTCGGAATCACCGGCCACTAGGCTCCCGCGCCATGGCTGAGATCGTCCTGTTCCACCATGCGCAGGGACTGACGTCGGGAGTGCGCGCATTCGCCGACGAAATCCGCGCCGCCGGACACGTCGTGCACACCCCGGATCTCTACGACGGCCGAACCTTCACCGAGTTCACCGACGGCATCGGCCATGCCGACGAGATCGGGTTCGGCGCCCTCATCGAGCGTGGCCGGCTCGCCGCCCAGGACCTGCCCTCCGACGTCGTCTACGCGGGGTTGTCGCTCGGGGTGATGCCCGCGCAGATGCTGGCCCAGACCCGTGCGGGTGCCAAGGGCGCCCTGCTGCTCCACGGCTGCGTCCCGCTGTCCGAGTTCGGGGGCACGTGGCCCCCCGGCGTCCCGGTGCAGATCCACACGATGGACCACGACGAGTGGGGCGATGTCGACATCGCCCACGAGCTCGTCGAGACGGTGGAGAGTGCGGAGCTGTTCCTCTACCCCGGTGACCAGCACCTGTTCACCGACAGCAGCCTGCCCGTCTACGACGAGAGCGCCGCGACGGTGCTCAGGAAGCGGGTGCTCGACTTCCTCGCGGCCATCGGCTGACCACCGGCGGGACGACCACGTCGCCCCGCCGGTGCGCGATCCTCAGCTGCGCGTTCCGAGCAGCTCCACCTCGGCGATGGCCACCTGCTTGCCCGGGCCCGACTGGTAGGCGCTCCGCACCGTGAGCGTCACCGACTTGACGTTGTCCACGGGGGTGTCCACCTGCTGCACGAGGCCGTCCTGCAGACGGACGTGGAACACCTTGTTCTGCCCCTGGGTGTTCTCCACCGTGACGTCGAGCAGCTGGGGCCGGTTCTCCTTGTCGCGGTCCTTGGGGTTCGGGGAGACGCCGGGGGTGATGCGGACCGCGCGGAGGTTGACCGACTGCGCGTAGTTCGCCGTGATGGCCGCACCCGCGGAGTCGCCGCCCTGGCCCGTGCCCCACCAGCTGGTCGAGTTGCCGTCGAAGGCGGCGGTCGGCGGATGCTGCTGGTCGGTCTCCGACGCCGCCACCGTCGATGGCGTGAGCTGCGAGAACTTGTTGAGCAGGGCCGGCAGGAACAGGAAAGCCAGCGCCGCGAGGATCGCGGCCGCCAGCAGCGCGAGGAGAGCGATCAGCTTGCCCCGGCTGAGCCGGGCGAACCAGAGCCGGATGCGCTGCCAGAACCCCGGCTTCCGCGGTGCCGCGGGAGCAGGCGCAGCGCTGAGGTCCACACCGCAGTTACGGCAGAACCGGCGGTCGGACCGGTTCTCGACCCCGCAGTTCCAGCAGACGATGCCGCTCTCCTGCGTCGCCGTGACCGGCCGGACCTCGGGCCGGGGAGGCTCGGGGCGTCCGGGAAGCACCGGCGCCACGTCGTCGGAGAGCGGGACGAGGAGCCGGCGGGCCCGCTGCCGCAGGTCCGACTTGCGCGACTCGGCATCGGGGTCGGCGGGGGTGTCGTCGAACCCTGCCGTCCGGGACGAGACCGGTGCCGGGGCCTGCGGGTACGGGGACGGTGCCGGCGCGGACGCCGGAGACGGGGGTTCGGGCTGCGACTGCGACTGCGACTGCGGCTGGGGCCGGGGTTGGGGCGCAGGCTGCGGCTGGGGCGCAGGCCGGGACTGGGAAGCGCGCTGCTCGGTACGCCGGACCTCGTCCCAGTCGACGAAGTCGCCGCACACCTCACAGAAGGACTTGCCGCTGGAGGGCCCCTCGTTTCCGCAGTTGGGGCAGCGGGGTGGAGTGGTCTCGTCGCTCATACCGTCAACACGTCGTTTCCGTTGGTGCCGATCACCTCGATGGTGAACGGCATATGTGCAGGACTTGCCCCCGCCACCGCGGCCTCCAACCGAGCCAGGTTGACCGTGCGCGGGTCGGGGACCCGCACGGTCACGCGCAGCTGCGGTTCAGCGCTGCCGGGGAACGGACCGAGCGGTCGCGCCGACCACGACGATCCGCCACTCTCGGTGATCTCCGGGGTCACCCCGATCGCCAGCCGGACGGCGGTGGCGAGGCCGGTGGCGGTACCGCGCCTGCGGTGCATGGTCACGGCGCTGGCGATGGCCTCCCGGCGGATCATCACCGGCTCGTCGCCGTCGAGCTCGGCGCCGATCCACTGGCCCAGCCAGTCCAGGAAGTCCTCGGGGGCCAGCCAGGGGGAGAAGTAGGCCTCGAGGCAGTCGAGCAGGATCAGCAGCGGTCCGAGCACCACGTCGAAGCCGCTGGCGAAGCGCAGCCCGAAGAAGTCCTCCTGGTAGATCGCCGGTAGCTGGTCGGCCAGCGGGTACGGGCTGCGGGGGTCGGTGACACCGTCTCTCATCGATCCCCGATCACTCGCACGCGCAGGTCGAACGGGAACAGCAACGCCACGGGCGCGAGATCGATCCGGTCCGTCTGGTCGGCTCGCCGCCCGGTGAGGGGGTCGGCGGGGAACAGCTGCACCTCGTCCACGAGCTCCACGCCAGGTACACGTTGCAGAGCCGCGAAAAGCTCACCGGCCGCCAGCGGGCGCCCGAACGGCCAGCCTTCGCCCTGCGGCCCCCCGGTCAGCGGGTCCAGGTACTCGTACAGGGCGTCCAGCGCGCCGGCTCGCACCTGCTGCGAGGAGACCCCGCGGAAGGAATGCATCGTCGCCTGCACCGATACGCCCTGGTAGAAGGGCGGTCCCACGGACAGCCGCACCCCGAGCGGGCGCCGATCCTCCAGATAGCGGGTGATGCGGGCCAGCAGCTCGTCACCGGGGACGAGCTGCTCGAAGCGAAGGCGCCCGCCGATGTCCGGCACGGCCTGGGGGACCACCAGCACCCGCACCGCGTTCTCGTTCCCCGACTCGCGCACGGTCGGACACGCGATCCGGGCGACCTCGGGTGCGGCCCGCTGCGTGAGCTCCTCGTAGTCCCGGGGGGTCACCGCCCGGTCCTGCGCGCGCAGGGTGATCGGCGCCCGCACCTTGGCCTCGTCGATCGTCTCGCCGTCGAGGCCGCCGCGGGCACCCTCCCGGTTCTCCACCCGGGCGATCGACGGGATCGAGCTCCGCAGCACCCGGACGGTGCCGCGGGAGACGTTGCCGGTGCGCCCTCCGCCCGAGCGGTAGCGCGTCGCCCGCACGACCGAGCCCTTGAGCGGCACCGCGCCGTACTGCCGCACGCTGCCGTCGGGCTCGCGGACCGCCGGGCCGAAGGTGATCTCGCCGGTCGTCGCGTCGAGGCGGACGTGCGGGGAGCGGGCGTCGGAGGCGGCGAAGTTGTCGACGACCTCCCACGGCCGCCATCCGTCGTCGTCGGACACCTCGAGCACCAGAGAGGGCTCGCCGAGCACCACCGGCGGTCGCGACAGCTGCATCCGCTGTCCCGGAACCCCCTCGGCCTCACCGAGGATCTCGTTCTGGATGTCGTCAGCGTGCACCGCACGGGCGGTGCCGCCGATGGTGAACGCCGTGGCGGAACGCAGGGTGGGCGACACCGAGTAGAACGGTTGCCCGACCTTCGGCTCGGTGACCTGGCAGCGCAGCCACCCGGCCTCCTGCTGGCCCAGCCGGGACCGGGTGTGCCCGTCGGGGACGTGCAGGATGACCTGGCCGGTGCGGTTCAGGCCACCGGTGCCGTCCTCGGCCACCTCACACGGCTGCCATCCGCGGGAGGTCAGCGCTTCCCACCGCAGCGGAGGCTGGCGCGGGTCGACCCCGACGCCGTCGACCCGGCTGTCCAGCTCGAGCACCACGGCGCAGTTCGGCACCGCGACCGACAGCCCGAACAGCACCATGTCGCCCGCGCGGGGCTCGGCGGAGAACGCGCTCACGTCCCGTTCGCTGAGGATCTCCTGGGTGCGGTCCTCCGGTGCGCCGCCGGTGACCTGGCGCAGCACCAACTGCAGCTCGCACGGCGGGATGACCAGGTCGCTGTCGGTGGCGAAGCCGATCGCGACCTCGGTGTCGGTGCGCTCCGTGCTCACCTCGGTGCCCACCGGGATCACCAGGGGCTCCGGCTGCGGGGCCGACATCCAGAACGTCACGTCGACGCGAGACGCCGCCGGGGGGAAGAGGGTGATCCCCAGCAGGTCGAGGAACGCCAGGTAGTTCTTGTCCGGCACGCGGTTGAGCCGGTACACGACCTGATCCGCCATGTAGGCCACGGCCTCGATCAGGGTGACTCCGGGGTCGGAGACGTTGTGGTCCGACCATTCGGGGCAGCGCTGCTGGATGTAGCGCTTTGCGTCGTCGACGAACTGCTGGAACCGACGATCGTCGAGGTTCGGGGCGGGCAGGGGCATTAAACTTCGCTCTCGTCGGGAGGTATGACGTAGAAGGGAAAGACAAGGTTCCGCGGATTGTTGGTGCCGCGAATCTCGTATTCGATGTCGATGAGCAGCGTGGCGGCGTCGTCGTCATCCGCGGTGACGACCACGTCGAGCACCTCGATACGCGGTTCCCATCGTTCGAGGCTTGCCATCACTTCGAACCGCACCCGGCCGGCCGTCGTCGGGTTCATCGGGTCGAACGCCAGATCGTGCACGCCGCAGCCGAACTCCGGGCGCATCGGCCGCTCCCCGGGCGCCGTGGAGAGAATCAGCCGAATGGCCTCCACGATCTCGCCCTCACCTCGGGAGAGCGCGATCCCGCCCGAGGCCTGGGTGTGCATGGGGAACGACCAGCCCGCACCGACGAACGCGCCACTCATCGCCGCATCGCCAGGATGCGTAGGGGCGCTGTCGACTCCGTGCCTGTCATATCACCGGCACCCCGTTGGCCAGGACGGCACCGTTCAGGGCGACCGCGGGGGCGTTGACCGTGACGGCGGACACCGAGCCCACCTCGACGGGCCCGGCCGAGTTCATGGTCACGGTGCCCACCGCATTGATGGTCGCGGCCCCGACCGCGTTGAGCGCCACGTCCCCACCGGCTTTGAGACTCAGCACGCCGCCGGCGTCGATGTTTACCGCGCCGCCGCCCTTGAGGCTCAGGTCCCCACCGGCCTCGATGCTCACGCTGACCGTGCCCTTGATGCTCACCGCGCCCTTGCTGTCCACGGTGATCGTGGTCTTGGTCTGGTCGAGGTACATCGTCAGCGCACCGTTGCCGGTTCGCATCCGGATCCCGGTGGTGGCCTTGGTCTTCGCATCGAGCAGTTCGACGGTGTGCCCACTGCGGGACGCCATGCTCCGCCAGTTCACGGCGCCGCTGACCCCGTCGACCTGGTCCAGCCGGTTGGGGTCCGGGGTGGGCCGGTCGACGCCGTTGTAGAGGCCGGCGAGCACGTAGGGGTGCTCGAGGGAGCCCCGGTCGAACCCGACCAGCACCTCGTCGTTGACCTCGGGCAGGACCGAGCCGCCGCCGCGCACCCCGCCGAACTGCGCCACCCGGCACCAGCCGCTCTCGTAGGTGTCCGACAGCCAGGGGAACTTGACCTTCACCCGGCCCTGCTTCGTCGGGTCCTTCACGTTGCTCACGAGCGCGTTGGCCATGCTCGGCATCACCGGGGCGCTCTGGCCCCCGCCGGAGGCCAGACCGTAGAGACTGCGGATCTGACGGCCGGTGACCTCCACCCAGGTGAGGTACTGCTGACCGCTCTCGAAGACGTGCCGGGCCGAGGTCACCGTGTACTTGCCCTCGAAGGGACGGCCCGCCCCGTTGAGCGCGACCGGGACGCCCGGTCCGAGCTCAGGGGTGCCGGTGACCGCCACCTCCATCTCGGCGAAGGAGCTGGCGACGTCGTCGGCGAGCGCGGTGGCGGCGTGCTGTACCTGTGACTGCGTGGTGTAGGGCACGTCCGAGTCGGTCAGCGCGGCCTTCCCGAACTTCGTCGTGACCTCGGCGGGGGTCACGTCGATCTGCGTCCCGTCGGTCTTCGTCGCCGGGACCTGGGCGGTGAGCGTGCGCTTGGTCGGCACGTCCCACCCTCGTACGGTCACCGTGTTGACCTGGCCTGCCGAGGTCACCCCCACCCGGCAGCGCAGCGCGTTGGCACCGAACTGCAGCACGTACGGGCTCTTCTCCGACGTGGTGGTGTCCGCGGGCGCCCCGGACGCGTCCCGGCGGGCGGTGAACTGCAGCTTGCCGGTGCGGTCCACGTAGAGATAGACGTCGTTCTCCAGCGCCAGCCGGGACATGAAGTCCCAGTCGGTGATGTTGGGCTGGGTCGCCATCTCGTAGACGGTCGGCGTCGAGTCGATCTTGCCGACCTGGAGCGTGTTCTGGGTCGCGAGCTTGCGCACGATGTCGGCCGCCGTCATGTTCGGATAGCCGGCGACCCGCCGGTTGCGCTGCAACCGGTGCGCAGCGTCGTAGCCGCGCACCCGCAGCGTCCGGCCGTTCCGGTCCGCGTCCGCCTCGAGCGCCGTGACCTCGCCGGTCAGCAGCGGCTGCCCGATCTGGCCGTCGGCGGCCACCGACATCTGGACCTTCGCCCCGATGGCCAGCTGCGAGAACGTGGTGGTCACGTCACTGTGCGGGTCGGAGAACGTGAGCTCGAAGGCCGACGGCAGGTTCATGCTGCTGTCCGCCCAGCCCGAGATGAGCAGCCGTGCCAGCGGATCCGGCAGCTTGGTGCCGTTCATCTGGACCTCGAGCACATTGGTGTAGATCTTTTCGCTCATCGCTCTCCCTCGCTGCGCTCGGTCGGCGCTTCGCGAAGGCGCTGTGTCATTGATTCGCTCGCAGGCTCGCTCATCGCTCTCCCTCGCTGCGCTCGGTCGGCGCTTCGCGAAGGCGCTGTGTCATTGATTCGCTCGCAGGCTCGCTCATCGCTCTCCCTCGCTGCGCTCGGTCGACGCTTCGCGAAGGCGCTGTGTCATTGATTCGCTCGCAGGCTCGCTCATCGCTCTCCCTCGCTGCGCTCGGTCGACGCTTCGCGAAGGCGCTGTGTCATTGATTCGCTCGCAGGCTCGCTCATCGCTCTCCCTCGCTGCGCTCGGTCGGCGCTTCGCGAAGGCGCTGTGTCATTGATTCGCTCGCAGGCTCGCTCATCGCCGCACCTCTTCCGCCGCCGGTAGCAGCAGTTCCTGTCCCGGCTTCAGCCGCAACGGGTCGTCGATGTTGTTGGCCGTCGCGATCACCCGCCAGACGGTCGGGTCGCCGTACTCCGCCCAGGCGAGCGACGCCAGCGAGTCCCCGGCCACCACCGAGTGCATCCGCGATGCGGTGAGCGCCCCGGAGGTGGGGTTCTGGCCCTTGGTCGCCTGCGGAATCTCCATGAGAGAGAGCTGGCAGGTCGCGCGGTTCGGTGTGCCGTCCGCGTTGAACCGTGTGATGTTCACACTGACGTTCTGCGTGATCGCGGTGAACTGGGCTTCCTTCAGGTTGCCCCAGGAGAGCTTCACCCACGGTGGTGACGGGCGTTTGCTGCTCACGCTCTGCGGATCCACCTGGCAGGCCGACATCAGCAGTTCGATGTCCTTGTCGACCCCGCCGCCGGTGAGGCCACCGAGGATGCCGCCGTCGAGGATGATCTCGAGGCTCATGTTGGCCGGCTGTGCACCGTGGAACTCCGGAGTGGTGCCGCGCTCGAAGGCGACGGCCGACTGCGCGCTCCAGGACGCGGAACGCTGGATCTGCACGCTGCCGGGGTTGTAGGAGAACTTGACCTCGCCGATCTGGGAGCCGGGAATGCCGGTCGCCGAGGCGGGCGGGCGGTACAGGGTCAGCGAGGCCTTCGAGACCGCGAAGTTGCTGAGGCCCGGTACGTTCCCTGCCGCGTTCTGGGCGATGCCCTTGAAGTTGACCATGGCTCAGAAGAGGCTGAATCCGTGGTAGGCGAGCTCGAGGGTCTCGGTGGCGACTCCGGGGCTGTCCGGGTTGAACGTGGGGCCCTGCCAGCTCACCGGTGTGACCTCGTTGAGTCCCCACGTGCAGAGCTCGCTGCCGTCGGGGTTCATCGCGGTGATCTCCGCGGTCGGCCGCGTGAAGAGGGTGGTGACCATCGACTGCTCCATCCACTGGTTGGCCTGGTTGGAGTCCGAGTTGATCGGCCGGGAGAGCCGGATGTTGCTGTAGTTGATGCGGCCAGGGAGATGCCAGGTGAAGGAGTTGTTGCCGCCCTCTTGGTGCTGCTGGGCCTCCGCTTGCACGCTGAAGCCTTCGCAGCTGGTGAACAGCCCGAAGTCCTGTCCGTCGATGGAGAGCTTGAAGAAGACGGTGGAGCCGGGGTCGGTGGTTGGGGGCATCTGTCCTTCTCCTGGTGCTAGTGGTCGCGCAACCGGCCGTTGCGTTCACGGTCCAACCTGAGCTCGGCCCGCAGCAGACGGGAGAGCGGGCCGATGAGGTCACGGGCGAGCTGGTCCATGTCCTGGCGGCTCAGCGGGGACATCGGCGAGCCGGCCGAGGCCGGGTCCGTGGTCGGGACCGGTGCCGGAGCGGTACCGCTCGGGGCCGTCGCCGCACGCTGGACCACGGTGTTGGTGCTGGTCGTGGGGGGTGGCGGGGGCGCGCTCTGCGGTCGCGCGGCATTCGCCGGTCCACTGCGGGTGGTGGCGCTCCGCTGCACCGCCGCCGCGCCTGTTTCCTGCCGGCGGCGCACGGTGGGGACCGTGAGCGGGGCGGCGGGGTAGGTCCGCTGCGTCAGCGCCAACGGTTGGGCCGGTGTCGCCGGTGCCCCGGTGGCCGCCGACCGCTGCACCGTCGGACGCACCGCGGTCGTCACGCCCGGTCCCGCGGCGGGATCGGGTGTCCCGGGTGCTCCCGCGGTCTGGCCGGGGCCGCCGAACCCCGGCGGCGAAGTGACAGGGCTCGGGAGGATCGTCCCGGGAGGCAGGGGGAGGCCGGGCGGCGGGAAGTTGCCCGGTTGTGGTCCGGGGAGCGGCGGTCCGGGGAGCGGGGCGTTCGGCGTGCTGCGTGCCGGTGCCGTGCTGCCGGGCCGGCTCAGTTGGACCACGGGTGAGCCCGGAGCAGCTCCGGGCGACCGCGTGGTGGCCGCCTGGTTCCCCGTCGTGGGTGCGCTTGTACCCAGCACCGACGTGGCACGCAGCGGCGCCAGCCGCTGGACGGGCCGGGTGGCCGAGGAGGCGCCCTGCGCAGGTGCGCTGCCCGAGCCCGGTGCCTGCGGGGCGCGCTGCACGGCGGGCGGCCCGCCGTCCCCGGTCGGGCTCCCCGGCGCGGCCGAACCGCTCGAACCGGGAGCGGCCGGCGGAACCGGGGCCGGCGACCTTAGGCCCGCGGACCGAGAGACGGGCGTGGCGCCGCCTGCCGGGCTGCGGGCTCCCCCGACCGGGGACGACGGGAGGGCGGGAGCGGACGTCACGCTGCCCGGTCCGTCCGGGGGTGGGGTCGCAGCAGCGGTCCTGCGTTGCAGGGGTGTGGCGGCCGGCGCGGCGGGGTTCGTGCCCGGGGTCTGCGGTGCGGGCGAGGTGGCTCCCAGCCGCTGCACGGTGGGGCCGGTGGACACCGTCGTGGCCGGCGTGGATCCGGTGAGTGGCACCGACCGGGTGCCGGGCGGGGTCGCCTGCCCGGCGGCCGAGGAGCCCGTCGTGGGCGTCAGCGGGGTCGCGGGCGCGGTGGCCCTCCGCGTCGACGCCGGCCCGGAAGCGCTCGACGACTCCGCGGGCTCGCCGGGGGTGGGCGCTGTGGGAGTCGAGGGCGTCGAGGGCGTGGCGATGCGTTGGACGGTCGCGCGGGTGGGCAGTCCGGGTGCTCCTCCGTCGGCTTGGCCGCCGGCGGTGGGTCCGGTGGGTGCGGTGGGTGCCGTCGGAGTGGTGGCGGTGGGGGGCGGCGTGGCGGAGGTGAGCGGCCTGCGCTGTACCGCGGTGGGCTCAGCCGCCCGCGGGGAGCCGGGCCGGGTGGCCGGCGCCGAGCTCGTCGGGGTCGGTGGCGTTGCCCCGGAAGTCGTCGTCGGGGAAGGCGTGGCCGGGAACGGCGCGATCGTGGACGGCGCGATCGGGGACGGCGCTGCCGGGGAAGGCGCTGCCGCCGGTGTCGTCGTGCCCGGTGTCGTCGTCCCCGGCGTCGAGCCGGTCGGGGTCGAGCTCGACGGCGCGGACTGCCGGCCTGTCGGGTTCAGAGGTGCGGTCGACCGTGTTGTGCGCTGGACCGACGCTGCCGGTGTTCCGGGCGGGTCGATCGCGGCCGGGGCAGGGAGTGGCGCAGGTGCCGGCGTGGTGGCGGTGGGGGGCGGGGTGGCGGAGGTGAGGGGCCTGCGCTGCACGGCGGGCCCGTCCGGGCGCGAGGCCGACGGGGAGGTGGACGGCGAGGTCGACGAAGAGGTCGTGGACCTCGGTGGAGTCGCGGGCGTGCTCGCCGGAGTCGCAGGCGTGGACGCGGGCGTGCTCGCCGGAGTCGTGGACGGTGCCGCGCTCGGTGGGGTGGTCGGGTTGCCGGGGGAGCCCGGTGCGGGGGTAGGGGTCGCTGCCGGTGCGGTGGCGCGTTGCACGGAGGTGCTGGTGGGGAGCTGTGCCGGGGTGCCGGTGGACCGGGTACCGGTGGCGGTCGGTCCGGCCGCGGTGCGCGGTGCGGGTGGGGTGGTGGCCGTCGGGGGCGGGGTGGCGGAGGTGAGCGGCCTGCGCTGGACCGTGGAGGACTCACCGGAGGCTGTCGAGCCCGTGGAGGTCGAGCCCGGTGCGGGGGTCGTCGGGGTCACCGGGGTCGCGGGGGACCGGCTCGACGGCGCGGCAGGGGAGGTCCTGGTCGCCGGGGGTGTCGTCCTCGGCGGGGTGGCCGGACTGCTCGGGGAGGCGGGCGCGGATGTCGGGGCTGTGGCCGGTCCGGGGGCGCGCTGCACGGTCGCGCTGGTGGGCAGCCCGGCCGGTGTGCCCGTGGTCCGGCTGCGGGGCGCGTCGGGCGACCCCGGCTCGCCGGCGGCGGGTGCTGCGGGCGGGGTGGTGGCCGTGGGCGGCGGGGTGGCGGAGGTGAGCGGCCGGCGCTGGACGGTGGGGGACCGGCCGGCGGCCGTCGAGCCCGTGGCGGTCGGGGTCGTGGTGGTCGTCGGGGTCATGGTCACCGGCGTCGTGCGGGCCGGGGTCGACGGCGTGGAGGGGGAGGTCGTCGCCGGGGGCGTGGGCGGTGCCGCGCCCGGTGGGGTGGCCGGGTTGCTGGGGGAACCCGACGCCGGGGCGCGTTGCACGGTGGTGCTGGTGGGCGGTCCTGCCGGGGTACCGGTGCTCTGGCTGCCGGGCGACCCGGTGTCGGCGGCGGCGGGTGCCGGGGGTGCTGCGGGTGGTGTGGTGGCCGTGGGGTGCGGGGTGGCGGAGGTGAGCGGCCGGCGCTGGACGGTGGGGGGCCGACCGGAGCCCGTGGAGGTGGGGGTCGCCTGGGTCGGGGTCGCCGGGGTCGCCGGGGTCGCCGGGGTCGCGGGGGACTGGCTCGACGGCGTCGAGGGGGAGGTCCTGGTCGCCGGCGGTGTGGTCCTCGGTGCGGTGGCCGGGGTGCTGGGGGAGCCAGGTGCGGGTGCGGCAGGTGCGCGTTGCACGGTGGTGGTGCTGGGCGGTCCTGCCGGTGTTCCGGCGGCCTGGCTGCGGGGAGCGTCGGGCGACCCGGACTCGTCGGCTGCGGGGGCCGGGGGTGCTGCTGGCGGGGTGGTGGCGGTGGGGGGCGGGGTGGCGGAGGTGAGCGGCCTGCTCTGCACAGCAGGCGCGGAGGCCGCGCTCGCGGCAGAGCCGGCGGACGCCGTGCCGGTTGTCGAGGAGGCGCCGCCCCCGGAGGAGGGGGTCGGGGACGCTGTTCCGCCCGGCCGCCGCGCAGCCTCGCCCGATGCCGGGGCGCGCTGCACGGAGGAGGCCGCCGGTGCGCCGCCCTGGCCGGGGGTCGAGGGGCTCTGTCCGGGGCGGCCGGGCGCAGCCGCCGACGTCGGGGAGTCGGCCGCCTGCGGTGGGGTGACGGGCACGGCAGGTGGCACCGGTCCGCTCGCCGGCCGGGGACCGTCCGCCGCCTGCGGGGAGCGGGACGTGGACCGCACCTGAGCCGGGGGAGCCGGCGGCGGAGATCCGGTGACCGACCGCTGCACCGGACTCGCGCCCGGCGACGACGACGCGCGCCCCGCGGCCTCGGACGGCGTGAGGGGTGGCCCGATCCTCGAACGCCTGCGGGCGGGCGGACCGGCACCCTGGCTCCCGCTCCGTGTGACGCCGGGGGTCGTGCCCGGCGCCGGGGACGCGGCATCTCCCGGCGTCGCGCTGCCGGGAGCGGGCGTGGCGGGCCGCGGCTCCCCGAGCCCGGCCCGGCGTTGAACGGTGGGGCCGGTGGGCGTGACCGCCGGTGGAGTGGACGGCGCGGACGAGCCGCCGGTCGACGCGTTCGACACGCCGGGTGCGGGCCGGTCGGGAAGGACGCCGGGCGTGGGGCGCTGCTGCAGGACCGGGGCCTGTCCCGCAGCCGAGGCGGGAGCGGGCGTTCGCTGCACACTCGGTGTGGCGGCCGGTTGGTCGTGGGCGGGACTCGGCCCGGTGGGAGAGGCCGGCGCGAGCGGTGGACCGGGCGCGATCGCCTGCAACTGCCGGGCAGGCCAGGTGGGAGCGGCCTTGGTCATCCGGCCCGGGGCCGATGCCCGCTGCACCCTCACCACCGGGATGGCGTCGGCGGGCGGCGGTGACTCGGCCGGCGCGGACTCCGCCGGTCGGGACGCGACCGGCAGTGGCGGCATCGGCAGATCGAGGGGTTGCGGCTGCCCCACCCGGCTGGTGAGCAGTCCGTGGACCACGCCGCCCGGTGCGTCCGCACTGACGTTGTGGACCAGTTCCGGGCTCGACATCCGAGGATCCGCGAAGGTTGCCGGGGACCTCCTGGTGGTGCCGAGAACCCGCGACGGCTCGTCCAGGACCCGTTGAATGGGCGCGACGGTCTTCCAGTCCTCCGAGGGCGCATGCGCCGATGGCGCGGCCGACGTCTCCGTCGGCCGCGCCACCGGCCTCGGCCGACGAAAACGGGGAAATAGGTTCATCGGATCACTGGCTTTCCTCCGAACGGCGCACGAGCGCGCTCGCTTCGCTCACGTACCGCCTGCGGTCGTGGTGCTCGAGATCCAACACGTCCTCCAGGCGCCAGTGGAAGTAATAGGCCAGGTACGCAATCTCCTCGTGAATACGAGAAGTTGCGTACGTCACGATTCCCCCAGGCGGCTCCCACCAAGCTCCACTTCGAACGGTTTATCACAATGCGGGCAAGCCACCGACGCCCGGGTGTGGCCCTCGGCATTGACCTGCCGATAGAAGTCCTGCAGGAACGCCAGATCGGCCGCGAACATCTTCTCGACGATCTGGTCGTTCGCCGGTCCGATGCTGCCCAACTGGGTGATCACGCGCCCGAGCAGGACCACTGACAGGTACGCCGGGTTCTCCTTCACCCGGATATCACGCAACGGCAGAAGCTCGTCGCGTGCGGTGGCGAGCCGCATCGTGCCACGACGGTGCACGACGCCCGACTCGTCCACATATCCCCGGGGCAGTTCGAACTCGAACTCGGTACGCAGAGGCTCTCGTTGCACAGGTACATCGAGAGCCTCTGCGTCCGACGCCGCGGGCGAGGTCTCCGCCAGCGCAGTTGCAGAAGCGCTGCGGTAACGCGGGCCGCTGCGGCGCATGTCAGCCGTTCTGCTTGTTCATGGTTTCCCAGTTGATCTCGATGTCCTGGGTGAACGGCGACGCGCTACCGGCCTCACCGCCCGTGGTCGTCACGCTGCTGACCCACGCGTTGGTGAGGTTCCACCGCATCTTTTCCTGTCCCGTGTAGTCGTTCACCACGAGAGAGACGTTCTTGCGGGCCGTGGACATGTCGCCGGTCATCGCCGCGTCGATCCAGGTGTCGAACTGTGTGGACTGGTCGTCGAGACCGCGGGTCACCGTGACGGTGCCGCCTTCGGGCGCGCCGGGCATCTTCTTGCGCAGGGGCTTCCCTTGCTGGTCCACCTGCTGGTACTCCACGACGCCCAGCGAGTACTTCATCTCCCCGATCTTGTTGATGGGGCTCTGAATACCGTCGATGTCGACGGTGAATTGATGCGCAACATACGCATCACCCGGCTGGAGACTCATCCATCGCTCCTTCTAGCTGATCAGATATGCGTGCAGTGAGGTGTGTGCGACCGGGCCCTACTCGGTGAGCTCGGCGCCGCCCTCGGAGTACTGGGAGAGCCGGAAGATCACGAACTCGGCCGGCTTCACCGGCGCCACCCCGATCTCGCACACCACGCGCCCCTGGTCGACCGACTCCGGCGGGTTGGTCTCCGCGTCGCACTTGACGTAGAACGCGTTCTGCGGCTGGTTTCCGAACAGCGCTCCGCTGCGCCATTCCTGGAGCAGGAACGCCGTGACGTTGCGCCGGATCCGGTTCCACAGCGAGCGGTCGTTCGGCTCGAAGACGACCCACTGGGTGCCGTCGAGGATCGACTCCTCGAGGTAGTTGAAGTAGCGGCGCACGTTCAGGTAGCGCCATGCGGGGTCGGAGGAGAGCGTACGAGCGCCCCAGACGCGGACACCGCGGCCCGGGAACGTGCGGATGCAGTTGATGCCGACCGGGTTGAGCATGCCCTGCTCGCCACGGGTGATCTGCGTCCCCAGGTCGATGGCGCCGCGCACCACCTCGTTGGCCGGAGCCTTGTGGACGCCGCGCGCGGCGTCGGTGCGGGCCCACACACCTGCCATGTGGCCGCTCGGCGGCACCAGGCGAGGCTGTCCGCTGGCCGGGTCGAAGACCCTGATCCAGGGGTAGTAGAGGGCCGAGTGCGCGGAGTCGTAGGCCGCCGTCTGCTGGCGCCAGTCCAGGATGTCCTTGGCCTTCATCGCAGGCGGCGGGTCGAGGATGGCCATCCGGTCACCCATCTGCTCGCAGTGCGAGATGAGCGCGAGCTGGACCGCCTTCAGACCGTCCATGTCCAGCGCGCCGCGCTCGTAGGCGGCCATCGCGTCGGGGACGGCCACCATGGTGATCTCGTCGATCTCCTCGAGCCCACCCAGGCCGGTGCGGTCGTCCGTGTCTCCCATGAAGTGCCCGGAGTTGAGCCGCTTCGGTGAGTCGGAGCCCCTGGTCGAGACGGCAGCGGGCGCAGCGTTGAGGGTGACCGACTGGTTCGCGGGCCGGCTCACCTGTCCGCTCGGGGTCGCCTCCTCGACGCTGATCAGCTTCGAGTTCTGCCGCACCTGGTTGACGATGTAGTTCCGGGTGCCCTTGCGTGCCGAGACGTCGAAGGTCTCGAGCGTGTTGTCGCCCTCCTTGATGAGGAGCGTGAAGCGGTCCTCGGGGACGTTCTCGCCCTGGGTGTCGGTCACCTCGGCGGTGAGCGGACCGGAGCCGTTGCCGCGGGGGAGCGGCGTGAGCCTGAAGGGCCCGAGCGTGGCGGGCTCGGCCGCGGGGAGAGCGCCCGCCGGGCGGGACGACTCCTCGGCGCCGTCCGCGTCATCGGGGCCACTGCCTACCCGGACGACGTAACAGATCGAGCCGCCGTTGTTCAGGTACCCGTACACGGCGTGGGCGAGGTAGCTGCCCTCCGCGAACTCGCCGAACTGGGCGACGTATGCCGACCAGTTCGGAATCAGCACCGGTGTGTTGAGCGGACCCTTGGGGGCGAAACCGACAAAGGCGGCAACCGCCGTGCCCACGCCTTGAATTGGACGCGAACCACTGGGCGCCTCCTCGACGTAGACGCCGGGCGACAGATAAGTAGGCATGCAGGGGTCTCCTCGTACCGGAGATGAAGTGGCGGCCAAGCTTTTCGCTGAATCATGTGGGCCGCCCGCCCTCGCCGACAGGTCCGCCGGACCCCACCCGCGGGCATGCTGGTGCCCGCGCAACGGGCACCGGAACCTGCCCGTTCGGTCCGGTGTGATGGACCGATTACTGCCCTTTCGACCCCTGCTCCGGCTCGTGCTGATCCGTAGTCTTGTTCGGTGAGTCTATGGACGTCTCTCGAGCCGACGTCGAGCACTGTCACTCCAGGAGCGGGCGCTGCCACCTTCACGTTGAAGGTGCGTAACAACGGGGACACGGTCGAGGAGTATCAACTCTCGGTTCTCGGTCCCTTGAGTCGCTTTTGTCAGTTCACTCCGGACAAGCTGCGGCTCTTCCCCGGGGACGAGGGCAGCGTGACCCTCACGGTCAAGGTGCCCCGCACGCCGGAGGTGCTGGCAGGCCCCACTCCGTTCGGTGTCCGCGTGGTACCCCGCGAGCACCCTGAACTGTCCGATGTCGCCGAGGGCACCCTCACCGTCACGCCCTTCGGGGACCTGCGCGCGGAGATGAACCCGCTGACGGTCCGTGGCCGCCTCTCCGCGTTGCTGCGCTTCAGCGTCAACAACCGGGGCAACGCTCCGCTCGAGATCCGGTTGGTCGGCCGCGATGACGAGGACAGGCTGCTGTTCGACGGAAGGGAACCGTCGACCCTGGTGCCGGCCGGTGTCGTCGGGTCGCCGGTGCTCCGGGTGCGTCCACGCCGGCGCCGGCTCACCGGGAAGCCGCAGCGCTACCCGTTCGCGGTCACCGTGATGCCGCCGGAGGACGCGGCGTTGACGGGCGCGAAGCCGACACAGCTGCGGGGCACGTACGTCCAGATGGGACTGGTGCCCAAGTGGTTGCTGGTGTTGCTGGGCCTGTTGATCGTGGCCGCCCTGATCGCCGCGGGGCTGCTGTACCTCCCGTTCACCAACCTGCAGTCGCGCCTGTTCCCGTCCTTCGCCCTCCCCTCCTTCCAGGCGCCGAACGTGCAGGTGCCGCCTCTGACGGGCGGACTGCAGGGCACCACCCAGCAGCAGGCGCCGCCCACCACCCAGCAGCAGCAGCAACAACAGCAACAGCAACAGCAACAGCAACAGCAGCAACAACGGCAGGGCTCGGGCAACTCGTCGGGCGGGAACACCGACGTCACGATCACCCATTCCGACATCACCCAGACCGAGGTGGCGTTGACGGCGGCCCCCGACCAGCGCGGCGGTACGCCGCTGGTCGAGTCGGACCAGCTGAACCAGCAACAGCAGCGCCTCCAGACCTGGACCCTCGTGCGTCTCCAGGACGGCTCCACGGCCATCGTTCCCACCGCGGGCCGCAACTTCGCGCTCGGACAGCCCGTTCAGAGCAACAACTCGCAGCTCACCCTGCGGAACGTCGGCAATGGTCAACTGCAGAAGAACGAGGCCTGGATCCTGAAGCCCGCGGGCAGCAACGACGTGGTGACCATCGTCAACTCGCAGACCGGCTCCTGCCTGACCGACATCGGTACGGGGCAGGTGGTGCAGGCGAGAGAGTGCGGCGAGAGCGAATCCGTCGCGGGGCAGGAGTGGCAGCTCACCGCGGCGTCCTGATCCAGCCCTGTCACCCGGTCTTCTCGTAGCGCAGCAGCGCGGCGGCACCGTTCTGTTCGACCGACACCAGACGCAGGTCCCGGGCCACGGAGGGATCGGTGAACAGGCGCCGCCCGGTGCCCAGGACCGTCGGGAAGACCAGCAGGCGGTACTCGTCGACGACGTCGTGCTCCATCAGCGTGTGCACGACGCTGGTGCTGCCGATGACGATGACGTCCCGCTCACGCCGCAACCGTCGTACCTCGTCGGTGAGCTCCCCACCGATCACCGTGGAGTTGGCCCACGCGCTGACGTCGGTGAGCGTCGTGACACCACCCATTTCGGGGCGGTGTTCATCCTGGCCGAGAAGTCGTCGGAGCGGCTGGGCCAGAGCGTGGAGAACAGCTGCCAGGTCCCGCGGCCCAGCGGAGACCCCGCTGGTGCCGGACTTCGAGGTGCCGTGGTTGCAGCCCCTTCCCGACACCTACCTGCGCCACGCTGAGGGAGATCCCCTGTCCCGGGCCACCGCGCGCGCCGGGAGGCGGCTGGCCCTGATCGCCGCCATGCAACTGCTCCCGCCGCGCCAGCGTGCCGTCCTCGTCCTTCGTGACGTCCTGGAGTTCACCGCGGCGGAGGTCGCCGCCCAGCTCGACACCTCGGCCGCCGCGGTCAACAGCGCGCTGCAGCGTGCGCGGGCAGCGCTGGCCGCGGCCGCACCCCGGGAGAACGCGCTGCGAGAGCCCGACGACCGGTCCGTCCGGGAGACGGTCGAGCGCTACGTGCGCGCGTTCGAAGCGGGGCACGGGTTGGCGGATGGTCCCGACCTCGGCGAACGGTCAGCCCGCCCTCGTCGCCTACTGCCCCGACGGGGCCGGGGTGCTGCGCCTGCACACCCTCCAGGTGCTGACGGTCAGCACACGGGGGATCGCACACAACGTGGTGTTCCAGGACCCCCAGGTGCTCGCCACCTTCGGGCTCGCCCCGGTCCTCGAACCGGGCCACTGACCGCGCCGCGCGGATCACCAGACCACGCGACCCATCTTCTGGTACTCGCGCTGGGCGCCGATGAGGACGTCGTCGTCGGAGATGGGCCCACCGCGACCGGCGGCGAGGTAGGCGGCCGTCACCGCGGCGCTCCGGATGCCACCGCCGGACAGCTCGTACCTGTCCCCGAGCGCCGCCAGGTCGAGGTCCGGCATGCAGGGTGCGTGGGTCAGGCACTGCCGCCACAGCTGGGTCCGCAACGCCGGATCGGGGAACGGGAAGTCCACGATGAGGTCCAGCCGGCGGGTGAACGCCTCGTCGATGTTGGCCCGCAGGTTCGTGGTGAGCAGCGCGATGCCGTCGAACGACTCGAGGCGCTGCAGGAGGAAGGCACTCTCCATGTTGGCGTAGCGGTCGTGGGAGTCCTTCACCTCCGAGCGCTTGCCGAAGATGGCGTCGGCCTCGTCGAACAGCAGGACCGAGTCGGTGCGGTCGGCCTCGGCGAAGATGCGTTCGAGGTTCTTCTCGGTCTCGCCGATGTACTTGTCGACCACGGACGACAGCTCCACCACGTAGAGCACGACGCCCAGCTCACCGGCCACCACCTCGGCGGACAGCGTCTTGCCGGTGCCCGAGTCGCCGGCGAACAGGGCCACCACCCCGCGTCCGCGTCCACCGCCGGGGCGCAGCCGCCATTCCCGGAGCACCCGTTCCCGCTGCCTGGCGCGCACGACCAGCTCGCGCAGCTGCTGCAACGGCTCGTCGGGCAGCACGAGGTCCGGCCAGCCGACCTCGGGTTGCACCTGGCGGGCGTGCTGGTTGAGCAGCGGCGCCGACTGCTGCCGGGCGCCGTGCTGGATGTGCACGCGGCTCAGTGGCGCGCTGTCGAGGGCGGCGAGCGCACGGGCGGACCGGACCGCGCGGCGCACCTGGTCCGGGCCGAGCCGGAACGGTGCCACGGCTGCGGCGAGATCCGGGACGTCGGCCTCGCCCAGCTCCTCGGCCCAGAGCTCCGTCGGGGCCAGGCCACCGGGAGGCAGGTCCAGCGACAGCACCGCGGTGGCCGACGGCGACCAGTTCGGGTCGAACGGCCTGGGGTCGACGAGAACGACGGGCACGTCGACGTGCTCCAGCGTCCGCATCACGGCGCCCGGATGCGCCGGCAGCGGGCTGATCACGAGAGCGGCCTCGCGGAGGCGGGCCTCTCTGACCAGCGCCGGGATCAGGTCCACGGCAGCCGCGGGATCCGCCGGTGACGGCAGGTCGAAGCGCAGCACGGTGCGACCGGCGTGCTGCAGGGCCGCGACGGCGACGGCGACCCCGGTGCCCGGCCGGTGCTCGCGCAGGTGCACCACCACCGAGGCGTCGGGGAGCAGCTTCGCCAACCGTGCCTCGAACGCGTTCGGCTCCGGCCCTGTGGTGGCCGGGCGCGGTGGCGCCTGCCGGACCGTGTGGAGCAGTTCGCTGTCGAGCGTGTCGTCGCCGAGCAGGTACGCGACCACCCGTTCCGGTACACGCAGCGTCCGGCCGGGCAGGGGCCGCTCCCGGTCGTCCTCCACGGTCATCAGACCGCCGTGCAGCAGGGGCGCGGCCGGGTGCATCCGAGCGCGGGCCGATCTGTGGTGGGGACCCAGCCCGATCAGCTCGAGAGCGACGGAGACCGTGACGCGGCGGCGTGAGACGTCGTCGTTGAGGTATCCGTAGAGGGGCTCGAACCGGCGGTCGACGTCCGGGGCGAGTGCGGCCAGCAGAATGTGGACGTCCAGCGCAGGGAGCATGAACCTGTGCGCCAGGCCGGTCAGCCGGTCCTCCGGCGCCTCGGTGGGTTCCAGTGCCTCCGGGTACCCGTCGTCGTCCGCGTCCGGGGCTTCGCTGCCCGGTGACGGCCGGTGGGCCCACTGGAGCGCGACCTCCGGTGGGAGGTAGAGGCCACGCAACGGGTCGGCGGAGCTGGCGTCGCCGGTGGCGCGCTGCCGCACGATGTCCGCGGCCCGGGCGTGTAGCAGGTCCAACCGGTGCAGCAACGGAACGGCCGGGTCGCGAACGGTCACGGCAGGCGGTTGCGGTAGTCGCGGGTGGCGGAGTCGATGATCACGCCCCTGCGATCCCGGATCGTGATCGTCTCCTCGAGGACGGGCGGTCCGACCGCGTACTCGGGAGAGGCGACGAACGGCGCGAGGACGACCATGTCGAGCGACGGCTTCAGCTCGCCGCCGAGGGCGGACCAGAGGTCGGCGATCGAGCGCGACTCGGACGGCGGTACCGCGACCGACATCGGAATCGACACGTTCAACTCCGCCAGCGTCCCGGTCAGCGTGTCCCGCGGGATCGCCTCGTGCTGCAACAGCAGGATGAGCAGCGCCGACAGCAGGCGATGCTCGTCCTCGGGCCGGGTGGTCCACGCCGTGACGAGGTAGGAGAGCCGGAACCAGCGTGGCGGTTGCCGCCGGGCGACGATCCGGCCGTCCGCGTCCCGGACGGCGACCGCGCCCCGTTCCCGCCACGCGACCTCTTCGCGGATGTCGTAGAGGTAGACGTTGACGGTCGGGGAGTTGCGCCGGGCCGCCCAGTTGCGGGTGGGCGCGTCGAACTGGATGTCGGTGATCACGCCCGGCAGCGCACGCGTCCCGATCAGTGAGCGCAGCGCCTCGTCGACCTCGTGGATCATCGGTGATCTCCTGGGCCGTGAGGGCGGGTGCGTGCTCGTGTCCGAGCGTGGGGCATCAGAAGTAGCCCTCGCGGAGGGCGTATGCCACGGCGTGGGCCCGGTTGCGCAGTTGCAGCCGGGACATCACGCCGTGGAGGACGTTCTTGATGGTGCGTTCCGAGTAGGCGAGCTTGTCGGCGATCTGCTGGGTGTCGAGGCCTTCGGCGACGAGCTTGAGCACGTCGATCTCGCGTGGTGCGAGACCGACGGCCGGCACGGCCGTCGACGGCAGGTCCGTTGTGGACCGCTGGGCGCGGCTCACGTGGGCGATCAGCTGCCCGAGCAGGTCCGGCGGGAGTTTGCTGTCCCCCTGCGCGGCCGACCGGATCGCTCCGATCAGCCGGCTCTGGGTGGCCTCGGCGCGCCACAGAATGGTGCGGACCCCGAATTCCAGCACCGCCATCAGCTCCGGCTCCCGGAGTTGGTCGGTGACCAGGACCACTCGCCGTCCGGGCTCCCGAACCAGCCTGCGCAGTTCGACGGCGGTGCTTTCGTCGACCCGCTGGGTCAGTACAACGGCAACCGAGTCGCCGGCGGGTGGCGTCGACGGTTCGACCACCTCGAGTGCCGGCTGATGACGAAGATGACTGAGAGCACCGGCCAGTGCCAACGGATCATCCGAATGCACGGTTACCGTGACGGTCACGGCCATGTCGTTTCCTTCGGAGCCGGTGCTATTACTTGACGGACTTGCCGCCACCGGCCTTGGAGCCGTCCGGCGCGATCGCGAACCAGGTTCCGCCGACTCCCTGCCCGGTGACCTGACCAGGAACGACATCGTTGATGTACCGATAGACCGGCCAGCCGCCGACGGTCACCTGCTGCGTTCCGTCCGGGCGCGTAACGGCGCCCAATGCGGACGGGTCCAGGTTCTGGATCTGGATCTTGTTGTTCGTGAGCACCGGTGGCCATTTGGCCAGGCAGGTTCCGGTGCAATTCGACGCCGACGGGTGAGCGGTGTCCTTGTCGAATCGGTACAGCGTGAATCCCTGACCGTCGAGCACCACTTTGCCCAGGCTGTTGTTCTGCCCCAGCTGGAGCGAAGCCGGCCAGTAACCGCCCTCCGAGCTGCGCTGTCCGAGCGCCGCCGCAGCCTGCGACGAGCCGCCGGAGTTGTCGCCGGAGGACGACGACGAGCCCTGGCCCTGGTCGGACTGTGCCTGCGCCGGTGGCGGGGCCGGCGCCACCTGCGCCGGTGCCGGCGCCTGGGCGGCCGAACATGCTGTCAAGGCAATGGCACTGAGCGTAAGCAGACCTAGTTTGATGCGCATGCGGGTGTTCAGTGGCTTGCCTTTCGGACGCTGATGGCGAGAACAGGCCGCTGTGGTGGTCCCGGTGATTAGCCGGGCGCAGGCAGCGCGTTGCCACCACCCGAGGTTACCGCGGACGGTACTCGCAGATGTGCGACACGAAGCCCTGATTGTGGAACGTCCCGCCGAGGGCATGACCCGGCCAGGATAGCCCGGCGCTTCTCTCCGTTGTCAACCCCCTCCATTCTCCGTGGACCACTGTTTTGGTCTCCTCGTTCTTACGCGGAAGCGAGCGGTGGGCGATGTAGACATTCCACGCAGTAGGGGCGTTGAGTGGGATCGGGGCCGATCTCGGCGAATCTTGGTAACGCGATGTTCGGCGAGTCGTCGGTTAGCCGATGGAGATACGCAGCCGCGTTGCCCAGTTCTGTGACAATCCGCACATCCGGCAGATATGACGTAGTTCAGAATCCGTGCTTTCGTCCTCTTTTCGTGGTCAATCGGTGCGCCGGCTGCCGAGGGTGCGCAGTGCATCGCGCGCGGCGGTGGCCCAGCGCGGCGACCCGGCCTTGTCCGCGATCGCCTCGGCCTGCCGGTAGTGGCCGACGGCCTGATGGTGCCGCCCGAGAGCGGTGGACAGCGTGCCCAGGTGGTGGGCTGTGGGGCCGAGGGTGAGCAGGCCGCTGCCGGCCCCGGCGAGCTCGCCGGCTGCGGGAAGCAACCGGGCGTAGAGGCGTTCCATCGCCGGACGGTCTCCCGTCCGGATCGCCGTCATGGCGTGCAGGCAGGTGCGGGCCTCGAAGAGGAGGTCGCAAGGGGAGTCCGGGACCGCTTGTGCAGCGGTGAGCGCCTGGTCGCCGTGGCCGTCCGCGAACAGCAACAACGGGCGGGCCCAGCGTTCGTACGCGCCCCAGTCGGCGTCGTCCATGCCGGTCGGCACGTCGGGGGCGCTCAGGCTGAGCAGGGCCAGCGGGAGGATCCCGTCCTCCAGGCCGGACATCCCGGTGCCGGTGAGCCGCCGGGCGGCGGCCCGGTAGGCGGCTGCCGTCTCCTCGGGTGGGCCGGTCAGTGCGAGCCGGAGCGCGGCGTACCAGTCGGTGAAGACACCGACGAGCGGAAGGTCGTGGCGTTCGGCGAGTTGATCGGCCGCGGCGGCGTGCCGGTCGGCGGCACCGAGATCGGCGACGGCGGCGCCGGCCTGGACGAGGATCAGGTGCCCGAGCACGTCGAAGGTCACCAGCCCGCGGTGCCGGGCGGCAAGCTCGATGAGCTCCTCGCCGATCCGGGCTCGTTCCGGAGCGAGGCCCGCGCGGTGGAAGGTCTGCAGGAAACGGCCGTTGAGCGCGAAGGCCAGCAAGATGGGGTCGCCACGGCGGCGGGCGATCGTCTCGGCCTCCCGCGCCGCCTCGTCCCCGCGTCGTCCGGCGTCGGCGCGCCGTTCCATCGCGATCGTGATCAGCAGGCGCCCGCGTTCGCTCTCGCGGTCGGCCGGGAGGGCTCCGAGTGCGCGTTCGGCTGCCGCGACGAGGCGGTCGGACAGGGCCTCGTCGTCGTTGGCCGTCCAGATCGCGGGCACGTCGAACGAGCCGAGCACGCGGGCGGTCAGCAACGGGTCGCCGAGCGCCTCGGCCGCCGTGACTGCCGTGGCCCGGTGGCTCCGGGCCTGCTGCAGTTCGCCGGTGACCGCCAGCGCCCGGACCAGGCCCATCACCGCGTCCAGCCGCTCCCGGCCGTTGCGGTCGCTCTCTCTGGCGCCCTCGTCGGTCCGGTCGAGGGCCGTCACCGTCTCCCGCCACAGGCGCGCCGCCTCGTGAGGGGCGAAGCGTTGCTCCGCCCGTTCTGCGGCGGCGCGTGCCCAGCGCGCGGTACGGGCGGTGGTGACCCGGCTTCCCGCCAGCAGGACATGGTGGGCGATCGCCTCCACGTCACCGGGCCGGATCTGCTCGATGATCCCGGCGGTCGCGGCGTGCAGGCGGGCCCGGCGGGCGCGCGTGATGTCGTGGTAGAGCGTCTCGTGCACGAGTGCGTGCGTGAATCTCAGGCGGTCGGCGTTCTCCTCGACGAGGAAGCCCGCGAGGAGGGCGGCCTCGACGGAGTCCAGCACCCGTTCCTCGTCCCCCACAAGCGGGACCAGCACGTCGAGGTCGACCTCCGGACCGATGATCGCGGCATGGCGCAGGTGCGTCCGTGCCGGCTCGGCCAGCCCGGCCAGGCGATGCCGGATCACGTCGCGGACGCCGGAGGGCACGGCGTGCAAACCGGCCTGGCCCTCAGCCTCCCAGAGCCGGACGAGCTCCCGCACGAAGAACGGGTTGCCCCCGCTGCGCGCGTGGATCACGCGGGCGTCCGCCGGGGTCGTCTCGCGCTCGGTGAGGGCCTCGACCATCTCCCGCACCTGCGGCTCGGCCAGGCCGCCCAGGTAGATCCGGGCCGGTTCGGTACGGGCGGCGCGGGCCAGCGCCTCGGCCAGCCCCGCGGAGATCTCGGTCGAGCGGTACGTGCCGACGAGCAGCACGCGCCCGGCACCCGGATCGGCCGCCAGCGTGGTCAGCAGGGCCAGGGTCTCCTCGTCGGCCCAGTGCAGGTCGTCGAAGACCAGCAGGACCGGGCCCCGCTCGGAGACCCTGGCCAGAAAGGAGCCGATCGCACGATGCCGGAGGAACCGCGCCGCGACGGGATCAGCACCTGCGGCATCGGCGGGATCGGGAGGCGCAGCCCCGGGTGAGGTGAGGCTTTCGCGCATCCGGGCCCACGGCCACGCCGCAGGCGCGCCCCGCTGCTCGGGGGCGGCCCCCCACGCCGTGGTCCAGCCGGTGGCCGCGAGGCGTTCGGTCAGGGTGGTGGCGAGCGCCGTCTTGCCCGCGCCGGCCGCTCCCGACAGCAGTACGAGCCGCGGCCGGCCCGCCGTCACAGTGGCCTGCGCGGCGTCCGCCAGCTCGGCGAGCTCCCCGGCACGGCCGACGAACGGATGTCCGGCCGGCCCCGGTCGGCCGACCGCCGTGGGCGCCGGGCTCTGCCCGCGGTGCGCGAGCGGCGCGGTGAGGTGCGGGGCCTGGGCGAGGATGTCCGCCTCCAGCTGCCGCAGGCTCGGTCCGGGGTCCACGCCCAGCTCGGCCCGCAGCATCGTGCGCGCCCGGCGGAGCGTGGTCAGCGCGTCGCCTTGGCGCCCCGCCCGGTAGAGCGCCAGTGCCAGCAGCCGCCTGCCGTCCTCGCGCAGCGGGTGAGCCGCGACGTGGGCCTCCAGATCGGGCACCGACTCGGCGGCCCGGCCGGCGCCCAGCCCTGCCTCGGCCCGGCGTTCCACGGCCAGCAGGCGCAGCTCGTCCAGGCCGGCGGCCTCCCCGCGCGCCCAGCCCTGCTCGGCGAACTCCGCGTACGCCGGTCCCCGCCAGAGCCCGAGCCCCTCGTCGAGCAGGCTGCGGGCCTCCTCCGCTCTCCCGTCGGCCAGCAGCCGGCCCGAGGCGGCGACCGCGGCCTCGAAACGCCACGCGTCCACCGCCTCCGGGTCGGCGCGCAGCGCGTACCCGGGCGGCGCCGTGACCAGCAGCCGGGCCGGGGTCCGCGGCGGGCGGTCCGGCTCGAGCGCCTTCCGCAGAGCGCCGACGAACGTCTGGACCGCGCCGAGCGCGCCGTCGGGCGCCTCGTCCCACAGATCGTCGATCAGCCGGGTGACCGGCACGGCGCGGCCTCTCGCGACCAGCAGCCGGGCCAGGACGGCCCGATGTCGCGGGCCCTTCAGGTTGACCGGGCCGTGCTCGTTCGCGGCCTCCACGGGGCCGAGCACACCGAAACCCACCATCGGCGCCCAACCTATCGGCCTCCGCCGCCCGGCCCGACGAGCTGAGCGGTCGCTGACTGCGTGCTGATCGGCGGAACGGAGGGTGGGCCCGTACCACCGACCAGACCGGACGAGGAGTCCACATGACACCGGAGATCGCCGGATTCAGCCGGCAGCGCGTCACCGTCGCCGACGGCGTGCAGCTCAACGTGGCGGTGGGCGGCTCGGGCAGCCCTGTCGTCCTGCTGCACGGGTTTCCCCAGACCCACCTGATGTGGCGGCACGTCGCCGCCGACCTGGCCGCCGACCACACGGTGATCTGCCCCGACCTGCGCGGCTACGGCGACAGCGACAAGCCGGCCGACACCGACGGGCAGACCTACTCCAAGCGCACCATGGCCGCCGACGTCGTCGCGCTCGCCCGCGCACTCGGGCATGACCGGTTCGCACTCGCCGGCCACGACCGGGGTGCGCTGGTCGCCATCCGCGCCGGGCTCGACCACCCCGTCGCGGTCACCCACCTGGCCTCGCTCGACGTCCTGCCGACCCTCGACACGTGGGACGTCATGCACGGCACGTCCGCCGCGGTCGGCTTCCACCTCTACCTGATGGCCCAGCCGCCCGGCCTGCCCGAGCTGATGATCAGCGGCGCGGCGGACGCGTTCTTCGGTCACTTCCTCGACATCTGGGCCGTCGATCCGGACGCGATCCCCGTCGACGTCCGGGCCGCCTATCTGGAGGCGTCCCGCCGCGCGGTCCCCTCGATCGTCGCCGACTACCGGGCCTCGGCCACGGTCGACGTCGATCACGACGAGGCCGACCGGCAGGCCGGCAACCGACTGCGGATGCCGGTGACGGTGCGGCAGCAGGACTGGGGTGCCGCCCTCGGTTTCGACGCCGCCGCCCGGTGGCGGGCCTGGGCCCCCGACCTGGACCACGCCACCGTGTCCTGTGGGCACTTCATGGCTGAGGAGGCCCCCACCGAGGTGATCAAAGCCCTGCGCGCCCTGCTCGCCAGGTAGACCGAGACACCGTTGTCCCGGTCAGGGGTCAGGGGGTCAGCGGGTCAGCCCCGCGAAGCGGAACAGGTTCGCCGGGTCGTACCGGGCCTTCAGCTCGAGCAGGCGGGCGTGCGTCTCGCTGCTGAAGGCGGTGGCGACGAGCTCGGGCGAGCCACTGGTGGTGAAGTTGAACGAGACACCCCCGGTCTTCCAGGGCTCCAGCGCCGCCTGCAGTGCATCGAGCTCGGCGACTGCCGGGCCCGCCACGTCAGGCGGAACTATCGAGACCGCATAGACGAGGAAGCCGGCGTCCCGGCCGTCGACCGCGTTGGCGTGCTCGGGCTTGCGCGAGAGGGCACCACCGAGGTGCCGGATCTCCAGCAGCGTGACGAGCGTGTCGGCGCCCGGGCCGAAGAGCTTCAGCACGGTGTCGACGGCCTCCACCGGCAGCTCCGTGAGGAGCGTGGAGGTGTCCTGGAACGGGATGGGCCCGGGCGGGTCGTTGTGGATGGTGCCGACTGCCGAGTAGGGCATCTCGCCGACGGCGTCGATGACGATCGGCGCCGCCTCCCGCAGCGGCGCGACCAGCCGCTCGCCCTCCGCTGCGGGACCGTTGTAGGCGATCCGCAGGTGGACGACGAACCTGCCCTGCAGGGGCGGCGGCAGGCTCGGGTCCGGCGGGAGCCGGAGCAGGGCGATCGAGGACGTCATCGCGTCCGGCACCGTTGCGACCCAGCCCCGGTACGCAGTCAGTACCTCCTGCGCCGACTCGCCGGGGAAGAAGATGCCGCCCCCGTACAGGGTGCGTACCGGGAACAGGTCGACCACCACGGAGGTGACCACACCGAAGTTGCCCTTGCCGCCCCGCACGGCCCAGAAGAGGTCCGTGTTCCCGTCCGGGCTCGCCTCCCGGGCGACGCCGTCCGGGGTGACGATCTCCAGCGAGCGGACGTGGTCGGCCGCGAAGCCGTAGGAACGGGCGAGCGGTCCGATGCCACCGCCGGTGACGTAGGCGATGACGCCGACGCTCGGTGCTGCGCCGTTGAGCGGGGCGAGTCCGTGTTGAGCTGCCGCCTCCACCACGCTGCTCCAGCGCACTCCGGCACCGATGCGGGCAGTCCGGGCGGCGGCGTCGATCTCGACGTCGTCGATCCGGCTGGTGCTGATCAACAGCGCGCCGTCGGCCTGCCGCATCTGGGCGTGCCCGGTGGACTTGACCGCGACCGGCAGGTTCTGTCCTGCGGCGAAGCGCACAGCCGCACTCACGTCGGCCACCGACGTCACACCGATGACGGCCACCGGGTCCTGGCGGAACGCGACGTTGTATCCGGTCAGTTCAGCTTCGTAGTCCGGCTCGCCGGGCAGCAGGACGGGTCCCACCACAGCCGCGGCCAACTCCGTGAGCGCATCGGCGAGCTGCGTGCCCACCGACGAACGATTTCCTTGCGACGTCACATCATCTCCTTGGTTCAAGGGGATGACGCTATCCGCCCCCGCTCCACGGACTGCGAAAGGCCGGGCCGCAGCGATCACCAGGCGACGGGGAGCTCCTCGAGCCCGTAGATGGCCTTGTGCCAGGCGAAGGCGACACGGTCGTCGGGCACGGCCAGGCGCAGCTGGGGGAAGCGTCGGAGCAGCGCGGGGAAGGCGATGCGCATCTCCAGGCGGGCCAGCGGCGCACCGAGGCAGTGGTGGATGCCGTGACCGAAGCCGACGTGGCTCGTGGCCTTGCGGGTGATGTCGAAGCGTTCGGGGTCGTCGAGGAGCGCGGGGTCGCGGTTGGCGGTGGGGAGGTTGAACAGCACCAGGGCGCCGCGACGGATGGTGGTGCCGTCGATGTCGACGTCGCGGGTGGCCAGCCGCGGGGAGCCGCTGTTGACGATGGACAGCCAGCGCATCAGCTCCTCGACGGCACCCGGGACGCTGTCGGGATCGTCGCGGACCATGGCGAGCTGGTCGGGGTGACGCAGCAGCGCGAGAGTGCCCAGGCCGAGCATGTTCGAGGTCGTCTCGTGGCCGGCGACGAGCAGCAGGTTGCCGATGCCCACGAGCTCCGCGTTGGTCAGATCCTCGTCGCGCTCGCGGATGAGCATGCCGAGCAGGTCCTCGCCGGGGTCGCGGCGGGCGCGCGCGACGAGCCCTTGCATGTAGGCCAGTGACTCGCGGGCGAGCTCGACCTTCTCCGGCTCGGACAGGGTGATGTCGAGCTGACGGTTGGTGCGCTGCTGGAACTCCTTCTGGTCGGTGGCGGGGACTCCGAGGAGCTCGCAGATGACCAGCGAGGGGATGGGCAGGGCGTAGTTGGCGACGAGGTCGGCCGGCGCCCCCAGACGTTCGAGGGCATCGAGGTGGGCGTCGACGATCGCGACGATGCGTGGTTCCAGGCGGCGCATGCGCCGGACGGTGAACTCCGGGGTGAGCATGCGCCGCAGGCGGGTGTGATCGGGCGGGTCGAGGGACAGCAGCTCTCTGCCCGGTCGGTCTGGTCGTCGGTCAGGGGCGCTGCGTCGGTCACTGGCTTCCTTTCTGGCTTGCCCTCTCCGTGGTGGGAAGGGGCAAGTTCATGCGGAGAGATCCGCCGGGCGGCTGCTCAGGTGGTGGCTTCGGCGGTCTCGAGACGCCGGGACCCCTCGGCGAGCGGGACGTCGAGGTCGATGTCGTGGGGGCTCAGGCCCGCGGTCTGCAGGTACTCGGCCCGGGAGGTGCCGGCCCACTGCACGACGAGCAGGTAGACGTGACCGTCGCCGTCACGGGTGATGCGGTAGTGGCCGCCCGCGTCGCTGCGGGCGTGCCCGAGCTGGCGGCCCGCCGTGTCGACGACGGTGAGCACGGCGTCGTGCGCAGGCCGGCCGCCGTGGCGGACCACTCCGTGCAGCAGTGGGACGACCGTGCTCTCCCGGTGATCGGCCTCCGCGCGCGGGGGCAGGGGGAGTGCTTGCGGGGGAGCGGCAGGCACGGGCGCCGGGGCGGTGGCAGGGCGTCGGCGTGGGATGAAGGAGGCGATGGCGAGCGCGACGAGTGCGGCGCCCGCGCCGAGGCCGAGTACGACGCGGAAGGAGTTCTCCGACGGCACGGCGACCGGGCCGAACGGGACGGTCATCTGGGCGAGGACCACTCCGGCCACGGCGCTGGCGATGGACGTGCCGAGAGCGCGCATGAGGTTGTTGAGGCTGTTCGCCGCGGCGGTCTGCGTGACGGGCACGGCGGCCATGACCAGCGCGGGCATGGCGCCGTAGGCGAGGCCGATGCCGGCGCTGATGAACACGGACATGAGCAGGAGCTGCCAGATGGTGGCGTGCAGCACCACGCCCAGGCCGTAGCCGATGGCGACGACGAGCGCACCGAGCATGAGGGTGGTGCGCGGGCCGGGGCCGGCCGTGATCCGCGCGGAGACCGGGCTCATCGCCATCATGACCAGGCCGCCGGGGGCGAGGACGAGGCCGGCGGCGAAGATCGACTGGCCGAGCCCGTACCCGGTGTCCGTGGGCAGCTGCAGCAGTTGGGGCAGCACGAGCGACATCGCGAACATCGAGAACCCGAACACCGCCGATGCGGTGTTGGTGAGCAGCACCTGACGCCGGCGGCTGATGCGCAGGTCGACGAGCGGGTGCGGGGTGCGCAGCTCCCACCAGCCCCACGCGGCGAGCGCGACGACCGCCACGGCGAACAGTCCGAGCGTCAGACCGCTGGTCCAGCCCCAGGTACCGCCCTTGGAGATGGCCAGCAGCAGGCACACCAGCGTGACCGACAGACCGACGGCGCCGACGAGGTCGAAGCGTCCCCCGGCGCGCTGCGGTGACTCCGGGATCAGGGTGAGCACGAGGACGGTGGCGATGGCCCCCATGGCGCCCGCGGCCCAGAACAGCACGTGCCAGTCGGCGTACTGGGCGACCAGCGAGGCGATGGGCAGGCCGAGCGCACCGCCGACACCGAGCGATGCGCTCATCAGGGCGGTGGCCGAGCCGAGGCGCTCCGGGGGGAGCTGGTCCCGCATCAGGCTGATCCCCAGCGGCACCACGCCCGCCGCCAGACCCTGCAACGCGCGGCCGATCACCAGCGGCACCAGCGTCGTGCTCAGCGCGGCGATCACGGAGCCGACCACCAGGATGATCAGGCAGACCATGAGCATCCGGCGCTTGCCGAGCATGTCCGCGAGCCGGCCCACGGTCGGGGTGGCGACGGCGCCGGCGAGCAGTGTGGCGGTGATGGCCCACGTGGTGTCGGCAGGCGGGGCGTTCAGCAGCTGTGGCAGCTGGGGAATCAGCGGGATGACCAGGGTCTGCATCAGCGAGACCACGATCCCGGCGAACGCGAGCACGGCCACCAGCACCGTGGCGGGCGACCGGACCGCAACGGGGCCGGTCGCCGGCGCGCTGGGTGAACTCATCGAGGACGGCTCCGAGCTCGGCGGGAGGGGAGGACGGGCCGGAGTCTAAATCAAGTGATTGAGTTAATCCAGCCGGTACGGTTCACTCGGTACCGGCGCGCCGGGTCGGCCCGTGCTCGCCGCGCAGTCGGACAGGGAGGTCGCGATGAGTTCGGACGCCGCGGAGCGGACACCGGAGTACCTGCTCTCCGACCCGCGCGTCACCACGATCGGCAGGATGATGGCCATGGTGCTCGCCGATCGCAGCCGCTGGGAGCAACTGGTCGCCCACCCCGCGCCGGCGCGGACCGTCGGCGGTGCGAAAGAACTCCCGGTGCGGTGGTGACGGTGCCGGCACAAGCTCCACGCGCCCCGCGGGCCTCCCGCGCCGAGCGCAACACCGTCACCCGCGATCGCATCCTGGCCGCCGCCGAGCGGTTGTTCGCCGAGCACGGCGTGTATGCCGTCTCCAACCGCCAGGTCGGCGAAGCCGCGGGCCAGGGCAACACCGCCGTGGTCGGCTACCACTTCGGCACCAAGACCGACCTGGTCCGGGCCATCATCCGGCGTCACAGCGAGCAGATCGAGCGGATCAGGGAACGCCTGCTCGCCGACATCGGCGACAGCCCGGAGGTCCGCGACTGGGTCGCGTGTCTCGTGCGGCCCATCCCCGAACACCTCGCCGGTCTCGGCGCTCCCACCTGGTACGCCCGTTTCGGCGCCCAGGTCATGACCGACCCCGCCCTGCGGGAGATCATGATCGAGGAGTCCCTGACCTCGCCGGCCCTGCATCGCATCCTCGACGGCCTCAACCGCTGCCTGCCCGCACTGCCGGTCGAGGTCCGCATCGAACGCGGCGACATCGGACGGCACCTCATGGTGCACGTCATCGCCGAGCGGGAGCGCGCACTCGCCGAGGGGACCCCCACCCCCCGTGCCACCTGGCACGATGCTGCCTCCGGCCTGATCGACGCCCTCGTCGGCGTCTGGCTCGCCCCGATCACGCAGCCCTGACCCCGGAGTGAGGCGGAGCCGCGAGACGACCGGCGATCCCTAAGTAACTAACTGTTGACTGATTTAGCGGCCGGCCTTACCGTTAAACATCCGGTTAGTTAGAAGATCTTCGGGAGGTAGCGATGTCCACCGTCCTCATCACCGGCTCGAACAAGGGCCTGGGCTACGAGGTCACCCGGCAGCTGGTGGCCGCAGGTCACACCGTGTACGCGGGCGCCCGCGACGTCACGCGGGGCAGCACCGCCGCAGTAGGGCTCGGCGCGCGTTTCGTGCAGCTCGACGTGACCGACGACGCGTCCGTGGCCGCCGCCGCGAAGGCGATCGAGGCCGACGGCGGGTTGGACGTGCTGGTCAACAACGCCGGCATCGAGCCGCGTACCGCCGACGGCGGGTTCGTCCCCGTCGCCGACGTGACCGGCGACTCGGTGCGAGAGGTGTTCGAGACCAACGTGTTCGGGCAGGTCCGCATGCTGCACGCGTTCCTGCCGCTGCTGGCGGGGTCCGCCGCCCCGGTGGTGGTCAACGTCAGCAGCGGCCTGTCCGTGACGCGCGACCTCGGGGACCCGGCGAACCCCTCGCACTTCTACCCGGACATCGCCTACCCGTCGTCCAAGGCCGCGGTCAACATGCTGACCGTCCAGTACTCGAAGGCGTTCCCCGGCATCCGGATCAACGCCGTCGACCCCGGCTTCACCGCCACCGACCTCAACCATCACGCCGGCACCCAGACCGTCGAGCAGGGCGCTGAGGTCATCGTCCGGATGGCCCAGGTCGGCCCGGACGGCCCCACCGGTGGCTTCTTCGACGCCACCGGTCCCGTCGCGTGGTGACGGACATGTCCGCGTCATCGGCAGAGCGCCGACCACGCCCCCGCGACGCCGCGGCGACCAAGGCGCTGCTGCTGCGCGCCGCGACCGAGGAGTTCGCCGAGTACGGGCTGGCCGGGGCCCGCATCGACCGCATCGCGGAGCGTGCGGGTGCCAACAAGCGTCTGATCTACGTGTACTTCGGCGACAAGGACCGGCTGTTCGACGCCGTGGTCGACGACCAGGCGGAGGCGGTCACCACAGCGGTTCCGCTGCGGGACGGGGACCTGATCGGGTTCGCGGCCACCAGGTTCGACTACGTACTGGCCAATCCCGAGGCGCGCCGCATCGCCGTCTGGCGCGCCTTCGAGCGCGCCGAGCCGACCGACACGGAGGTGGCCACCTACCGCGACCGGTTGGAGGCGGTCGCCGCGGCGCAGCGCGCGGGCAGGCTGCGCGCCGACATCCCTTCGGCCGACCTGTTCGCGCTCGTCCTGCGCATGACCGAGAGCTGGCTCAGCGCGCCTGCGGCCCTGCGTGCGGCCGCAGGTGACGAACCGGTCTCCGCCCGGCTGGACGAGCACCGGGCCGCGCTCCTGGCTGCCGTGCGCAGCGTGGTCGAGCCGTCCGTATAGGAACCGAAACGCCGGCTGGTCCGAGGAACCGCCGGCCGGCACCTCCTCGGACCGGGGCATGAACCGGGGGTGTGGCTCGGGTGTCCCCTGACGCGAGGACGCGGAAGTCGGGGCATGTTCCGAGCAGAAGAACGGGAAACGGGAGAGACATATGGATCAGGACATGTACGCCACCGGTCACGTGTACATCCAGACCAACGAGGTCGAGAACGTCGTCATCCACTACGCGCGTGCTTCGGACGGCTCGATCGCCGAGGTGGAACGCATTCCCACCGGAGGCGCGGGTTCCGGGCTGTACAAGCCGATCAGTGGGCAGGAGAGCGCGCCCAACGCCTTCGAGGCGGCCGGCAGCGTGATGGTCACGGCGGACAAGCGGTTCCTGTTCGCCACCAACGGTGGTGACAACTCGGTCTCGAGCTTCGGCGTCGGCGAGGACGGCAAGCTGACGCTGCTGGACGTCAAGCGGACCGGAAACATCGTCACCGGCAGGAGCGGCACCGCGAAGTCGCTGGCGTACTCGGCGGCGAGCAGCACGCTGTTCGTGTTGCACTCCTTCGGCCCCGACCACGTCCGCCTGATGTCGGTGAGCACCGATGGCAAGCTCAAAGCCCGGCCGGAGGGCTACACCGTGAACACCCCGGACAAGCCGCTGCGGGTGTCCACGATGGTCGTGCTGTCCCCGGACGAGAAGTTCCTGGTCGTCGGCACCACGTTCGACCAACCGGCCGGGGCCAATCCGGACGGCTCCCCGATCCTCTGGGCGGACCAGCCGGACGGCACGAAGAAGTCGGTGGCGTCCAACGCGCCCGACCCGGACGGCATCGTCGTCTTCCCGGTGACGGCGAACGGCTCGCTGGGGGAGGGGCTGTTCCAGGACGGTGGTGGCGCATCGCCGTTCTACCCCGCGTTCCTGCACCACCGGCCGGATCACCTCGTCATCGGTTATGCCGTCGCCGACGGCATCGCACTGGCGACGTTCGACGAACGTGGCGAGCTCGGAACCGGCCCGGTGGTGAAGATCGACACCGGCGGGGGGCTGCCGTCCGAGCTGTGCTGGCTGGCGGTGTCGCCCGACGACCAGTGGGTATTCGCCACGAACTTCGGATACAGCCACATCAGCACCTTCCGTATCGACGGTGACGTGATCTCGCTGGCCCACCATTCCGCGTGCCCGAAGGTGCCCGGTGACGGGACGTTCCGGGCGCTCAACGGGACGGTCAGCAGCGGCCCGAACGACAGCTGGATCACCCCGGACGGTGGCTACCTGTACCAGATCTATGGCAACGCCTCGAAGCTCGTCGGGTACGCGGTCCGACCGGACGGCTCGCTCACCGAGGTCACCAGCGCGGAGATCCCCTACAACAGCCCGCAGGGGCTGGCCGGGTTCTGACATGACGGTGCCCAGCGGTTCGGCGGAACCACGTATCGAGACCTCCCTGTCGTCCTTGATGCTCAGCCCCCGGGAGCTCGAGAAGCTGGTGATCTACCAGGTGGCCGAGCTGGCGCGCAGGCGCCGGGATCGCGGTCTCAAGCTGAACCTTCCCGAGTCGATCGCTCTGATCACCGAGGCGTTGCTGGAAGCGGCCCGGGACGGAAGCTCGGTCGCCGAGGCGACCGAGCTCGGCAAGCAGGTGTTGAGCCGGGACGACGTGCTGCCCGGTGTGCCGGAGATGGTGAACGTGGTCCAGGTCGAGGCCACTTTCCGGACGGGCACGCAACTGTTGGCCGTGGCCAACCCGATTCCCTAGGGGCTGACGATGATTCCAGGTGAATGGTTGCTCGACGACGACCCGATCGAGATCAACAGTGGGCGGCGCACCTTGCGCCTCTCGGTGCGCAACACCGGTGACCGGCCGATCCAGGTCGGCTCCCACTTCCACTTCTTCGAGGTGAACCGGGTGTTGGACTTCCGCCGGGCGGCGACGCTGGGCATGCGCCTGAACGTGCCGTCGGGACAGTCGATCCGTTTCGAGCCCGGTGACGAGCGCGACGTCGACCTGGTCGAGTTCGGCGGGGCCGGTCGGGTGATCGGGTTCAGCGGTCTGCTCGACGGTGGCATGTCGGCCCGATGGACAGCGAGCCAGGCGTTGGCCCGGGCCGCCGAACTGGGGTTCTCCGGAATGGACGAGCGGCCATGAGCACGGTCTCGAGAAGGCGGTACGCGTCGCTCTACGGTCCGACAGCGGGCGACCGGTTCCGGCTGGCCGACACCGAGCTGATCGCCCGCGTCGAGAGCACCCGCATCCTCCCCGGTGAGGAGGCCGTCTACGGCGGTGGCAAGTCGATCCGCGACGGTATGGCGCAAGCACCCGGACTGCGCAACGTCGACGGCGTGCTGGACCTGGTGATCACCTCGGTCATCGTCATGGACGCGGTGGTGGGGATCGTCAAGGCCGACATCGGCGTGAAGGACGGGCGGATCGTCGGGGTCGGCCAGGCCGGCAACCCGTACGTCCAGGACGGGGTGTCCGCGAACCTCGTCATCGGGCCGGGTACGGAGGTGATCTCCGGCGAGGGTCTCGTGGCTACCGCGGGTGCGATCGACACCCACGTGCACTTCCTCACGCCGGCGCAGGTTCCGCACGCCCTCTCGAGCGGGGTGACCACCCTGCTGGGCGGGGGCACCGGTCCTGCTGACGGCTCCAAGGGCACGACGTGCACGCCTGGTCCGTGGAACATGGCGAGGATGCTGGAAGCGACCGCGACTCTCCCGGTCAACGTCGGCTTGATGGGCAAGGGCAACAGCAGCCGGCCGGAGGGTCTGCGTGAGCAGGTGGAGGCGGGCGCATTCGGGTTGAAGGTCCACGAGGACTGGGGGGCCACACCGGCCGCGCTCGACTGCGCGCTCGAGGTGGCCGACGAGTACGACGTGCAGGTCGCGTTGCACGCGGACACCCTCAATGAGAGCGGGTACCTCGCGGACACGCTCGACGCGATCGACGGGCGGACGATCCACAGCTACCACACCGAGGGCGCGGGCGGCGGGCACGCCCCGGACATGATGGCCATCGCGTCGTTGCCGAACGTGCTGCCGTCCTCGACCAATCCGACGCGTCCGTACACCACGGACACGACGGACAACCTGTTCTACATGACGATCGTGACGCACCATCTGAACCCGGACAATCCGGAGGACGTGGCGTTCGCACAGTCCCGTATCCGCGCTGAGACCGAGGCGGCCGAGGACGTGCTGCACGACATGGGCGTGCTGAGCATGTACTCGTCGGACTCGCAGGCCATGGGTCGCGTCGGTGACACCGTCGCGACGTGTTGGCGCACCGCGGACAAGATGAAGAAGCTGACCGGCAGCCTGCCAGGGGAAACGGCTGGTGACGACAACGAGCGGATCCTGCGCTACCTGGCGAAGTTGACGATCAACCCGGCACTGACGCACGGCATCGGTCACCTCGTCGGCTCACTGGAGCCGGGCAAGCTCGCCGACATCGTGCTGTGGCCGACGAACATGTTCGGTGTCAAACCGAAGTGCGTGATCAAGGGCGGCCTCATCGCCTGGTCGGTGATGGGGGACGCGAACGCATCCATCCCGACCCCGGAACCGGTGTTGCTGCAACCGATGTTCGCCGGGCTGGGGAAGGCGGCGGGGCGGACGTCGGTGACATTCGTGTCGCAGGCGGCCGCGGACGCCCAGGTCATGGAGCGGCTCGGGCTCGACAGGTGGACCGAAGCGGTGCGTGGGTGCCGCACCGTCGGCAAGGCGCAGATGGTGCGCAACGACCTGACCCCGGACATCTCCGTGGACCCCGAGACCTACCAGGTCGACGTGGACGGTCAGCCGGCCGTTGTGCCCGCGGTCAGCGAGGTGCCGATGTCCCAGCTGTACTACATCGTCTGATGCCGGACCATCCGCAACTCGTCGGAGGTCCCGGATGTTGACGGGATTCCTCTCCGTTCTGCAGCTGAGCGACTCAGCGTTCCCCAGCGGCCGCTACACGCTGTCCTCCGGGTTGGAGACGCTGGCGCAGACCGGTCGGCTGGCCACGCCCGGTGACCCCGCACTGCTGTCGGCCCTGCTGCGTGACCACCTGGAGCTCGCCGTCGCGCCGACGGACGGGATCGGGCTGGCATGTGCGCACCGTGCCACAGCCACCCCTGACTCCCTCGATCTGGAGCTGGTCACGCGGGCCGACGAGCGGCTGACCGCGGTGAAGCTCTCCCGGGAGGCCAGGGAGACGTCTGCACGCACAGGGCGTGCCCTGCTGCGCATCGCGACATCGGCTTTCGATCACAGGGCGGTGTCGGACTACGCGAGGCAGGTCCGGAGCGGGCGCTCGCCGGGCAACCATGCGGTGGTTCTCGGTGTCGTGAGCGCATCCCTCGGGGTGCCACGCCTGGAGTCGGTGGCCGGTGAGCTGTTCGCGTTCTCCGCCAACTGGGTCGCGGCAGCCGTGCGGCTGGCCGTGACCGACCACAACACGGCTCAGGCCGTGCTGCACGACGTGCGCGCCGTCATGGGCGAGGCCGCGCTGCACGTCGTCGACAAGGACGTTCCCGACATCGCCAGTTGCACGCCACTGCTGGACGTCATGGCGATGCTGCACGAGGAATCCGAACTCCGGCTGTTCGCCAGCTGAGGAATGGGACACGCGACATGGAGCCACACACCCACACCCACACCCACGGTCCGATGGCCGGGTTCGCCGGTGTCCGGGCCCCGGGCATCACCAGGATCGGCATCGGAGGGCCGGTCGGTTCGGGTAAGACGGCGCTGATCGAGGACCTGGTCCCACTGCTCATCGCGGCGGGGCACAGCCCGCTCGTCGTCACCAACGACATCTTCACGAGCGAGGACGCCCAGCACGTGCGACGCACGCTCGCCGGTGTGCTCGCGCCGGAGCGGGTCGTGGGGGTGGAGACCGGCTCCTGTCCGCACACCGCGGTACGGGACGACCCGAGCATGAACCTCGACGCAGTCGCCGAACTGACCGATCGCTTCACCGATGCGGACGTCGTGCTCGTCGAGTCGGGCGGCGACAACCTGACGCTGACGTTCAGCGCGGCTCTCGCCGACTACTTCATCTTCGTGATCGATGTCGCGCAGGGTGACAAGATTCCGCGCAAGCGCGGCCCCGGGGTCACCCACTCCGATCTGCTGGTGATCAACAAGGTGGACCTGGCCGACCTCGTCCGCTCCGATCTGTCGGTGATGGACCGGGACGCCCGCGCTGTGCGTGACGGCCGGCCCTTCGTCTTCACCAACTGCTTCACCGGCGACGGGCTCGACGAGGTCATGGACCGGATCGGTGAGGTCATCAGCCGGTTCGCTCCTGCCGCCGGTCCGAGATGACCCGACGGGACGACGTGGCGTGGTGCACGCCCACCGGCCTGCCCGACGAACTTCTCACCTTCGACGGCACGGTCCTGGACGGCCTGGCGGTCGGGGCCCCGGGGAAGACGGGAGTGCTCGACCTGGCGCTGGCCCCATGCGCGGGGAGCACCAAGGTGATACGGCAGTACCAGCGGGCGCCGCTGCACATCTATCGGCCGATCTATCTGGATCCGGGCCGGCCCGACATGGCGTTCCTCTTCCTGCAGCAGCAAGGCGACGGGATGGTCCAGGGCGACCGGTACCGGGTGGACATCGACTGCGCGCCCGGCTCCGCCGTGCACGTCACGACCCAGTCCTCGACCAAGGTCTTCACCGCCCGGGACAACTTCGCGACACAGCTGGTCAACCTCCGCGTCGGTGCCGGTGCGGTGCTGGAATATCTGCCCGACCCCGTCGTGCCGTTCCGCGGGTCGCGGCTGTTCCAGCGGACCTCCCTCACGGCAGCCGAGGACGCGACGGTCATCCTCGGTGAGATCCTCCTGCCCGGCAGGGTCGCGCATGACGAGGCGCACGCCTATGACCTGTGCTGGGCCGAGACCGAGGCTCGTGACCTCGACGGCACGCTGCTGTTCGCCGACACGATGCGGCTACGGCCCGGCCACATCGGCGACCCGAGCTCGCCGGGCGTGCTCGGTGGCTACGACGTCGTGGCCGGCCTCTATGTGGTGTGCTCGCGGATGCCACCGCCCGACCTCGTCACGTTGCTCCGTGAGGCGCTTGCGGAGGTACCGGACGTGCTTGCCGGGGTCAGCGAGCTGCCGGCCGGGTGCGGCGCCGGTGTGCGCATGCTCGGGCACACGTCCAGAGCGGTCCAGGCGGCGATGCACACGGTCTGGAACCGGGTGCGCACGTCCCTGGTCGGCGCCCCGGCCCCCGATCTTCGCAAGGGTTGAGCCGCGACCGGCGCCCCGCAGGCGGCGTCACACCCGGGTCGGTTGATCCAGCGCGGCGAAACCGGACACGTCGACGCACGCGATCCCGTGGCTCCTCACGATGACCAGCAGGACGCGCTCGCAGTTCGCACAACGGCCTACGACGCCGGGCGCGTCGAGGTAGACCCGCAACTCGGCGAGAGGGCTGCTCGCCCCGCACGTCGCGCAGGTTCCGACGGCGATCGTCATCTCCACACCGAACGCCGAGCGTAGCTCGCCCGCGATCGAGTTGCCGTCCAACACGGTCATCACGTCCCCGTCCCGCCGAAGCGTTCTGTTCTTATCCGTTCGGGCTCATGGCCGAGCGTGACCAGCGCGTCCGCCGCCGTCTCCACGAAAGCGGTCGGCCCGCACACGTACACCGACGGACGGTCAGCAGCTGGCCACGCCACCAGATCGAGGAATCCCCGGTCGATCCGGCCCCGGTGCCCGTCCCAGCCGCCTGGCTCCTCACGGGTCAGGGTGATGCGGACGTCGGTTTCCGGGTACGCGGACAGGCGCGTCAGCTCGTCGCGGTAGATGAGCGACGACTGCGAGCGGGCCGAATAGAGCAGCCGGATCGGCGCTGCGCTACCTGCCGCCAGGTGGTGCCGCAACATCGAACGGAACGGCACGACGCCCGAGCCTCCGGCGACGAGCAGCACCGGACCGGCGGAGGTGGCCTCCCACACGAAGTAGCCGCCGATCGGTCCGCGCAACTCGAGCTGATCGCCGATCTTGAGCTCGTCGACCAGGTAAGGAGACACCTCACCGTCGGCCAGCCGTTCGATGGTCAGCATGACGTGGCCGTCCTCCGGGGCTGATGCGATCGAGTAGCTACGCTGCGCCTGGTAGCCGTCGTCGGCGGTCAGGCGGATGTCAACGTGCTGGCCGGCTCGATGACCGGGCCAGTCCGGCAGCGCAAGCGCGATGGTCCTGGTGCTCGGCGTCTCCTCGACGGCCTCGACCACCGTGCCCACCTGCCAGCTCAGTCGCCCGTGTATCGCTGTTCCCGCCATGGGTCTCCGTAGTTGTGATAGCCGTACCGCTCCCAGAAACCCGGCTCGTCCTGGTTGCGAAGCTCGACGCCGCGCACCCACTTGGCGCTCTTCCAGAAATAGAGGTGGGGGACGAGCAGCCGAACCGGCCCGCCGTGCTCCGGGGCCAGCGGTGCGCCGTCGTACTCGTACACCAACCACGCTCTGCCGGCCGAAACGTCGGTAATGGGCATATTGGTCGTGTAACCACCGTCGCTGAAGGCGAGCACGTGGTGGGCCTCGGTCTGAACGTCGCCGAGCAGCGTCTCGAGTGCGACGCCGGTCCAGGACGTGCCGAGTTTCGACCACTTCGTGACGCAGTGGATGTCGACGGTGATCGTCTCGCTCGGGAGGCTCCGGAACTCCTCCCACGTCCAGGTCAGGGATCGGTCGACAGCGCCCCGGACGGTGAAGGTCCATTCCGCTGGTGCTGTCTTCGGTGTCGGTCCGGCCGACAGAACCGGAAACCCGGAAGTGACGTACTGGCCGGGCGGAACCCGTGCCGGATCGACGTCGGTGCGTCGTTTGCTGTGGAAGTTGGGCGAGAGTGCCATCGCGTCTACCGGCAGGATCGGACGCCGGCGGTCCGCCCCCGGCCCTCCGTTGAAATCTCCATGGGGGCACCCTGCCCCGGATGCGGGGCCGTTCGCGCCGGTGAACTCCCTAGTCGACTCCCCGGGAGTCGCTGTCCGGGATCAACACCGGGCCACACCGCGCCGGGGCGCGCGAGCATCCACCCCCTGACCCACCCCGCGAGTCGCCCGCCCCGGCCCCGCGAGTCGCCCGCCCCGGCCCCGCGAGTCGCCCGCCCCGGCCCCGCGAGTCGCCCGTTCTGGCTCCGCGAGTCGCCCGTCCCGGCTCCGCGAGTCGCCCGCGCGGGTTTCTTGATCGGTGCGAGATCCGGGTTTCCGCCCTTCGGGGGGCGAAAAGGTGGGTCTCGGGTCGGGTGTTCGGGGTCAGGTGCCCTGTGCGAGTACGTCACGCAGCACGCGGATTCCGGCGTGGACCTCGGCGAAGCTGGTGCTGAGGGAGCACGGAAACGGCGGCTGACGCTGCCCGACGTCCGAGGACGTCTCGCAGGCCAACCGCCGTTTCCGGGGTCGTTCAGCAGGTCAGGGCGACCTGCGGATCACACGTCGTAGATCAGCACGCTACATGCTTCTGAACTGCGGACATGGAGATCAACAGGCTGTTCGTGGCGCATCTGTGGCGCACGAGAACCAGGCCAGGGCTCGCGGCGGGTCAAACGACCGCGATTGTGACGAGGTCTTCAAGACGTGCGAGATCCTTCGGATTGCGGGTGTAGATGGTGGCGTTGTGGGCGTGAGCGGTAGCGGCGATGAGTAGGTCCATCACGCGGGCGCGGGGTTGACGGCCGACGGCGGTGACGCGGGCGGCGAGCTGGGTGTAGCTGTCGGAGACGGCGTCGTCGACGGGCAGAGGGTCGAAGCGGCCGCTGGATGGCGCTGAGCCTGAACAGGCGGGCGGCGCGCGCGTGCTCGGGTGCGACGAGGACGCCGAACCGCAGTTCGGCGATGCTGATGGTGCTGATCGCGAGCTCGCCGGGGATGGGGCTGACGTCGGTGGCGATCAGGATGCTGGTGTCGAGGATGCCGCCTTGCGCACCGTGCGTTCTGGTGGCTCTCGGTCGAACAGCCGAGGTCCGGTCGACACGGGGCGCCCGTCACCACGAGGGAGATCGATCTCCTGGAGCAGGCTGCAGCCGCGTTGCCGAGGGCACCATCGACGGGGATGAACGAGCACTCTGGTCGGGAAGTGATCAGCCGTCGGCGGGGCCGCCTCGTCAGAGGCGTTCGACTTCAGAGGCGTTCGACGCGGTCGGCCTGCGGGCCCCGGTCGCTCTGACGCACCGCGTACCGGACCCGGTCACCCTTCTCCAGCGGCCCCGACCCCATGACCACCGACACGTGGACGAAGAGATCGTCTCCGCCCGCGTCCGGGGTGATGAACCCGAAGCCGCGGTCGCCGTCGTAGCGCGCGACGACACCCTCACCGCCTCGTACTGGCACCTCCCGCGATACCGGCCCTACGGCTGGTGCCGACCGCTGCGGCGCCGTCTGGTGCTCGGCGCCCCGGACCAGGTGCACGTCGCGGGCCTGCGGACCCCTGTCCCCACTGGCCACCTCGTAGGCGATGCGGTCGCCCTCGGCGAGCCACGTCAGCCCCTCGGCCAGGGCCCGGGCGTGGACGAAGACGTCCCCGGCGCCGGAGTCGGGGTTGATGAAGCCGAAGCCCTTGTCCTCGTCGTACCAGGCCACCGTGCCATCAGCACTGTCGGTGCCGTCCGCGGTGCCCGTGGTGCCGGCCGCAGCGGGCAGGCCGGCCCCCGCCCCCAGCGGGATCACGTGCCCGGCCTGCGGGCCGCGCTCGCCCTCCACGACCAGGAACGCCACCCGCTGCCCCTCGGTGAGCACGCCGCCGGTCACGATGGCAGAGCTGTGCACGAAGATGTCGGCGCCGCCGCCGTCGGGCGCGGCGAAGCCGTAGCCCTTGCCTGGCTCGTACCAGGAGACGGTGCCGAGCAGGCCCACGGCGCTGTCGGCGGCCGCGTCGGCGGTGACGCGAACGCGCAGCGCCTGGGGCCCGCGGTCGTTCTCGCCGACCTCGAACACGACGGCCTGGCCCTCGCGGAGCACTGTCGCGCCGCCGCCCCCGACGATCTCGGAGGCGTGCACGAACACATCCGGCGAGCCGTCCTCGGGCGCGAGGAAGCCGAAACCCCGTTCGGTGTCGAACCAACGGACGGTCCCTTGCGGCATTAAAGGCTCCAGGTCGGGAGGGCGGGTACTGGCCCCAGTCTCCCCGACCGACCTCGCGGTCCGTCGGGCCGGGCCCACAGGCGGGCAGTGCGGGCCCGCGCGCTGGCGGAGGATCGGGCAGGAGGGGCTCGATCAATTCTCGGAGCCGGTCCTCGACCAGCCGCTGCTGCTCCATCGTGCTCACGCGGTGCTGGTTCTGGAGGTGGCGGAGTGGCAGCGGGAGACTCGCCGGATGCATCAGGCAGCGGCCGCGCAGGACGCCGCTGACGCCCTGGGCCTGTGGGTGCACCGGCACGGTGGTTCGTTGTCGCAGGTTGCTGTTCCGGTGCGGCAGCGTGGTCGGGTGGCTGCACCCCACCGTCCTCAAACCCGCCGTGGCGCACGAGCACGAAAAACGGCGGTGGACACTGACAAGCGCCGGAAGGCGTCTTGCCAGGTCAACCGCCGTTCTGTCGCTGCCTAGATGGTCAGCGAAACGCCTGAATCAGACGTCGTAGTAGAGCGCGAACTCGTACGGGTGCGGGCGCAGTCGCAGCGGGTCGATCTCGTTCTCCCGCTTGTACGAGATCCAGGTCTCGATGAGGTCGGGGGTGAAGACGCCACCCTCGAGCAGGTACTCGTGGTCCTCCTCGAGCCGGTCGATGACCGCGCTCAGGCTGCCCGGGACCTGCGCGATGTCCTTGGCCTCCTCGGGCGGAAGCTCGTAGAGGTCCTTGTCGATCGGCGCGGCCGGCTCGATCTTGTTCTTGATGCCGTCCATGCCGGCCATCATCATCGCGGAGAAGGCCAGGTACGGGTTGCCCGACGAGTCGGGGCAGCGGAACTCCAGGCGCTTGGCCTTGGGGTTGTTGCCCGTGAGCGGGATCCGGATACAGGCCGACCGGTTGCGCGCCGAGTACACCAGGTTGACCGGAGCCTCGAAGCCCGGCACCAGGCGGTGGTAGGAGTTCACCGTGGGGTTGGTGAACGCCAGCAGGCTCGGGGCGTGGTGCAGCAGGCCACCGATGTAGTAGCGGGCCGTGTCGGACAGGCCGCCGTAGCCGGACTCGTCGTGGAACAGTGGCTGGCCGTCCTTCCACAGCGACTGGTGGGCGTGCATGCCCGAGCCGTTGTCGCCGAAGAGCGGCTTCGGCATGAAGGTGGCCGTCTTGCCGGCCGCCCATGCCGTGTTCTTGACGAGGTACTTGAACAGCATCACGTCGTCGGCCGCGTGGAGCAGCGTGTTGAACTTGTAGTTGATCTCGGCCTGGCCCGCGGTGCCCACCTCGTGGTGGCCCCGCTCGACCTCGAAGCCGCTGGACATCATGTGGGCGACGATGTCGTCACGCAGGTCGGCGTAGTGGTCCACCGGCGGCACGGGGAAGTACCCGCCCTTGAACGGCACCTTGTAGCCCTGGTTGCCACCGACCTCCTCGCGGCCGGTGTTCCACCAGCCCTCGACGGAGTCGATGTGGTGGTACTGCTGGTGCGGGTCGGACCCGAAGCGCACCGAGTCGAAGATGTAGAACTCGGCCTCGGCACCGAAGAAGCAGGTGTCGGCCACGCCCGAGGCGCGCAGGTACTCCTCGGCCTTGCGCGCGACGTTGCGGGGGTCGCGGCTGTAGGGCTCCCCGGTGATCGGGTCGTGCACGAAGAAGTTGATGTTGAGCGTCTTGTGCTTGCGGAACGGGTCGAGCCGGGCCGTGGCGGCGTCCGCGAACAGCGCCATGTCGGACTCGTTGATGGCCTGGAAGCCGCGCACCGACGATCCGTCGAACGCGATGCCGTCGTCCAACAGGTCCTGCGTGAACGTGGACGCGGGCACCGTGAGGTGCTGCATGACTCCCGGGAGGTCGCAGAACCTGATGTCGACGTACTCGACGCTCTCGTCCTTGATGAAGCTCAGAACCTCTTCGGAGTTGCTGAACACCCTCGATGACTCCTTCGAACGGCATGGGGGTCGAATGACCACTCTCGCTGGCGACGCTATGGGCGCGTTGTTGCCCTGCGGTCACTCGGCCGTTTCACGGAGGTTAACGGACTGGGCAAGCTGTCCCTCCGGTGTCGCGCCCCTACGCTAGACGCCATGGCGCGCTGGATCGAGTCCTGGATGCCCGGATCGAGCACGGGTCCACCCGGACGCGGCGCCGACGGCCATCCGGGCCAGCGGTTCGGCCTCCCCGCCGACGGGGTCAGTTCGGTGGCCGGGTTCGGGCGCCGGCTCGGTGCGCTCATCGTCGACTGGCTGCTCGGCTACCTGATCGCGCTGCTGGTCCTGGGCTCGGACGAGATCGGCGGCCCGAACCTGTCGTGGGCGGTCCTCGGCATCTGGTTCCTGCTCACGGCCGTGCCGGTCGCTGTGTTCGGCGCGAGCGCGGGGATGACGCTCCTGGGCATCAGGGTCGCCTCGATCGACTCCGCCTCCGTCATCGGAATACCGAGGGCGCTGCTGCGCACGGCGCTGATCGCGCTGGTCATCCCGGCGGTCGTCCGCGACGGCGACGGCCGGGGCTGGCACGACCGTGCGGCTCGCACCATCGTCGTGCGCACCAGGGCTTGACCCTCCCCGTACAGGACACCGGAGCGTCGACGGCATGGACGCCGACACCCTCAGCCCCGACCGGACCGGAACGACCCCCGCCCTCGTCGACCTCCCGGCACGTGACGTGCTCGTCGTCGACGGCCGGGGCGCCCCGGAGGACCCGTCCTTCACCGCGGCGGTGAGCGCGTTGTTCGCCACGCGGCTCGCGCTCGGTGCTCATGAGGACGTGCCGCTGGAGGGCACCTACAGCCAGGGCGGCAGCCTCGAGTCCGACGACGGGGCACCCTTCGACCTGGCATCTCCCGACGGCTGGGTCTGGCGCCTGCTCGTGCCGGCCCCGCCCCGCGTGTCCGAGGCCTCCGTCGCCGCGGCTGCGTCCGCGTCCGGAGCTTCGGTGCAGCTACGACGGCAGGCGGAGCAGCGCGTGGCCCGCCTGCTGCACCGGGGCCCGTACGCGGCCGAGGGGCCGTCGCTGGAGGCGCTCTCCGCGTTCGTCGCCGAGCAGGGGCTCGTGGCGACGGGCCCGCACACCGAGATCTACCTCGACGATCCCGGCCCGACGCCGCCCGCCGACCTGCGCACCGTCCTGCAGGTGCCGGTCGGGCAGAGGCAGGGCTGATGGTGGCGGTCGTCCGATGACCCTGATGCCGATCGGGGCGTTCGCCCGCCTGGCGCGTCTCACGGTCAAGGCCGTGCGGCACTACGACGCCGAAGGGCTGCTCGTCCCGGCCTCGGTGGATCCGCGGTCGGGCTATCGCTACTACCGCTCCGACCAGGTGCGGACGGCCACCACGATCGCGCTGCTGCGGGGCCTCGACGTGCCCCTGCCCGCGGTGCGCGAGGTGCTGGACGCACCGAACGAGAGGACCGTGACGGCCGTGCTCGCCGCCCAGCGCGAGCGCGTGGCGGCCGAACTGGCCCGGCGCGAGCAGGTGCTGCGTTCTCTCGACTCGCTCCTGCTGGCGCCGCAGCGGGTGCGCTACGACGTCGGGATCGCCGAGCGCGCGCCGGTGCGGCTGGTCGGCCTGACCGGGCGGGTCCGGGCCGACGCGCTCGACGTCGACGCCGCGGCACTCTGCGCAGCCGTGCTGCGGACCGGCGCGGGGAACGGGCGCGAACCGCTGGTCGGGGTCTTCCCGCTGGACCTGGTGGACGAGTTCGACGCGTCCGTCGGGGTGCCGGCGCCACCCGGAGCGTCCGAGGTGACCGTGGCACTACCCGGCGGTCCGTGGGCCGCGACGCTGCACGTCGGCCCCTACGAGGAGCTGCCGTTGGCCTACGCGGCGTTACTGGAGCACGTTCGCGAGCGCGGGCACCTGCCCAGAGGACCGGTGACCGAGACCTACCTGACCGACCCGGGCACCGTGGCCCCCGACGAGCTCGTCACCCGGGTGTCGCTGGCCCTGGAACCGTGATGCGGCTCAGCGGCGCCGGACGGTGCGCTGCACGCTGCGCATCTTCGCCCCGGCCGGCATCGGCCCCTTCGGCATCGCAGCGGCGCGCGAGCCCAGCGCGGCGAGCCGTGCCTCGAGGGACTCCATGTCCTTCGCGCTGATGTTGCGCGGCAGCTTCATGATGTGGCGCTGCAACTGCTTCAGCGGCACCATGCCGTCTTCGTTGCCCACGACCACGTCGTAGATCGGGGTGTTGCCCGCCACCCGCGCGGTGCGCTTCTTCTCCTGCGCGAGCAGGCTCTTCACGCGGTGCGGGGCGCCCTCGGCGACGAGGATGATGCCGGGACGGCCGATCACCCGGTGCACGGCGTCGAGGTGGGTGGTGCCGGCGATGCCCGCGGTGACCCGCCACTGGCCGCGCATGTTGTCCAGCGCCCAGCCTGCGGCCCCGGGCTGGCCGTCGGCCTTCGTGTAGACCGACCGCTGCACCCGCCTGCCGAAGATGCTGATGGCCGCCAGCACGCCGATCGCGATGCCGACCGGCAGCAGGATCCAGTGCAGGTTGAAGATCAGCCCGACGCCGAAGACGACGACCACCGCGAGCAGGAAGACGCCGACCATCCAGGGGATGAGCGCCTTGTCCTCCCGGCGCTGCATCTTGAACGCCTCGAAGATCTGCTTGCGGCGCGCCTTCGATGCCGCGCGCTTGGCGCGCCTGGCTTCCTGCTTCGCTGCTTTGTCGGGCTTACCGGCCATACGGCTCAGGATACGGGTCGCCCAGCGGTGATCGCGGGCAGATCCGCACCGCTCACCGCAGCGGTGTCCGCGTGGGGGTCCCGGGGTTTCAGCGGGCCAGCAGGGAGCGTGCCTCCTGGGCGGCGGCGCCCTCGGTGGCCAGGTGGGCCAAACCCTCGGGAAGCTCCTCGCCCCGGCGCGCCACGGCCTGGGCGTAGAGCCGACCGGCCCGGTACGACGAGCGCACCAGCGGACCGGCCATCACCCCGGCGAACCCCAGCTGCTCCGCCGAGGCGGAGTGCTCCACGAACTCCTCCGGCTTCACCCACCGCTCGACCGGGTGGTGGCGGGCCGAGGGCCGCAGGTACTGCGTGATCGTGATGATCTCGCACCCGGCGTCGTGCAGGTCGCGCAGTGCGGAGACGACCTCCTCCGGTGTCTCGCCCATGCCCAGGATGAGGTTGGACTTGGTGACCAGCCCCGCAGCACGGGCCTTGGTGATCACCTCGAGGGACCGCTCGTAGCGGAACGCGGGACGGATCCGCTTGAAGATCCGCGGCACCGTCTCCAGGTTGTGCGCGAGCACCTCGGGACGGGAACCGAACACCTCGCCGAGCTGGTCGTCGCGGGAGTTGAAGTCCGGGATCAGCAGCTCGACGCCGGTGCCCGGGTTGAGATCGTGGATCTGCCGGACCGTCTCGGCGTAGAGCCACGCACCGCCGTCGGGCAGGTCGTCGCGCGCGACGCCGGTGACCGTGGAGTACCGCAGACCCATGGTGCGCACCGACTCGGCCACCCGGCGCGGTTCGTCGCGGTCGAGGTCGGCGGGCTTACCGGTGTCGATCTGGCAGAAGTCGCACCGCCGCGTGCACTGCTCCCCGCCGATGAGGAACGTGGCCTCGCGGTCCTCCCAGCACTCGTAGATGTTGGGGCAGCCGGCTTCCTCGCACACCGTGTGCAGGCCGCCGGAACGCACGAGGCTCTTCAGCTCGGTGTACTGCGGGCCGGTACGCGCTCGGGTGCGGATCCACGGCGGCTTGCGCTCGATCGGGGTCTCGCTGTTGCGGACCTCGAGACGCAGGAGCTTGCGACCCTCGGGTGCGATCGTCACGAACGTCAGGCTACGCCGCGGGGCACCGGGGCGATCCCGTCGGATGTGACCTGCGGCGGCGCCGGTCGGCGCCCGCGGCGGGTCCCTCGGGGCACGGGTTAGCGTTTCCGCATGGACCTCAGGATCTTCACCGAGCCCCAGCAGGGCGCGATCTACGACGACCTGCTGCGCGTCGCCAAGGCCACCGAGGACGCGGGCTACGACGCGTTCTTCCGGTCCGACCACTACCTGAAGATGGGCGAGGTCTCCGGTGAGCCCGGCCCGACCGACGCGTGGATCACCCTCGCCGGGCTGGCCCGCGAGACGTCGCGGATCCGCCTGGGCACGCTCGTCAACTCGGCGACGTTCCGGCTCCCCGGGCCGCTGGCGATCGCCGTGGCGCAGGTCGACCAGATGTCCGGAGGCCGCGTCGAGCTGGGCTTGGGCGCCGGCTGGTTCGAGACCGAACACGCCGCGTACGGCATCCCGTTCCCCGGCGTCCGGGACCGGTTCGACGTCCTCGAGGAGCAGCTGGAGGTGATCACCGGGCTGTGGCGGACGCTCCCGGGAGATCGCTACTCCTTCGCAGGCTCGCACTACACGGTCACGGACTCCCCGGCGCTGCCGAAGCCGGTGCAGCAGCCGCACGTTCCGGTCATCGTCGGTGGCCACGGCCCGAAACGCACCCCCGCGCTCGCCGCCCGGTTCGCCACGGAGTTCAACGTCGCCTTCAGCTCACCGGAGGTCACCGCCACCCAGTTCGAGCGGGTCGGCGAGGCCTGCCGGGAGATCGGGCGTGACCCGGCCGAGCTGGTCTACTCCGTCGCGAACACGATCGCCGTCGGCCGCGACGACGCCGAGGTGGCCGCCCGGTGCCAGGCGATCGGCCGCAAGGTCGACGAGCTGAGGGCGGACGGGCTGGCCGGCACGGTCTCCGAGATCGTCGACCGGCTCGGGCAGTGGCAGGAGAAGACCGGCATCACCCGGATCTACCTGCAGCTGCTCGACCTCGGCGACATCGAGCAGATCGAGCTCATCGCGTCGGAGGTCGCTCCGCAGCTGCACTGAGGCGTCGCCGGGCGACCTACCGGAGCTGCCCCGCCACGTCGGCGGCCGCGGCCAGCAGCACCAGGACCGGGACGACCGCCGGGGGGGCGATCCGGTAGGACCCCCGGCCGTCCTGTTCCACCAGCCCGCAGTGGGTGAGCGAGCGCAGGTGGTGGTAGAGCTGCCCGGTGGAGGCGAGCCCGGCGCCCTGCTGCAGGGCCGCCGTGCCGAGCGCGCCGTCGGCGAGCAGGATGCGGGCGATCCGGGCCCGCGCCGGATGACCGAGGGCCGCGAGCACGGCGACCCTGGGCTCGTCGTCGAGGTCGAGCGCAGTCCGGGCGTCGAGTGCGATCTCCCACGTGATGTCGCCGTGGAGATGCACGTCTCCCGAGTACCGGACGACCCCTGCCCCGCTCGGGCCCCGCTCTTCCGCGGGTCCGGCGGCGGCTCGGCCTGCCTCCAGCGCCGCCACCCGTCGTTCCAGGTCGGCGAGTCGCTGCGGAAGGTCGGCGTCTGCGTGCACACCGTCAGCATGCACGCCGTCGGTCACCGGGCTCCGACGGCCGCGCCGAGCCGCGTGAGCAAGGCGTCGTCGAGCAGCACCTGCTGGCTGAGCAGCAGCGGTGCCCCCGCGGCGAGTGCCTGCTGGTAGGCAGGCAACGGCATCCCGGACAGCGCGACCACGGCCACGCCCACGGTGCCGTCGGCGCGGCGGACCGTCACGGCGTTGGTGAGGATCCCCGGCAGGCTCCCGCCCTTCTGTCCTGCGCCGAGCACCCCGGGGGGAAGACGGTCGGCCAGCGGGCGCTCCAGGTGCCCGCGCACGATCGCGGCGACCTCTGCCCCGAACCCGTCCGTCGCGGCGGCGCGGTGCATCCCGGCGAGCTGTGCGACGGTGCCGGCTGGGCCGCCGTCGCACCACTCCAGCAGCCGGTCCAGCGCCGGGTCCGCGGCCGGGGAGACAGTCGGGTTCTGGGCTGCCGGGTTCTGGGCTGCGGCCTCGAGCGCCGCGGCCTGCTGCGCGACGGCGGCGCGCCACGCGGGATCGCCCGCATACCGACGCAGCGCCGCGACGGTGGCGGCGCGCCGGTCCGCGGGGCCGGGCGGCCGGTCGCCGGTGAACATGTCGGGGGTGAGGAGCCCTTCCCCGCCGAAGCTGGGGAGGTCGGGTGCGGTCCAGCCGCCCGCTGCCGCGGCCGCCACGAGGGCGTCGTCGCCGAGGGTCTCGCGGAGCAGGTCGGGAACGGCGCTGTCGCTGGCGGCGATCATCACGGCAACCAGGTCGTCCCAGCGCACCGTGTCGTCGGGACCGGCTCCCAGCACCTGCAGCGCCTGCCGGTGGGCGAAGCCGTCGGTGCCCGGCACGTACCAGCGCTCCCACTCCGCCACGGACACCCGGGCGTCGGGGTCGAGTCGTCCGGCCACCACCGCCTGGGCGTAGGCCGTGAGGTGTACGACCTTGGCCGCCGAGGCCAGCGGCCGTGGCCGGTCGGCGAGATGCGTCACGCGACGACCGCGCCCGTCGTCCACGAGCACGGAGGCGGCGGCCGGGTGCGCGGCGATCCAGGCGACCAACGCGTCGGCGCTGTCGATCGACCGGTCCGGCGCAGGCGCCGTCGGCGACGGGGGAGCCGGCGTGCAGGCCGTGCCCACTGCCAGCAGGGTGGTGGTGACGATCAGCTGGCGACGGCTGAGAGTCATCGGTCCTCCGCGATGTCGAAATTACGGAGAACCGTATCAGGGATGGCATGATTACCGGTACGGTGCGGGCATGCAGGACGAACCGGGCAAGAAGTGGGCTGTGTCCCCAGGTACCGGCATCGCGCTCGGAATCGCGACGGGGCTCCCGATCGGCATGGTCGTCGACAACGTCGCCTTCGGGATCGCGATCGGAGCCGCGCTCGGCGTCGCGTTCGGGGTGGGGGGACACCACGCCCGGCGGGCGAAGGCCGACACCACCCCGGAGCCGCCCGACCGCTCCGAATGACTCAGGTCAGCGCAGCGACGGGTGCAGCTGCAGGTCCAGCCCGGCGGGCTCGGCCACCCTCGGCACCACGTGCTCGGCAACCGGCAACGTCCCGTCCAGCGCGGCGAGCACCGCGTCGGCCGCCATCTCGCGCACGTCGTCCACACCGACGCGCCTGCCCAGCTCCACCGACAGCGAGCTGACGCCGGCGTCGGTGATGCCGCAGGGCACGATCCGGTCGAACTCGGCAAGGTCGGGGTCGCAGTTCAGCGAGAAGCCGTGCTGGGTGACCCCGCCCTGCACCCGCACACCGATCGCGCCGATCTTGCGCTCCGGGCGGAGGTCGTCGGCGGGCAGCCAGACGCCGCTGCGGCCCTCGATACGGCCCGCTGCGGTGACTCCGAGGTCGTGCGCCACGCGGATCAGCGCCTCCTCCAGCCGCCGCACGAAGTCGACGACGTCGAGCGGCTCGGTCAGCGCCACGATGGGGTAGCCGACGAGCTGGCCCGGGCCGTGCCAGGTGATCCGGCCGCCGCGGTCGACGTCGACCACCGGACTGCCGTCGGTGGGGCGGTCCTCGGGCCGGGTGCGCCTGCCCGCCGTGTAGACGGACGGGTGCTCGAGCAGCATCAGCACGTCCGGCCCGGTGCCGTCGCGGCGGGCGGTGGCGTTCTCCCGCTGGATGTCCCAGGCGGACACGTAGTCGATCGTCCCGAGCCGGTCGATCCGCACGGGGTCGGCGGTGCGGCGACAGGACCGGACAGCATGGCGCGTACCCATGAGCATCACGCTACGCCCGCTCTGATCGTCCCTGGCTCGCCCCGTGGATTGATCCGCGCGCGGAACCAGACCCCGCCCCGCCCCGCGAGTCGCCCGTTCCGTGTGCGCGAGTCGCCCGTTCTGCGTGCGCGAGTCGCCCGGCTCTTCAGATCACAGAGCCCCGGATGTGGTGAAGCGCACGTCAGCGCCCTCGGCAGGGCTCTGGTGCGCGGTTCGTGGTGACCACGGGCGACTCGCGGGCCGGAAACGGGCGACTCGCGGACCCGAAACGGGCGACTCGCGGGGGTGGGGTCAGTGCTCCAGGGCCGCGGCCAGTGCCTCTCGGACAGTGCGGTGGCGGAACTGGTAGCCGTGCTTGAGGAGCAGCGCGGGTACGGCCACGGGCCCGGTGAGCACCATCTCGTCGGCCATCTGCCCGAGCACGGCCCTGAGGGCGAAGGCGGGCGCCGTGAAGGGGGCCGGCCGGTGCAGCACGGCGGAGAGGGCCTCGGTGAACTCGGCGTTCGTCGCCGGCTCCGGCCCGGCGAGGTTGACCGGTCCCGAGACGTCAGGGTGCTCCAGCAGGAACCGGATGGCGCCGACCTCGTCATCGAGGGAGATCCACGGGAACGCCTGCTCCCCGCTGCCGATGCGCCCGCCGAGCATCAGTGAGAACAACGGCCGCAGCCTGCCCAGCAGGCCGCCTCCCGGAGAGAGCACGGCAGCCGACCGCAGCAGGACGACCCGGGCACCGGCGTCGCTCGCGGGCGCGGTGGCCGCCTCCCAGTCGCGGCAGACCTCGGCGAGGAACCCCGCACCGGGCGGCGCCGTCTCGTCCACCACCCGGGTGCCGGTGTCGCCGTAGTAGTTGATGCCCGAGGCGTTCAGCAGCGCGGCCACGCCGTGGTCGGCCACCGCGGTGGCCAGCACCTCGGTGGGCACGTTGCGACTGTCACGCAGCAGTTGCTTGCGCGCCCCGCTCCACGGCCGGTCGGCGATCCCGGCCCCGGCCAGGTTGATCACCCCGTCGACGCCGTCGAACGTGCCGTCGTCGATTCGGCCGGCGGGTGGGTCCCAGCCGCGTTCGTCGGGTGCGGCCGGCGCCCGGCGGACCAGGCGCAGCACCTCGTGACCCGCCGCCCGGAGGTGGGCCACGAGAGAGGTTCCGATCAGGCCGGATGAGCCGGCGATGACGACGCGCACCCCGTGATCCTTGCGGAACCCGACGGAGCGCGCGAGTCGGGCGGCCGACCCACTCGGGGGACTCTGCGGCCGCCCCGCGACCGCCGTGGGCCCCGCCGTCGCGGGGCCCACGGGGAGTGTCAGAGGCCGAGGTCGGCCTCGAACGCCCCTTCCTCCAGGCGAGCCTTGATCGCGCTCACGAAGCGGCCCGCGTCGGCCCCGTCGACCAGACGGTGGTCGTAGGTGAGGGGCAGGTAGCACACGGAGCGGATGGCGATGGAGTCCTCGCCGTCCGGCCCGGTGACCACCGTGGGCTGCTTCGTGATCTTGCCGGTGCCGAGGATGGCGACCTGCGGCTGGTTGATGATCGGTGTGTCGAAGAGCGCACCGGCGCTGCCGATGTTGGTGATGGTGAACGTGCCGCCGGAGAGCTCGTCCGGGCCGATCTTGTTGGCCCGGGTGCGGGCGGCGACGTCGGCGATCCGCCGGGCGAGGCCCGCGATGTTGAGGTCCTCGGCGTTCTTGATCACCGGGACGAGGAGACCGCGCGGGGTGTCGACCGCGATCGCCAGGTGCACGGCCCCGTGGTAGACGACCTCCCTGGTCTCCTCGTTGATCGACGCGTTGACCTGCGGGAAGGCCTTCAGTGCCTCCACAGCGGCCTTGGCGAAGAACGGCAGGAACGTGAGCTTGACGCCCTCGCGGCGCTCGAACTCGGCCTTGGCGCGGGCGCGCAGCCGGGCGATGCGGGTGACGTCGACGTCCTGCACGGTGGTGAGCTGGGCCGACACCCGCAGCGACTCCGACATCCGCTGCGCGATCACCTGCCGCAGGCGCGGCAGCTTCACGGTGGTGCCGGGCTGTGGGCCGTCAGCGGCGGGCTTGGGCACCTGCCGGGCCGGAGCCGCGGACGGTGCGCCTGCCGGGGCCGGGGCCTCGGCGGCCGCCGGGGCGGCCTCGGGCTCGGGCTCGGGGGCGGGCTTGCGGGCCTCTGCCGCGGCGAGGACGTCCTGCTTCCGGATCCTCCCGCCGACACCCGTGCCGGTGATCGTGGAGAGGTCGACGTCGTGCTCGGCCGCCAGCTTGCGCACCAGCGGGGTGACGTACGGGGTGCCCCGGCCACTGTCGCCGCTCTCGTCGCGTTCGGGCTGCTCGGAGGGGATTTCCTCGCGCTCGGCCTGCTCCTCGGCCTGAGGGGCCTTGCCGTTGTTCGAGGGCTTCTCGGGCCCCTTCTGCTCGGTTGCGGTGGGGGCCTGTGCCTCGGGCTCGGCCGCCTGGTCCTGCTTCTCGGCGGCGGGTGCGCTGTCGGCGGGCGCGCTGTCCGACGCGGAACGGCCGGAGGGGGCCGCGGAGGTGTCCCCGATCACGGCGAGCTGGCCGCCGACGTCGACCGTCTCGTCCTCGGCCGCGGTGATCTCGAGAAGGGTGCCGGCGATGGGGGAGGGGATCTCGGTGTCGACCTTGTCGGTGGAGACCTCGAGCAGCGGCTCGTCGACCTCGACGGAGTCGCCCACCTGCTTGAGCCAGCGGGTGACCGTGCCCTCGGTGACGCTCTCGCCGAGTTCGGGCATCGTGATCGCGGTGCCCGAGCCGGTGGACTCGGTGGACGCCTGCGGGGCCGGGGTGGGCTCCTCGTTCTTGGCGGAGTCCGCCTTGTTGGGCGGGGCCGGCGCAGCGTCGGCGTCGGCCTCCTCCTCGGCGGGCGCCTCGACCGCGGCGTCGGCTTCGGCGTCGCCACCGGACTCGGCGTCGCCGCCGGAGTCGGAGTCGGAGCCGTCGCCGATCACGGCGAGCTCACCGCCGACCTCGACCGTCTCGTCCTCACCGGCGACGATGCGCTGCAGCACACCGGCTGCGGGTGACGGGATCTCGGTGTCGACCTTGTCGGTGGAGACCTCGAGCAGGGGCTCGTCGACCTCGACCCGGTCTCCCTCCTGCTTGAGCCACCGAGTGACGGTGCCCTCGGTGACGCTCTCACCGAGGGCGGGCATCTGGACGGAGAAGGCCATAGCGGGTCGGAGCTCCTCTTCCTGCGGTTCGGGTTCGGGTGGCCGGGGCAGCGGGGTCAGCTGTGCCTGGTCACGAGTGGCTGTGCAACGGTTTGCCGGCCAGCGCGAGGTGGGCCTCGCCGAACGCCTCGTTCTGGGTGGGGTGGGCGTGCACCAGCGCGGCGACGTCCTCGGCCTGGGCATCCCAGTTGTAGACCAGCTGGGCCTCGCCGATGAGTTCGCCGACGCGGGCGCCGACCATGTGGATGCCGACGACGGGGCCCTGCGTGCCCTCCGCCCCGGACTTGATCAGTTTGATCGCGCCCTGCGTCTGCAGGATCTGGCTCTTGCCGTTGCCTGCGAGGTCGTAGGTGAGCGTCTGGATCTCCCCGTACTTCTCCTTGGCCTGCGCCTCGGTGAGCCCGACGGACGCCACCTCGGGCTCGCAGTAGGTGACGCGGGGGATGCCGGCCTCGTCGATCACCGGCGGGTTGAGACCGGCGATGTCCTCGGCGAGGAAGATGCCCTGGGCGAACCCGCGGTGCGCGAGCTGCAGTCCGGGCACGATGTCGCCGAGCGCGTAGACGCCCGGCAGGTTGGTGCGCAGCCGCTCGTCGGCAAGGACGAAACCGCGTTCCATCCGCACGCCCGCCTCCTCGAAGCCGGCATTGGCGGTGTTGGGGCCGCGGCCGACGGCGACGAGCAGCAGGTCGGCCTCGATCTCCTCGCCGGACTCGAGCGACACGGTGACGGTGTCCTCGGTCTGCTTGGCCCCGGTGAACTTGACGCCGGTCTTGAAGCTGATCTTGCGGCGGCGGAACGCCCGCTCCAGCAGCTTCGAGGCGAACTCGTCCTCGTTGGGGACCAGCCGGGGCAGCGCCTCGACGATGGTGACCTCGGAGCCGAAGCTCTTGAACACCGAGGCGAACTCGACGCCGATCACCCCGCCGCCGAGCACGACGATGCGATCGGGCACGTGGTCGAGGTGGATGGCCTCGCTGCTGGTGATGATGCGGCCGCCGATGTCGAGGCCGGGCAGGGTCCTGGAGTAGCTGCCCGTGGCGAGCACCACGTTCTTGCCGACGTAGCGGTCCTCACCGACGACGACCGTCTTCGGGCCCTCGAAGCGGCCGGTGCCCTCGACCAGAGTGATCTTGCGGGACTTCACCAGACCCTGCAGTCCCTTGTAGAGCTTGGCGATCACGCCGTCCTTGTAGGAGTTCACGCCGGCCATGTCAATGCCGGCCAGGGAGCTCTTGACGCCGACCTTGTCGCCCTCACGGGCGCTGTCGGCCACCTCGGCGGCGTGCAGCAGGGCCTTGGTGGGGATGCAGCCGTAGTGCAGGCACGTGCCGCCGAGCTTGTCGCGCTCGACCAGCACGACGGACATCCCCAGCTCGGCAGCCCGCAGCGCACAGGCGTAGCCGCCCGATCCTCCACCGAGGATCACCAGGTCTGCGTTGTGCTCGGGCACGTCTGAACTCCCTCACCGAATTGCCGGCAGTGCGTGTGTCAGCGGCATGTGACGCCGCTTCGCTCATCTTGTCATCCGCAGTGGTCGGCCGCGGCGGCTGGTCGTACGGGAGAAAACCACCGACCTCGCGCGTTGACGCAGTCAGGAGGTGGGGCCGCGATGAGTGAGCCGGCGACGCAGGCGTGGCGCGAGCCACGGAGACGGTCTATGTGTGACGCGCAAGCCGAGCGAAGCGAGGACAGGCGGTGAGCCTCCTGGGGAAGCTGGGCATGGTCCGCCGGAGCGGGCCTCGCGCGGCGTTCGACGACGACCGGGCGCATCTGCGCGCCTGGGCGGAGTCGCACGAGGGGGTGGAGGCGTTCGTGGAGCCCCGCACCACCGTCACCGCGATGACGATGCTGCTGGTCGACCGCGACGGCGAGTGGACGCGGCGGCGGATCCCGTCGGCCGACGGGGCCCGCAAGCTGGCGCGCTCGCTGAAGATGCCGGTGTACGACGTGCAGCTGGTGGGCTATCCGCAGCGGATGCGCGACCACGACGCCCGGCAGCGGATCCTGCGTGACCGGCGGCGTCAGGAGGATCTGAACGGGTAGCGGCGGGGCCGGTCAGCCGTTCGCCGCGATGTCGGCCAGCACGGCGTACATCGTGCGGACCGGCACGCCGGTGCCGCCCTTCGTCGTGTAGCCGTACGGCCCTCCCGAGTGGAACGACGGGCCGGCGATGTCGATGTGCGCCCACGGGAGACCGGCGGGCACGAACTCGCGCAGGAAGGTGCCTGCCACGAGCATCCCACCCCATCGGGTGCCGGTGACGTTGGCGATGTCGGCCACGCGCGAGTCCAGCTCGCCGCGCAGGTGGGCGGGAAGCGGCATCGCCCACGCGTCCTCGCCGGTGGACCTGGCGAGCGCGGCCACCCGGTCGCGGAACTCGTCGCTGCCCATCACTCCGGCGGTGCGCAGCCCGAGCGCCACCTGCTGGGCTCCGGTGAGCGTGGAGGTTTCGATCAGGTAGTCGGGGTCGTCCTCGACGGCCCGGGTGATCGCGTCGGCCAGGATCAGGCGGCCCTCCGCGTCGGTGTTGAGCACCTCGACCGTGCGGCCGCCGTACATCTGCAGCACGTCGCCCGGCCGGTACGCGGTGGCGCTGGGCATGTTCTCGGCCATCGGCACGGTGGCCGTGACGGCCACCGGCAGCTCCAGCTGCGCGGCCAGCAGGGTGGTGGCGATGACGGCCGCCGCACCGCCCATGTCGGACGTCATGTGGTCCATGTTGGCGGCCGGCTTGATCGAGATGCCGCCGGTGTCGAAGGTGATGCCCTTGCCGATGAGCGCCACGGTGGCCCGGGGTGCCGTGCCGCCCGCGTAGCGGAGCCGGACCAGCCGCGGTCCGCGCGACGAGCCCTGTCCGACGCCGAGTACGCCGCCGTAACCGCCCTCGGTGAGCGCGGCGCCGTCGAGCACCTCGACCTCGACGCCGACGGCCTCGGCCAGCTCGCGGGCCCGGGCGGCGAACGACTCCGGGAACAGGTCGTTGGGCGGTGTGTTGACGAGGTCACGCGCGGTGCGGACGGCCGTGGCGACCGCCGTGGCGGTGCGCAGGATCTCCTCGGCCTCCCCGTCGCCCGCGGTCAGGCCGACCCGGCCGACCGGGGCCCGGCCGGCGCCGTTGCTGCGGTAGGCGGTGAACGTGTACGCGCCGAGCAGCGTGCCCTCGGCCGCGGCGGCCAGGTCGATGCGGCCCAGGGTGTTCACCGCGCTCGCGGTGCCTGCCAGCGCCCGTGCGGCCGCGCCGGAGGCCCGGCGCACCGCCTCGGCCGTGGGTGCCCCGTCGGCCTCGGGCTCACCGAGCCCCACCGCGACGAGCAGCGGAGCGGTGATCGCGCCCCGGGTGGGCAGCTTGGCCACCTCGTCGGCCTTGCCGGTGGCTCCGGTCACGGAGAGCAGGGCGGCGAGTTCGTCGTCGCCGGTGCCGAACGCCTCGGCCACCTCTTCGGCTCCGGGAGCCAGGCGCGGCCCGGTGTCCTCACCGTTGGCGGGCAGCAGCCCGATGATCACGGCGTCGGTTTCGGCGGCGGCAGGGGAGCCGTCCGCCACGTAGAGATCGGTGGACACGTGCCGTCCTCTCGATGAACGGAGCCTGCGCGGTGGCAGATCGATGGCCGTCGGACCGACCCGTGGGGACGGCACGAACGAAGGCGAGATCGCTTCGAGATGCTAATGACACCGGCATGCAGCCGGATCAGGCAGGGCCGGGTGCAAGGGTGAGCGACGTGTCCTGGAGCCTGCAGCGCCGTCTCGGTACGGCCGACGCGGTCGTGCTCGGGCTGGCGGCGATGCTCGGCACGGGCGTGTTCGCGGTGTGGGCTCCCGCCGCCGCCGCTGCGGGGCCGTGGCTGCTGCTCGCCGTCCTGATCGCCGGGTTCGTCGCGCTGTGCAACGCCGCGTCCACCGCCGATCTCGCCGTCGCCCACCCGGAGAGCGGTGGTGGCTTCGTCTACGGGCGCGAGCGCCTCTCGCACGGAGCCGGACGGCTCGCCGGCGTCGCGTTCCTGGTGGGCAAGACGGCCTCCGCCGCCGCGGCCGCCGGCGTGTTCGGCGGCTACGTACTGCCGTCGCACCCGCTGCCTGCGGCGATCCTGGTGATCGTCACGGCCACGGCCCTGAACACCGCCGGTGTGCGGTGGACGGCACGCAGCGCGTATGCGCTGGTCGGGGGCACGCTCGCCGTCCTGCTCGTCGTGGTCGTGATCGGGCTGCTCGGTCCCTACGACGACCCGGTGGTCTCCGCGGCCACCCCCGATGTGGAACCGATCGCCATGCGCGGCGGGGTCGTCGGTGTGCTCACGGCCGCAGGGTTGGTGTTCTTCGCTTTCGCCGGGTACGCGCGCATCGCCACCCTCGGCGGCGAGGTCCGCGACCCGGAACGGACTCTGCACCGGGCCATCACGATCGCGCTCGGCATCGCGCTGGTCACCTACCTGCTGGTGGCGATCGCGCTGCTCGTCGGCCTGGGCAGTGAGCGGCTGGCCGCCGAGCCGACGCCGCTGGTCGCCGTGGTCGACGCGGGCCAGGCCAGCATGCTCGGCGTGGTCGTCCGGGTCGGCGCCGCAACCGCTGCAGCGTCGGCGCTGCTGGCCGTGCTCGTGGGGGTGAGCCGCACCGCGCTGGCGATGGCGCAGCGCCGCGAACTGCCGAGCGCTCTCGCGTCGGTGTGTTCCCGTGGCACCCCGCGCTGGGCCGACCTCGCGGGTGGGGCCGCGGCGATCGGGCTGGCCGTGCTCGTGGGACCGGTGGCGGCGATCGCGTTGTCGGCGTGCTCCGTGCTCGTCTACTACGCAGTGATCAACCTGGCCGCGCTGCGGCTGCCCCGGACGCAGCGGCGCTGGCCGGTCTGGACCTCGTGGTTGGGCTTGCTGCTGTGCGTCGGGCTCGCGGTGCTGCTGGCGCTGCAACAGGTGCTCGTCACCGCAGCCGCCCTGGCCGTCGGGTGGGCGATATGTACGATTCTGAGCCGGCGTCGATGATCGGTGAGGAGCCCGCGGATGGAGTTGGAACGGTCGGTGACGATCGAGGCGCCCCCGGACCGCGTGTTCGCCGTGCTCACAGACGTCGAGCGGTGGCCGGAGTGGACCGCCTCGGTCAGCGCCGTCCGTCGCCTGGACACCGGCCCGTTCGCGGTCGGTAGCCAGGCGGAGCTGCGCCAGCCCCGCCTGCCGTCCGCCCGCTGGGAGGTCACCGATCTGCACCCCACCCGCGGGTTCACATGGGTGTCGACCGCACCCGGCGTCCGCACCGTCGCCGAGCACCTCGTCACGCCCGCCGGCGACGCCACGGCGGTGCGGCTGCGGCTGTCGCAGCAGGGGCCGGTCGGCCTGCTGGTCGGGATGTTCATCCGCGGGCTGACCGGGCGCTACCTCGCGATGGAGGCCGACGGCCTGAAACGACGGTGCGAGCAGTAGCGTCCACCGTCGTGGACGACCTCCTGACCAGCCCGTTGCACGATCAGCACATCACGCTCGGCGCCAGCCTCGGTGCCTTCGGCGGTTGGTCGATGCCGTTGGCCTACCCGGACGGCACGGTGGCCGAGCACACGGCGGTCCGCGAATCCGTCGGCGTCTTCGACGTCAGCCACCTGGGCAAGCTGGCGATCACCGGTCCGGGCGCCGCGGAGTTCGTCAACCGCTGCTTCACCGCCGACCTGGGAAAGATCGGACCGGGGCACGCGCAGTACACGCTGTGCTGCACCGAGGACGGCGGCGTCGTCGACGACCTGATCGTCTACCTGGTCGGGCCCGACGAGGTGCTGGCCGTTCCCAACGCCGCCAACGCCGCCCGGGTCGCCGAGCTTCTGCGCGCTGCGGCCCCGGCCGGCGTCGAGGTCGTCGACCGGCACCGCGAGCTGGCGGTGATCGCCGTGCAGGGCCCGCGCTCCGAGGAGTTGTTCACCACCATGTTCGCCGGCTTCGAGGGCGTGGCCGGGCTCGACTACATGGAGTTCACCGACGCGGGCGCCGTGCGCGTGTGCCGCACCGGCTACACCGGCGAGCGCGGGTACGAGCTTCTCGTCCCTGCCGACGCCGCGCCGGGAGTGTGGGACGCGCTGCTCGCCGGAGCCGGACCGCTGGGCGGCCGCCCGGCCGGGCTGGGCGCCCGCGACACCCTGCGCACCGAGATGGGCTACCCGCTCCACGGTCAGGACCTCTCGGTCGACATCTCACCGGTGCAGGCGGGCAGCGGATGGGCCGTCGGCTGGTCGAAGCCCGAGTTCTGGGGTCGCGACGCGCTTGTCGCGGAGAAGGAGGCCGGTCCGGTCCGGCGCCTGCGCGGCCTGCGGGCCACCGGCCGGGGCGTCCCGCGCGCCGGCATGACGGTGCTGAGTGCCGGCGAGCGCGTGGGCACCACCACATCCGGCACGTTCTCCCCGACGCTGAAGACCGGCATCGCGCTCGCTCTGATCGACACGGCTTCCGGGGTGGCCATCGGCGACCAGGTGAGCGTGGACGTGCGCGGACGAGAGCTGGCCTGCGAGGTGGTCAGGCCGCCGTTCGTCCCGTCGCACGTGCGGTAGCTTCTGACCGGAGCAATTTGTCGGACGTCCGACAGTCGGGGTTGCTCGACCAGATAATGTAAATCCCATGAGCTCGCAGTTCACCCGGACCCTCAACCCCGCGCCGGTCTCCACGGCGCAGCGCGACAAGATCCTTGCCGACCCGGGGTTCGGTCGGCACTTCACCGACCACATGGTGACCATCCGGTGGAACGCGGACGAGGGCTGGCACGACCTCTCGGTGGTGCCCTACGGCCCGCTCATGCTCGACCCTGCCTCGATGGTGCTCCACTACGGGCAGGAGATCTTCGAGGGGCTGAAGGCCTACCAGCAGCCCGACGGTTCCGTGGCCTCCTTCCGGCCGGAGGTCAACGCCGCCCGGTTCCGTTCCTCGGCGGTCCGGCTCGCGATGCCGCCGCTGCCGGACGAGATGTTCCTCGCCTCGCTCGGCGAGCTCGTCGCCGCGGACCGGGCGTGGGTGCCGCCTGCGGGCGGTGAGGAGTGTCTCTACCTACGGCCGTTCATGATCGCCACCGAGGTGGGGCTCGGGGTGCGCCCGGCCACCGAGTACCTCTACGCGGTCATCGCCTCGCCTGCGGGCGCCTACTTCCCCGGCGGGGTCAAGCCGGTCGGGGTGTGGCTCTGCACCGACTACACCCGCGCCGCGGTGGGTGGCACCGGCACCGCGAAGTGCGGTGGCAACTACGCCGCATCGCTGTTGCCGCAGGCCCAGGCCACCGAGCACGGCTGCGCCCAGGTCGCCTATCTCGACGCCGCCGAGCGCAAGTGGGTGGAAGAGATGGGCGGGATGAACCTCTTCTACGTCTTCGGGACGGGCGACTCGGTGGAGGTCGTCACCCCGGAGCTGTCCGGCAGCATCCTGCCCGGCGTCACCCGCGACTCCCTGCTGGTCCTGGCCAAGGAGCTCGGCTGCCAGGTCAGCGAGCGGCGCATCTCGGCGGAGGAGTGGCTCACCGGGTGCGCCGACGGCCGGATCAGCGAGGTGTTCGCCTGCGGCACGGCCGCCGTGATCACTCCCGTCGGTGTGGTCAAGCACAACGACGGCGAGGTCGTCGTGGGCAACGGCGAACCGGGCCCGGTCAGCATGCGGCTGCGCGGCCTGCTCACCGACGTCCAGCGCGGTATCGCACCCGACACGCACTCCTGGATGCGCACGCTCGTCCCCGCCTGACGGGCGTCACCACCAGGCCGGGGTGGGCACCGCCGTGGCCAGGATGACCAGTGCCGCTGTCGTGGCCACCTCGCCCGCCGCTCCGAGCACGTCGCCGGTCATGCCACCGAAGCGCCGGGTGGTGTGCCGCGACAGCGCCATCACGACGAGGGTGCCGAGGCCGACCGCGAGCACACCCCGCCAACCCCACAGCAGCAGGCCGGCGACGGCCAGTGCCGTCCACCAGGCGGGTGCGACCCACCACCGCTGCGAGCCGGCGACGACGGCACCGAGTCCGCCGGGGCGCGCCGCGGGAACCCCGCGTCGGCACACCCATGCGAACGCCGCCCGGCCCGCCGCACCCGCCAGAGCGACTCCCGCGAGCGCGTACGTCCCTGTCGGCACGAGGGCGGCCAGCGCCGCGGCCTGAGTGCCCAGTGCCACCAGCAGCGTGACCACCGCGAACGGTCCGGCGCCACCGTCGCGCATCACGGCCAGCGCCCGCTCGGGCGGGCCGAAGCAGCCCAGCCCGTCGGCGGTGTCGGCGAGGCCGTCCACGTGCATCCCGCGCGTGGCCGCGGCCAGGAACCCGACGGTCAGCAACCCGGCAGCCGCCGGGGGGACACCGAGCGCTGACAGCCCCAGCAGCACGCCGCCCGCCGCGGCGCCGAGCAACGCCCCGACGACCGGGGCCCAGCGGATCGCCGCCGCGGCGACCCGCGCATCCGGTGCGTCCGTGCGCACCGGCAGGACGGTGAGCCAGCTCAGCGCCAGCGCCCACCCCTTCACGTCACGCCCGGATCAGCCGGTCACGCGAGTCCGAGATCCGCGGCCGTGGCGGTCTCGGCGAGCAGCCGCGCGGCCATCTGCAGCAGCGGGACGACGGTGGCGGCACCCGTCCCGTCGCCCAGCCGGATGCCGAGGTCGAGCACGGGAGCCAGGCCCAGGTGATCGACCACGAGCGTCATCGCCGGCTCCGGCGAGCGCTGCGCCACCAGCCACCACTCCCGGGCCCCGGGCGCCAGTTCGTCGGCCAGCAGCGCTGCCGCGCCCACGACGAGGCCGTCGAGCAGCACGGGGGTGCGCCGCAGCGCGGCCTGCAGGCAGAACCCGGTGAGCACGGCCAGGTCGGCGCCGCCCGCGACGCGCAGCAGGGCCAGTGGGTCGCGCGTGTGCGGCCTTGTCCGGCGCAGCGCGTCGCGGACGGCCGCTGCCTTGCGCATCCACGCGTTGTCGTCGATGCCGCTGCCGCGCCCGATCACGGCGACGGGCTCGGTACCGGTGACGGCGGCCACCAGCACGGATGCGGGGGTGGTGGCACCGACGCCGACCGAGGCGGGCAGGAGCAGGTCGGCCCCGGCGTCCACCTCCTCGTCGGCCAGCGTCCGGCCGATCTGCACGGCGCGGTCGGTCTCGTCCGCGGTGAGCGCGTCCGCGCTGTCGATGCGCCCGGAGCCGCGGCGCACCCGGTAGCGGTCGGTGGCGTCCTGATCGACCGTGTCGACGTCGTGGTCGAGCCCGACGTCCACCACCCGCACGGACGCCCCGGCCACGGGGGCGAGCACGGCGACCGGCGCGGTGCTCGCGCGCACCGCGGCGACCTGCCGCAGCGTCGCGTCGCCGGAATGGGCCGAGACGCCGGCTGCGGCGATGCCGTGGTCGGCCGCGACGACGATCACCCGCGGCCGGGCAGGCGGCCGGGGCGGGCAGACGCCCTGTCCCGCGGCGAGCCAGACGCCCAGCTCCGCGAGTCGGCCGAGTGCTCCGTCCGCCACTGCCAGCTCGGTGAACCGGGCGACGGCGGCGCGGCGAGCGTCGACGTCCGGAGCGGTGACGGAAGGCAGGTCCACGGACCATTCCTACAGCGCAGAGCGCCCACCCCGTGGCCCGGGGTCCCGCGGGCGCCTGCGCTACTTCAGGCGCAGCGGCAGCCCGGCCACCAGCAGCAGTACGTCGTCACAGACCGCGGCGAGTGCGGCGTTGGTCGCGCCCAGTTCGTCACGGAACAGCCTGCCGGCCCGGGTGGACGGGACGACACCGAGCCCGACCTCGGCCGAGACCAGCACCAGCCGTCCTGGACAGGCGGCGACCGCGTCCACCAACTCGGCCACCCCGGCCCCCACCGCGGGCGGGACCTCCGCCGACTCCCAGGCGCCGGCGTCGTCCAGCAGGCCGGTCAGCCACGTGGCGATGTCGTCCACCAGCAGCGGGTCGCCACCCGAGCGCACCAGCCGGGCGACGTCGGGATCCTCCAGGGTGGTCCAGCCCGCAGGCCGGCGTGCGCGGTGCGCGTCGATCCGGGCGGACCACTCCGTGTCGCCGTCCCGGCGCCGCGCGGTGGCCACGTAGCGGACCGCAGCGTCGGGTGGCAACAGGTCCTCCGCGTACCGCGACTTCCCCGACCGCGTGCCCCCGAGCACGAGCGTGCGACGGCCGGTATCCATGCCGAAAACGCTAGTCTCCGGGGATGGCGTTCCGGTGGCGGTACCTGGATGCGGCGGGCGAGCAGGTGGACGGGCCCGACCAGCAGTTCGACAGCCGGCAGGAGGCCGAGGACTGGTTCTCCGCCGACTGGCAGATGCTTCGCGAGATCGGCGTCGACGCCGTCACCCTGCTGGATGACGACGACGAGGTCTACGGCCCGATGAGCCTCCACGAGGCCTGAGCCCGCCCGGGTCGCCGGGCGGGCCGGGCCTCAGGGGTTGGCACCCCGCTGGACCCGCGGCTTCGGAACGCGCAGCTTCCGCAGCTGGCTCGCCCGCGTGAACGCGTACCAGCCGGTGCCCAGGGGGTTGACCGTGGCGTCCGGGAACTTCTCGCGGGTCTTCTTGGTGACCGACGCCCCCAGGATGATCCCCTCGACGACCATCACCGTGAGCGCGATCAGGCTGAACAGGCTGAGGTACTGCTGCGCCGCGGGCACCGGCACGAGCAGCGACAGCACCACGATCACCGCGAGCGGCATGAACAGGCCCATGAGGTGGGGGCGGGAGTCCACGACGTCGCGGATGTAGGCCTTGACCGGCCCACGGTCGCGGGGCATGAGGAACCTGTCGTCGCCCGCAGCCATCCGCTCGCGCCGCTCGGCGGCGTCCCGACGGCGCTGGTCCTTGTCGGGCCGGTTGGCCCTGGCCAGGCGCGAGGCCTCGCGCTGGGTGCGCGGAGGGGGCGGGGCGGGGCCACGGCGCCTGGTCTCCGCCTCGCGCCGCTTCGGCGTCGGACGGCCCTTGCCGGGGCTGCGAGAGGTGTCGCCGGGGCCCTGCGCGACGTCGTTCTCGGTCGGGTCGGCACCGACTGTGGTCGGTGTGGAGCGTCGCAGGAACCTCACGGGGGTAACCATACGGGCGATACGGTGCCCAGCATGCGAGTGGTAGTGGCTCCGGACTCCTTCGGTGGGACCTTGAGCGCGACGGCAGCGGCCGACGCGATCGCGGCGGGTTGGCGGCGCCATGCGCCCGACGACGAGTTGCGGTTGCTCCCGCTGGCCGACGGGGGCACCGGTTTCGTCGAAGTGCTGCACACGGCGTTGGGCGGTGAGTGGCACGAGCTCGATGTCACCGGCCCCTTCGGGGATCCGGTGCCGGCCCGCTGGCTGCGGATCGGGTCGACGGCGTACCTGGAGTCGGCCGCGGCGTGCGGCCTGCACCTCGTGCCGCGGGAGCGCCGGGTGCCCGACGTCGCCCGCACCGTCACCTCGCGCGGTGTCGGTGAGCTGGTCGCCGCGGCCCGGGACGCCGGCGTCACCGAGGTGGTGATCGGGCTCGGCGGCTCGGCCACCACCGACGGGGGCGCCGGGATGCTGGCCGCGCTGGGCGCGGTGGCCGTCGACGAGGCGGGGGAGCCCGTGCCGCCCGGGGGAGCGGCCCTGGTCAGGAGCGTCCGGCTCGACGGCGTGCCGCAGCTGGGTGACGTGCGCCTCGTGGCCGCCGCCGACGTCGACAACCCGCTGCTCGGGGAGCACGGCGCGGCCGCCGTCTTCGGGCCGCAGAAGGGCGCGGACGCCGAGGCCGTGGCCGAACTGGACGCCGCGCTCGCCGGCTTCGCCGACGTGCTGGCCGCCGGCCTCGGCCAGGACGTGCGCGACGAGCCCGGAGCCGGAGCGGCAGGCGGCCTCGGAGCCGCCCTGCTGGCGTGCGGGGCCGGCCGCGTGTCCGGGGCAGGCCTGGTGCGCGAGCTCGTCGGCCTCGACGAGGAGCTCGACAAGGCCCAGCTCGCCATCACGGGCGAGGGCAGCTTCGACTGGCAGTCGCTGCGCGGAAAGCTCATCACCGCGGTCGCCAAGGGAGCGGCCGACCGCGGGGTGCCGTGCATCGTGCTGGCCGGCCAGGTGTCCGTCGGCACGCGGGAAGCGGCGTCGGTCGGGGTCGACTCGGCGTACTCCGTGGCCGACGACGCCGGTGGCGTGGAGGCGTCGATGGCCGACCCGGCGGGCACCCTGGCGGCCCTTGCGGAGCGCGTCGCCTCCCGGTGGAGCCGCTAGTACGTGGCGCGTGGCCCGGATCACCCCGACCGGCACAGGGGGGCCGACGAGGGGGGCAAGGGCCTACTATGAGGGCAGAACCGGAACATCCCGGACCGGCGCAGGCGCCGATTCGGAACCTGTTCCGAGTTGGAACAGCATTGCCGCGCTCGATGTTGGGAGAGCCATGACCGTCGATAACACGACCGATGTCGTCACCGAGACGCACGGCGTCGAGCTGACCGACACCGCCGCCCTCAAGGCAAAGGCCCTGTTGGACCAGGAGGGCCGCGACGACATGCACCTGCGCATCGCCGTCCAGCCCGGTGGCTGCGCCGGCCTGCGCTACCAGCTGTTCTTCGACGACCGGTCGCTCGACGGCGACCTGTTCCGCGAGTACCACGGCCTCAAGGTCGGGGTCGACCGGATGAGCGCCCCCTACCTGCAGGGTGCCGTCATCGACTTCGTCGACAGCATCGAGAAGCAGGGCTTCACGATCGACAACCCGAACGCGGGCGGTTCCTGCGCCTGCGGCGACTCGTTCAACTGACGGTCACCCGCTCGTTGTGATCGGCCACGAACCCCGGCCGGGAGCTTTGGCTCCCCGGCCGGGGTTCGTCGCGTCCGCGGCCCGGTAGGGTTCTCGATCGTGCCTATCGCCGTAACCGGATCCATCGCCACCGACCAGCTCATGCACTTCCCGGGCCGGTTCGTCGACCAGTTGGTCGCCGACCAGCTCGACCGGCTCTCGCTGAGCTTCCTGGTCGACGACATGGTGATCCGCCCCGGCGGCGTGGCGGGCAACATCGCCTTCGCCCTCGGCGTGCTGGGTCAGTCGCCGTTGCTCGTGGGGGCCGTCGGTGCCGACTTCGGCGAGTACCGCGCCCGCCTCGAGACCAGCGGCGTCGACTGCTCGGCCGTGCTCGTCTGCGAGGACGTCAACACCGCCCGGTTCGTCTGCACCACCGACGACGACATGCGGCAGCTCGCGTCGTTCTACACCGGCGCCATGGCGCGGTCCCGCGAGATCTCCCTCGCCCCGCTCGTCGAGCGAGTCGACCTGGCGCTCATCGGCGCCAACGACCCCGAGGCGATGCTGCGCCACACCGACGAGTGCCGCGAGCTGGGCCTGCCCTTCGCCGCCGACCCGTCGCAGCAGCTGGCGCGCATGGAGGGGCCGGAGATCCGCCGCCTCGTCGAGGGCGCCCGCTACCTGCTCACCAACGACTACGAGTGGGAACTGCTGCTCAAGAAGACCGGCTGGACCGAGGCGCAGGTCGCGGACAAGGTCGAGATCCGGATCACCACGCACGGGGAGAAGGGCGTGGAGATCTACGGGCCGGAGACGCTCAAGGTCGGCATCGTCCCCGAGACCGGCAAGGTCGACCCCACGGGCGTGGGCGACGCCTTCCGCGCCGGGTTCCTCGCCGCTGTCGCCGGCGGGCTGTCCATGGAGCGTTCGGCGCAGCTCGGCTCCCTCATCGCCGTCCAGGTGCTGGAGACCGACGGCCCGCAGGAGTGGACGTGGGACCGCGCCCACGGCCTGGAGCGCCTCCGCGACGCCTACGGCCCCGACGCCGCCACCGAGATCGAGCAGGTCCTCCCGGCCTGACCCCACCCGCGAGTCGCCCGTTTTGTGCGCGCGAGTCGCCCGGTTCCGTCGGCCCGGCGCGGGTCGTACGCCGGGCCCGTTTGAGGCGCGTTGATCGTTGCGAGATTCACACCTGCGCCCTTTGCGGGGCGAAAGCGTGGGTCTCGTGGTGATCAGCCGCGCCCGGCCCCGCGAGTCGCCCGTTTCGTGCGCCTGAGTCGCCCGGTTCTGTCGGCGGTCGCGCGCGGGGGACCGCCGACGCCGGGCGCCGGCTTGATCGTTGCGAGATGCGGTTGTTCGCCCTCGGCGGGGCGGAAACGCGGATACCGCGCTGATCATGTGGCCCGGGTGCCGGCTTGATCGTTGCGAGATGCGGCTGTTCGCCCTTCTCGGGGCCGAGACGCGGATCTCGCGCCGGTCATGTGACCTGCGGGGGCGACTCGGCCGCAGAAATCGGGCGACTCGCGGGGCCGGGGGGTCGCGTGCGGGGCCCGGGTGAGGCGCGTTGATCGGCGCGAGACGCGCGTCTTGGCCCTCGGAAGGGCGGAAGCGTGGGTCTCGTGGTGATCAGCGGGGCTCGGCCCCGCGAGTCGCCCGGTTCGGGCCCGCGAGTCGCCCGCTTCCGTCGGCCGGCCCGGGTCGGTTGCGCGGGTCGCAGATCCGGCCCGCGGCTGACCATGCGGCGTGCTTAGAGGCGCACGGGGTAGGCGGGCTCCGGGATCTCCGGGACGATGCGCCGCTCGACGAAGATGCCGTGCCAGAGCAGGAAGACCAGCAGCGTCCAGATCCGGCGGCTGTGGTCGACCGGGCCGGCGCGGTGGGCGTCGAGCATGCGCTGGACGGCGGCGAGGTCGAGGAGGTGGTCGGCCTGGGAGTCGCGGATGATGTCGCGCGCCCACAGGTACATCTCGTCGCGCAGCCAGTGCCGGATCGGCACGGGGAAGCCGAGCTTGCGCCGGTGCAGCACGTGCGGGGGCACGATGCCCTCCAGGGCCCGCCGGAGCGCGAACTTCGTGGTGCCCTCGGCCAGCTTCTCCGACAGCGGGAGGCCGGACGCCACGGCGAACACCTCGGGGTCGAGGAACGGCACCCGGAGCTCGAGGGAGTTGGCCATCGTCATCTTGTCGGCCTTGACGAGGATGTCGCCGCGCAGCCAGGTGAACAGGTCGACGTGCTGCATCCGGGACACCGGGTCCCAGGCCACGGAGTCGCGGTAGTGCTCTTCGGTGATCTCGGTGTGTGAGCGGCGGGGGTCGTACTGGCGCAGGATCCCGGCGAGATGCTCGTCGCGGAAGATGCGGGCGTTGCCGTAGTAGCGCTCCTCCAGCGGGAGCGCGCCGCGACGCAGGAGGTCCTTGCCCCGCATGCCCTCCGGCAGGTGGGTCGAGGCCCGGCCGAGCAGGCCGCGCACGGCGCCGGGCACCTTCTCGAAGGGCGCGAGCGACAGCGGCTCGCGGTAGATCGTGTAGCCGCCGAACAGTTCGTCGGCGCCCTCTCCGGACAGCACGACCTTGACGTGCTGGCGAGCCTCGCGCGCGATGAACCAGAGCGGGACGAGTGCCGGGTCGGCCACCGGGTCGTCCAGGTACCAGACGATGAGCGGCAGTGCGGCCATCATCTCGTCGGGCTTGACGGTGCGGACGACGTGCCGCACGCCGATCGCGGCGGCCGACTCGGCCGCGACGTCCACCTCGGAGTAGCCCTCGCGCTCGAAACCGGTGGTGAACGTGATCAGGTTCGGGTTGTGCTGCTTGGCCAGCGCGGCGATCGCGGTGGAGTCGATCCCACCGGACAGGAACGCGCCGACGGTGACGTCCGCGCGCATGTGCTTGGCCACACTGTCGGCGAGCACGTCGGCGATCCGGGAGTGCAGGGCGGCGGACCCGCCGGCGGCGGCGCCGGAGTGGAAGGCCGGGGTGAAGTAGCGCTCCTGCTCGACCTCGCCGCCGGGCCGCACCGTGAAGTGCGAGCCCGACTCGATGCGCCGGATCGCGCGGTGCATCGTGGCGGGCTCCGGCACGTACTGCAGCAGGAGGTAGTGGTGCAGGGCGGCCGGGTCGAGGTCCGCCGAGACGCCGGCGGCGCCGAGCCCGAGGGCGGGCGCGAGCTGGAGGAGGCTCTTCTTCTCGCTCCCGAACGCGACGCCCGCCGGCCCGGCTGCCACGTACAGCGGCTTGATCCCGAACGGGTCGCGCGCGCCGAACATCACGCGCTCCTGGGCGTCCCAGATGAGGAACGCGAACATCCCGCGCAGCCGGCCGACGGCGGCGGGGCCCCAGTAGTGGTAGGCGGCCACGATCGCCTCGGTGTCGCCCGCGGTGGCGAACCTCGCCCCGTACCGCTGGGTGAGCTCGTCGCGCAGTTCGAGGTAGTTGTAGATCTCGCCGTTGAACACGATCGTGTATCGACCGTTCGCGTACTGCATCGGCTGGTGCGAGTGCTCGATGTCGATGAACGAGAGCCGGTTGAACCCGAACGCGACGTCGGCGTCGTTCCAGGTGCCGCTCTCGTCCGGCCCCCGGTGACGGGCGCAGCGCATGGCCGCGGCCACCGGTTGGATCCGGGCACCGGCGTCGGCCCGGGTGGTCAGCAGTCCCAGCAGTCCACACACAGCGAGCCAGTATGCCGACGACTCGCGCCGCCCCCGTGCCCACCCGACACCCGGATCGGGGGCCTGCTCGGTTAGGCTCTACGCGAGGTCGAAGGCGGGCAAGCGCCCGCCACCGGGGTATCCGGCGGCCGACGGAACACGACGGGTTGGGGAGGCGGCGCGCAGTGGGCCGAGCACAGCGCGGGAGAGAGCACCGTGGATCCGGGCTCCCGGGTCGCGGTCGGGTGGCGAAGCTGGTCGCCCTGGCCGCTCTGGTCATCCCGCTCACCACGGGTTGCTCGGTGGACGAGGTTCTGCGGTTCGGGTGGCCTGTCGGGGTCACGCCGCAGGCCGAGGCGATGCGTCACCTGTGGACCTGGTCGGCGATCGCGGCGCTGATCGTCGGCGCCATCACCTGGGGCGCGATGTTCTGGGCGATCGCGTTCCATCGCAAGCGCAAGGGCGACGACGACACCCCGCCGCGCCAGACGCAGTACAACCTGCCGATCGAGGTCGTCTTCACCGTCATCCCGACGATCATCGTCGCGGTGTTGTTCGGCTTCACGGTCAACGTGCAGAACTACGTCGACCGGGACCTGCCCTCGCCCGACGTCCGGGTGAACATCACGGCCTTCCAGTGGAACTGGCGCTTCGACTACCCGGACGCCCGCGGGGCGAACGGTCAGCCGATCACCACGCAGGGCACGTCCGACACGATCCCGCTGCTCGTGCTGCCCACCGACCGGCGCATCCAGTTCACGCAGCGCTCCACCGACGTGATCCACAGCTTCTTCGTGCCGGAGTTCCTGTTCAAGCGGGACGTCTTCCCCGACCCGGAGCAGAACGACCAGGACAACGTCTGGCAGATCGACCGGATCGACCGCGAGGGCGCCTTCGTCGGGCGGTGCGCCGAGCTGTGCGGTGCGTACCACGCGATGATGAACTTCGAGGTCAGGGCGCTGTCTCCGGCGCTGTACGACCGATGGGTCACGTTGCGCGAGCAGATCAACCCGGCCACGGGTGCGCCCTACACCGCCGGTGAGGCGCTCGGCGCCATGAACTGCGGTCAGCTGTGCACGCCGCAGGCCTACACCACCTATCCGTTCAGCACCGACCGCACGCAGCGTTCGGCGTCCGAGCCGATCTCCGCGGGGAGCTGAGGTACGCCATGAAGGTCGAATCCCGCATCTTCGAGATCATCACGGTCTTCTTCTTCATCGCGGCCATCGTCTACACGGTGCTCACGCACGAGGTCGTAGGGATCGTCGGGCTGTTCCTCACCGGTGGCCTGTCGCTGATCATCGGCACGTACTTCAGGTTCGTGTCCCGGCGCCTGGAGACCCGCCCGGAGGACAACCCGGAGGCCGAGGTCTCCGACGGCGCAGGCGACGTCGGCTTCTTCTCGCCGGGGAGCTACTGGCCGATCACCGTGGCCGCGTCGGCCGCGATCCTCGGCGTGGGGCTGGCGTTCTTCTACGTGTGGCTCCTGGTCATCGGTGGCGTGCTCGTGCTGATCGCTGTCGGCGGCCTGGTCTTCGAGTACCACATCCGGCCCGCCGAGCACTGATCCAGCCGTCCCGACGCCGCACCGGCCCCCACGGGCCCGTGCGGCGTCGTGCTGTCCGGGTCGAGATCACCGTCGCGTCCAGGTTCCGTGATCCGCGTTGACCGGGGCGGGCTCCGACCTACCGTGCGGCCGATCATCTACAGCGGGAGGCGCCGTGGTCGTGAACGCGTCGGACGGTGAGCGGACGGCCGCAGAACCTGCGCCGCGCACGAGTGTGCTGCAGGTGGAGGGCAACGGCATCAACGTCGTCGCCGACGAGGAACGCACCGGTCACCCGCGTCAGCTGTTCTGGCCGTGGTTCGGCGCCAACGTCTCGGTACTCGGGCTGAGCTACGGCGCGTTCGCGCTCGGGTTCGGCATCTCGTTCGTCCAGGCGATCATCGCAGGCGTGCTCGGGATCGTGTTCTCGTTCCTGCTCTGTGGCTTCGTCGCGCTCGCCGGCAAGCGGGGCTCGGCGCCGACCATGGTGCTCAGCCGCGCCGCGTTCGGGGTGCGGGGCAACCGGCTTCCCACGGCGATCTCCTGGCTGCTGACGGTGGGCTGGGAGACCGTGCTCACGATCCTCGCCACCATGGCGACGGCCACGGTGTTCCAGCGGCTGGGCTGGGGCGGGGGCACGCCCACCCTGATCGTCGCACTGGTGGTGGTGGCCGCGTTGATCGTCGTGGCAGGCGTGCTCGGCTTCCACCTGATCATGCGGCTGCAGACCGTCATCACGGTGGTCACCGCGGTGCTCACCGTCGTCTACATCGGTCTCGTCGCGGGCCGGGTCGACCTGCCCACGGTCATGGCGCTGCCGGCGGGCTCCACGCAGGAGGTGGTGGGGGCGCTGGTGTTCCTCATGACGGGCTTCGGTCTGGGATGGGTCAACGCCGCGGCCGACTACTCCCGCTACCTCCCACGCGGATCCTCGGGCCGCGGGGTCGTGGGCTGGACGACGTTCGGCTCGTCGCTCGCGCCGGTGTTGCTGTTCGCGTTCGGGCTGTTGCTCGCCGGCTCGTCGCCCGACCTCAGCGAGGCCATCGCGGGCGACCCGATCGGTGCGCTCGCCGACGCCCTGCCCACCTGGTTCCTCGTGCCGTTCGTCGTGGTGGCGGTGCTGGGGCTGGTCGGCGGCGCGGTGCTCGACATCTACTCCTCGGGGCTGGCGCTGCTCGCGTTGGGGCTGCGGATACCGCGCTACGCGGCCGCGCTGATCGACGGCGCGATCATGGTGGTCGGCACGGTGTACGTCGTGTTCTTCGGCGGGGAGTTCCTCGACGAGTTCACCGGCTTCCTCATCACCCTCGGCGTGCCGGTCGCGGCCTGGTGCGGGGTCATGCTCGCCGACATCGCGCTGCGCCGCCGGGACTACGCCGAGACCGACCTCTTCTCGCCGTCCGGGCGCTACGGCGACGTCCGGCCGGTCCCGATCGCGGTGGTCGTGGTGTGCACGGTGCTGGGCTGGGGCCTGGTCACCAACAGCGCCGCGGCCTGGCTGGCCTGGCAGGGCTACCTGCTCGGTCCGCTCGGTCTCGGCGGCCGCGAGGGGGCGTGGGCGGGTGCCAACCTCGGGGTGCTGATCGCGCTGGTCGTCGCGTTCGTCGCCACGCTCGTCGGGAGCAGGGCGGCGATCCGGCAGCAGGAGGCTCGCACCCCGTGACGGCGCACCTGGTGGTGATCGACATGCAGCGCGTGTTCGCCGACCCGGGCAGCGAGTGGGCCACCCCGCGGTTCGCGGAGATCGTGCCGCTGATCCAGGAGCTGGCCGGTGCGCTGGCGCCTGCGGTGACGTTCACGCGGTTCCTCGCCCCGGCGCAGCCGTCCGGGGCGTGGCGCGACTACTACGCGCGCTGGCCCTTCGCCCTCGTCCCGCCCGAGTCGCCGCTCTACGACCTGGTCCCGGACTTCGCCGACCCGGGCCCGACGGTCGACGCCACGACGTTCTCCAAGTGGGGCCCCGACCTGGCGGCCAGGGTGGGGGAGGGCGTGCTGGTGCTCGCCGGTGTCTCGACCGACTGCTGCGTGCTCTCCACCGCGCTCGCCGCTGCCGACGCCGGGGTTGCGGTCCGGGTGGTCGCCGACGCCTGCGCCGGGGCCGACGACGGCAGCCACGCCGCGGCCCTGCACGTGCTCGGCCTCTTCTCCCCGCTGGTCGAGGTGGTGGACGCGGCGGCGGTTCTGGCCTCGGTGTGAACGGTTCGTTCCCGTTCATCCCGCCCGTCCCGTCCGGAAACCAGATCGATACGAACCGGGGATCGAGCACGGGCGATGATCGGGCGACCCGAGCCACCGCCGGGCAGGCACGTCGAGGAACGAGAAGCACGATGACCCAGTTCGAGGCCGGCGCGTGAGCACCGAGCGTCCGACCAGCGAGGCCGTCGAGGGCGGCGATCTGAGCGAGTTCGGCTACCAGCAGGAGCTACGGCGCAGCCTCACGCTGCGCGACCTGCTCGTCTACGGGCTCGTGTTCATGGTGCCGATCGCGCCCTTCGCGATCTTCGGCGTGGTCTTCAACGCGTCGATGGGCATGGTGCCGCTCACCTACGTCATCGGCTTCGTCGCGATGATCTTCACAGCGTTGAGCTACCGGGAGATGTCGCGAGCGTTCCCGATCTCGGGCTCGGTGTACGCCTACGCGGGGCGCGGGCTGCACCCGGCGGCGGGGTTCCTCGCAGGCTGGGCGATCCTGCTCGACTACCTGCTCGTCCCCACGCTGCTCTACGTCACCGGTGCGGCGGCGCTCGGTTCGGTGCTGCCCGCGGTGCCGCAGGCGGTGTGGGTGATCCTCTTCGTGGTGATCAACACCGTGGTGAACCTGCTCGGGATCGAGACCACCGCGCGCACGAACAAGATCTTCCTGCTCGGTGAGCTGGTGGTGCTGGCGCTGTTCGTCGTGCTGGCGGTGGTGGCCATCTCGCGCGGCGTCAACGGGGCGACCTGGACGTTCACCCCGTTCTTCAACCCCGAGGTGTTCCAGCCCAGCCTGATCTTCGCGGCCCTGTCGGTGGCCGTGCTGTCGTTCCTCGGCTTCGACGCGATCAGCACGATGGCCGAGGAGACCAGGGGCGGCGCCCGGGTGGTCGGGCGGGCGACCGTGCTCGCGCTGACGCTGGTGGCAGCGCTGTTCATCGTGCAGACCTACCTCGCCGCGCTGCTCGTGCCCGGGCAGACGGAGTTCGCCGGCGACACGGCCACCAACGAGGCGTTCTACACAGTGGCGGGCCTGGTCGGCGGTGAGTGGTTCAAGGTGCTGGTGGCAGTCGCCACGGCTCTCGGGTGGGCCATCGCGAACGCGCTGGTGGCGCAGGCGGCCACGTCACGCCTGCTGTTCTCCATGGCACGCGACCGGCAGTTGCCGAAGTTCCTCGCGCACGTCCACCCGACGCGGCGGGTGCCGGAGCGCGCGGTGCTGCTCGTGTCGGTGGTCAGCCTGATACTCGGGCTGTTCTTCGTCGGGCAGATCGGGCTGCTGTCGTCGCTGGTCAACTTCGGCGCGCTGTTCTCGTTCCTGGTGCTGCACCTGTCGGTGGTGGCGTGGTACCTGATCAAGCAGCGGCAGCGGACGTACGGGCTGCACCTCGTGGTGCCGCTGTGCGGCTTCGTGATCATCGGCTACGTGCTGGTGAACGCCGACGCCAACGCCAAGATCGGCGGCCTGGTGTGGCTCGCCGTCGGCGTGGTGGTGCTGGTCGTGCTGCGCCTGATGGGCCGCACGACCTAGCTCAAGGTCGGCTAGCCGCGAGCCGCCCTCCCCAGTGCCTGGCGGGCGATGATCACCTGCTGGATCTGGCTGGTGCCCTCGTAGATCCGGAACAGCCGGGCGTCGCGGTAGAACCGCTCCACCGCGACCCCGCGCATGTAGCCCGCCCCGCCGTGCACCTGCACGGCGCGGTCGGCCACCCGGCCCACCATCTCGCTGGCGAAGTACTTCGCCGCCGAGGGCCCCTGCACCTTGTCGGTGCCGGCGTCGTAGGCGCGGGCGACGTCGAGCACGAGCGCCCGGCCCGCGTAGTGGTCGGTGACCGAGTCGGCGATCAGGCCCTGGATCAGCTGGAACGACGCGATGGGGCGCCCGCCCTGCTCGCGGGTCTTCGCGAACTCCACCGACTCGTGGACCAGCCGCCCGGCCAACCCGACGCACAGCGCCGCGATGTGGGCGCGCCCGTGCGCGAGGCACTTGGCCGCGGTCAGGAACCCCTGGTCGAGGCCGGCGTCCCCACCGACGAGCGCCTCGGCGGGGACGCGCACGTCGTCGAGGTGGACGTCGGCGGTCCACGCGCCGAACTGGCCCATCTTGTGGTCCTTCGGCCCGATGGAGAGCCCGGGGGTGCCGGCAGGCACGAGGAACGTCGAGATGCCGCGGTTGCCTGCCGCCTCGGGGTTGGTGCGGGCGAACACCATGATCACGTCGGCGACCGGGGCGTTCGTGATGTAGCGCTTGGAGCCGTTGATCACCCAGTCGCTGCCGTCGCGCCGCGCCGTGGTGGCGAGTCCGGACGGGTCGGAGCCCGCGTCGGCCTCCGTGAGCCCGAACGACGCCGTCACCTCGCCCGACGCCAGCCGCGGCAGCCACGACTTCTGCTGTTCCTCCGTGCCGCCCACCAGCAGCACCTGCCCGGCGATGCCGTTGTTGGTGCCGAACAGCGAGCGCAGCGCCGGGGTGGTCCAGCCCAGCTCGAACGCGAGTTGGGCCTCCTCGGTGAGCGTCATCCCGAGCCCGCCGTACTGCTCGGGGATCGCGAACCCGTAGAGCCCCATCTCCTTGCACGTGGCGATGATCCGCTCGGGGATGGCGTCATCGGCGTCGATCTGTTCCTCGAGCGGTACGACCTCCCTCCGGATGAACGTGCGCACCGCGGACAGCACGTCGGTCAGGTCGGAAGGCTCCACGTCGATCTCCCGTCGTCGTCGCTTGATCGAAGCTAACCACCAGGGCTACCGGACCAGTGCGAGCAGGAATCCGTCGTAACCCTTCGATCCCACGGTCTGGATCGTCGTGGCGCTGACCCGCGGTTCCTGCGCCACGGCCTCGGTCAGCCGACGGGTGCCGAGTACGGAGGCGTCGTGGCTCTCGGCGTCGGCGACCCGCCCGGCACGCACCACGTTGTCGACGATGATCATGCTACCGGGGCGGGAGAGCCGCAGCGCGTGCCGGAAGTAGTCCAGGTTGGAGGCCTTGTCGGCGTCGATGAACGTGAGGTCGAACGGGCCGTCGACGGCGGCATCGAGAGCGGCGAGCGAGTCGACCGCCGGGCCGACGCGGACATCCACGATCTGGGCGAGCCCGGCCATGGTCAGGTTGGACGTGGCCACGTCGGCGTGGTGCTGATCGATCTCACAGGTGACGAGCCGCCCGTCCGACGGGAGGGCGCGCGCCAGCCAGATCGTCGAGTAACCACCCAGCGTGCCGACCTCCAGGATCCGCCGGGCGCCGATCGAGGACGCCAGCAGGTGCAGCAGCTTGCCCTGCGCCGGCGACACGTCGATCGCCGGGAGACCGCCGAGTGCGTTGGCGTCCAGCGCCGCGTCGAGTACCGGATCGGGTTCGAGAAGCAGTCCTGAGAAGTAGCCATCGACGGCCCGCCAGACGTCCTCTGTCATGAACCTGAGATTAGGGGCGCCTCCGGGTTCGGGTTGGCCCTACCCTCCTGCGGAGGTGCACCGGCTGGGAGCGGCCGCGGCGGGGGGCGAGGGTTACCGGCATGACCGAAGTCGCATCGCCACCCGCTGCGTCGCCCGTCGCGGGAGCCGTGGGGGCCGGGAGGTTCTGGCGGGGGATGGGCTACCTCCTCGCCGGCCTCCCGCTGGGCATCGTCGCGTTCGTCCTCGCCGTCGTCGGTTTCGCGGTCGGGGTGGGGACGCTCGTCGTCTGGGTCGGGCTGCCCGTGCTCGTGCTGACGCTGCGGGCCGCGCGTGGGCTCGCCGTCGTCGAGCGCCGGTCCACCGAGTGGGCCACCGGCAGGCCCTTGCCCCCGCATCACTATCGCGACCCGCGGGGACGCGGCATCGGGCGGCTGTTCAGCGCCCTGGCCGAGCCGCAGTCGTGGCGCGACCTGCTGTACTCCGTGGTCGCCTTCCCGGTCCGGGTGGCCACGTTCGTCGTGGCCGTCGCGTGGACGGTGGGCGGGCTGGGCGGCCTCCTCTACGTCACCTGGCAGTGGGCGCTGCCCGACAACGACGAGGGTGGGGGGCTGTTCTGGCTCCTCACCGGCAACGACGGCCGGCTCGGTGAGATCGCGATCAACACCGCGCTGGGCGCGGTGATGGTGGCGTCGTCGCCGTTCGTGGTGCGGGGGCTCGTCGCGGCCCGCGCCGGCCTGGTGCGGGGCCTGCTGACCAACCAGACCGCCGCGCTGCGCGCCCGCGCCACCCAGTTGGAGTCGAGCAGGCGCGCCGCCGTGCAGGCCGAGGCTCAGACGTTGCGGCGCCTCGAGCGCGACATCCACGACGGGCCGCAGCAGCGCCTCGTCCGGCTCAACATGGATCTCGAGACCGTGGCCCGCCGCCTCGACGACGACCCGGAGAAGGCTCGGCCCCTCGTCGCCGAGGCGCTGGAGCAGAGCAGGGAGGCGCTGGGTGAGCTGCGCGCACTCTCCCGGGGCATCGCCCCGCCGATCCTCGCCGACCGCGGGCTCGGGCCGGCACTCGCGGCGGCCGCCGCCCGGTGCCCGGTGCAGGTTTCCCTCGACGTCGCGCTCCCCGAGGGCCGGCGCCTCGCCGCGGCCGTCGAGAACACGGCCTACTTCGTGGTGACCGAGGCGCTGACCAACGTTGCCAAGCACGCGCACGCCACGCTGTGCACGGTGCTCGTGAGCGCCGACGGGGAACGCGTGCTCGTCCAGGTGCGTGACGACGGCCTGGGCGGGGCGCACCTCGGCAAGGGGCACGGCCTGGCCGGGCTCGCCGACCGGTTGGCGACCGTCGAGGGTGGGCTGGACGTCGTGAGCCCGCCCGGCGGCCCTACTGTGCTCACCGCCGAGATCCCGCTCGTCGGGCTGGGGGAATCGGGACCGGGGGAGGATCACTAGGTGCGTGTGGTGCTGGCGGAGGACTCGCTCCTGCTGAGGGAGGGGCTGGTCCGGCTCCTCGACGAGGCGGGCGCGTCGGTGGTGGCCGCGGTGGGGGACGGCACGGCGCTGGTCGAGGCGGTGCACGAGCACCGGCCCGACGTGGCGGTCGTCGACGTCCGGATGCCGCCCACGTTCACCGACGAGGGCCTGCGGGCCGCTCTCGACGTGCGCCGCACAGCACCGGCGACGGCGATCCTCGTGCTGTCGCAGTACGTCGAGGAGTCCTACGCCTCCGACCTGCTCACCGCGGGCGGGGGCGTCGGTTACCTGCTCAAGGACCGGGTCGCGAAGCTCGCCGACCTCTCCGATGCGCTGCAGCGCGTCGTCGACGGGGGCACGGTGCTCGACCCCGAGGTCGTCTCGGCGCTGTTCGCGCACCGGCGCCGTCGCGATCCGCTCGCCACGCTGTCGCCCCGCGAGCGCGAGGTGCTCGGGCTCATGGCCGAGGGCCGGACCAACACGGCGATCGGCCGGACACTCGTGGTGAGCCAGGGCGCCGTCGAGAAGCACATCTCCTCGATCTTCACGAAGCTCGGACTGCCCCCCTCGGGGGACGACCACCGGCGCGTCATGGCCGTGCTCACCTGGCTGGGGGCCTGAGCCGGCCCTGCCGTAGCGCCTCCGCGCTGCTGCGTTCGTTCGTTCAGGTAAATCCGATTCTTTTCGGTATCGGATACGATAGCGGGCGAATGTCAGCAATGGGTCGAATTGGGGCACGGGTCGAATTGGGGTGGGGGTCGGATTGGGGTTCGGTCGAATTGGGCTCCGTCCGGGCACCGCAATCCTGATCGGCCGTCGCGCCGGCCGGACACGGCACTGACCCGGTGTCCGCAGAAGGAGTCGCATGACCGAGCACCGCCTCGAGCCCACCCCGGAGACGACGATCGACGTCTTCAGCCGCGAGACGGCACCTGTCCTCACCGTCGAGCCGGGGGACACCGTGGTGGTGCGGTCGCTCGATGCGATCGGGCACCTGGAGCGCCAGCAGAAGCCGGGCGAGGTCCAGCCGCTCATGTTCGAGCCGCGGCGGGGCCACTGCCTGACCGGTCCCATTGAGGTCCGTGGCGCCGAGCCGGGCACCGTGCTCGCGGTGCGCCTGCTGTCGCTGCAACCCGGCGACTGGGGCTGGACGGCGGCCGCGACGAAGGACAACTGGCTCACCCGCCGGCTGGGTCTCGCGGACGGTCCGCCGTCCCGGCTGCTGTGGGACCTCGACGCCGAGCGGGGCGTCGGCATCAACGACCGCGGCCACAGCGTGGCGCTGGCCCCGTTCCTCGGCGTGATCGGCATGCCCCCGGCTGCGGGCGGCGAGCACTCCACCAACCCACCGCGCGCGGAGGGCGGGGGCAACATCGACTGCCGTGAGCTGGTGGCCGGATCCACGCTCTACCTGCCGGTCACGGTCCCGGGAGCGCTGTTGCACCTCGGCGACGGCCATGCAGCCCAGGGCGACGGGGAGGTCGGGGGCACGGCGATCGAGTGCCCGATGACCACCGAGGTCGTCCTCGACGTGATCACCGAGCCTGACGCGCCGGGCATCCACGCCGTCACCCCGGCCGGCCGCATCACCTTCGGCTTCCACCCCGACCTCAACGAGGCCATGGCCGAGGCCCTCGACGCGATGCTGGTGTGGATGCAGGCGCTGCTCGCCCTCGACGGCGACGACGCGAAGGCCACGGCGCTCGCGGTGGCCGGCGCGGCGGTCGACCTGCGCATCACGCAGGTCGCCAACGACACCTGGGGTGTGCACGCCGTGCTGCCGCACGGGGCGATCGGCTGACCATCCCCCGCGAGTCGCCCGCCCCGGCTGCGCGAGTCGCCCGGAACGGGGGCGCGAGTCGCCCGGCCTGATCCCGCGAGTCGCCCGTTCCGATCCCGCGAGTCGCCCGGTCCGGGAGCGGGCACGTCGTGTCCTCTGCCCACGACGTGACCCGCTACCGGAGACGCACCGGGCGGGCGATCAGGCCCGGGCCGGCTGCTTGCTGCGCAGGGTCTCGAGGGCCTGCCGCAGGTACCCGCGGAACACCTCGTAGTTCTCGCTCATCGGGAAGTGTCCGATCTCCTTCATCTCGATGAAGGAGGCGTTCTTGATCTGCGACGCGGTGCGCTGCCCGTCCTCCGGAGTGGTGAGGTAGTCGTACTCGCCGGTCATCATCACCACCGGGCACCGCTCGCCGTCGATCGACCCGAGCTTGTCCCGCAGGTCGTGGTCGACGGAGTAGAAGTACAGGTCGCCCTTGAACGCCTCGGAGCCCTGGCTGTAGTAGAACCAGGTCTTCCAGCGGTCGGCGTCGGGTGACTGCGGAGCCATCAGGTCCCACACGCCGCTGGCGCAGACCTGGGCGGCGTTGGCGTGCGGGTGCTGCCACCAGTCGAGGTAGAAGCCGGGGGAGTAGTCCGCGCCCTCGACCGGGATGACGCCGGAGAACCGCTCCGGGTACCGCAGGGCGAGCTGCAGGGCGATGTTGCCGCCGAACGATGAGCCCATGAAGATCGGGTTCTCGAGCTCGAGCGCATCGCACAGCGCCACGATGAACTTGGCGTAGTGGTCGGCCGTGAGCTTGTACTCCTCGGTCCACCACTCGCTGTTCTCCGGTGGGTCCGACTTGCCGTGCCGCGGCAGGTCGTAGGCGATCACCCGGTAGTTCGCGGTGATGTCGTCGTCCTCGAGCAGACCGCGCCACTGGTGGTTGTGGCAGCCCGCGGTGTGCTGGCACACGAGCGGGGTGCCGGTGCCGTTCTCCAGGTAGAAGACCTTGTACAGCAGACCGTCGACCTCGACGTCGACGTAGTGCCCGGTGACCGGGGAGATCCGTGCCATGATCAGTTCCTCTCGGTTCGGGACGTCAGACGGGGACGCCGACGGAGCGCAGCAGCTCGATCTGGCGGGTCAGGCAGCGGAGGTTCTGCATCAGCACGAGGACGTCGCCCTCGAGCTTCATGTCCCGCTGGAAGGTGGCGGCCCAGATGCCGTGGTACATCGGCGCGGGCATCGGTACCCCGAAGTTCCGCCAGGTGTCGGCGCTCGCCCGGATGGCGAACTGATAGGGCACGTCGATCGGACCGGGGTCGACCGCGACCTCGACGACCTTCCCCGACACGACGCGCACGACGAACGTGTGGTCGGTCATGTCGAGCAGGTAGGCGCAGGTGAAGTACTTGCCGTGCGCCTGGATCTCCGGATCCGCGTCGGTGGCCTCGGTGAAGGCGCGGGCCCAGTCGGCAGGTGCCGGGGCACGGGTGGTGGTGGTCATGGTGCTGCTCCTCTCTGAGCGTTCCGGCTCATCTGACTCCCCGCCGGACGCGCGGGTCCAATACCTGTCGCCAACCGATCGATAGGCAGGAGCAACTGGTCGGCGCCCCGGTCCCGGCCTACGGTCGGGAGCGTGCACACACCCTTGGAGCTGCGACTTCTCCGCTACTTCGTCGCGGTGGCCGAGGAACTGCACTTCGGACGGGCAGCGGCCCGGCTGCACATCGCGCAGCCGTCGCTGAGCGTGCAGATCCGCAAGCTCGAGCACAACATCGGCACCGTGCTGCTGCTGCGGACCAGCCGGCACGTCGAGCTGACCGCCGCGGGGGAGGTCCTGCTGGCCGAGGCCCGGCGCCTGCTCGACGGGGCCGAGCGGGCGGCCGAGCTCACCCGCGCTGCGGCCCAGGGTGGACGTGGCTCTCTCGTCGTCGGATTCCAGGCCAACGCCGCGGCGGAGCTGACCCCCCGGATCCTGTCGGCCTTCCAGATCCGCCACCCCGGCGTCCAGGTCGAGATGCGCTCGCACGACTTCTCCGACCCCTACGTCGGGCTGGCCACGGGCACAGCGGACGTCGCGTTCGTCCGGCCGCCGCTGCTGATGCAGGACTGGCTCGCCCTGGAGACCCTCTTCGTCGAGCCGCGGGTGCTCGTCGTGTCGAGCGACTCGGCGCTCGCGGATTTCGACGAGATCTGCCTGGAGCAGGTCGCCGACCAGCCCTTCGTCGCCCGGCGAGCGCCGGAGTACTGGCGCGACTTCTGGCTGGCCACCGACTGCCGGGACGGTCAGCCGGTGCGGCTGGGTGCCGAGGTGTCCACCGTCGACGAGTGCTTCGAGGCGATCCTCGCCCGCCGGGGAATGGCCTTCACCCAGACCTCCACCCAGCGCTTCTACGACCGGCCCGGGCTGGCGTTCATCCCGGTGCGGGAGCTGCCCGCGTCGCCCTTGTCCATTGCTTGGCGCAAGGACATGGACGCGCCGCTGGTTCGCGGGTTCGTGGAGACGGCGCGGGGGGCGGCGCTGGGCCTGCCCATCCCGGGTGGGCTGGCCGGCACCGTCCTGAGCGGGTAGGCGGGCTGACCGAGACGGCCTACCGGTGCACCGCCCGCAGGTCCAGCACCAGCTCGTCGGGTGCGCCGTCGACGAGACGCACGGGGATGCCCCAGTCCTGCTGGTAGCGGTGGCAGGCGGCGAACACGCCGTCGCCGTCGTCGCAGGCCGCGGCGGCGACGCTGATCTGCAGCACTCCCTCGGCCGGCGCGTCGGCGGCGAACCGGACGGCCCGCGCCAGGCCCGTCGCCGTGCCTGCGCCGTCGGCGAGCAGTTCCGGCGGCGACGCCGTCACCGTCAACGACGTCGGGTCGCCGAAGCGCGTGTCGAGGTGCTGGCCCGTCGGCGGCATGAAGTCGATCCGCAGCGCCAGCGCACCGCGCGCGAGGTCCGTGCGCGCCCGCCGGACGCGGTGCGCGCCGCCGTCCACGCGGGTGCTCGCGGGGATCGGCACGCGGACGAGCCGGTGGGCCGCGGACTCGACCACCACGAGCGCGTCGCCGTCGACGAGGAGGTCGCTCGGTTCCCGCAGGTCCCGGGCGAGGGTGGTGACGGTGCGCGTACCGGGGTCGTAACGGCGTACCGCGCCGTTGTAGGTGTCGGCGATCGCGACCGAGCCGTCCGGGAGCACCGCGACGCCGAGCGGGTGTTGCAGCAGCGCCGGCTCGGTGCCGCTGTCGGCGGGCCCGTCGCGGAACCCGAAGTCGAACAGCCCCAACCCGACGGCGGTCGACACCGCCGCGCCCGCTGCGGGCCGGTCGACCACCGCCCGCAGCGCCGACGTCTCGGCATCGGCCACCCACAGCGTCCCGTCGTCCGGTCCGACCGCGAGCCCGGAGGGCTGCGCGAAGAACGCCTCGTCGGGCGCGCCGTCGCGCAGGCCCTCGTTGGTCGTCCCGGCCAGCACCGCGACGGTGCCGGAGACCGGATCGAACGACCACAGCTGGTGGTTGCCCGCCATCGCCACGACGACGCGGTCCTCCCACCAGGCGAGGTCCCACGGCGTCGACAGCTCCGACGACGACGCGCCCACGTCCACCCGCTCGCGCAGCTGGGCCCCGTTCCCGGCCACCGTGGTCGCGAGCCCGTCGTCGAGCCGCACCCCGCGCAGGGCGTGGTTGACACTGTCGGCAACCACGATGTCGTAGCCCGCCGCCTCCGCGACCTCGTCGGGCAGCAGCAGGAGCCCCTGCGGCTCGGAGAACCGGGCGGTGACACCGTCCACCAGCCCGCGCTCGCCGGTGCCGATCCGCCGCCGCTCCGTGACGAGGTCCGCCTCCAGCTCGACGAGCTGGTGGTGGGCGGTGTCGGAGACGAGGAACGTGCCCATGGGCAGCTGGATCGCCTTGCCGGGGAACCGCAGCGCCGTGGCCGGTTCCGGCGGGGCGACGTACGGGCCGTCGCCGCGGTGCAGCGTGCCGGCGGCCTCGTGCTCGGCCACCAGTTCCTCGACCAGCACGGCGAGCCCGTTGGCGTGCCCCTCGCCGGACATCTGCGCCACGACGTAACCGGTCGGGTCGACGACAGCCAGGGTCGGCCAGGCCCGCGCCGCGTAGGCGTCCCACGTGGTGAGCTCGGGATCGTCAAGCACCGGGTGGTGGACGCCGTAGCGCTCCACGGCGGCCTCGACGGCGTCCGGGTCGGCTTCGTGCACGAACTTCGGTGAGTGGACGCCGACGATCACGAGCACGTCGGCGAACCGTTCCTCCAGCTCCCGCAGCTCGTCGATCACGTGGAGGCAGTTGACGCAGCAGAACGTCCAGAAATCGAGCATCACGATCTTCCCGCGCAGCGCGGCGAGGGACAGCGGTTCGCCCCCGGTGTTCAGCCAGCGACGCCCCGTGAGTTCCGGTGCCCGTACCCGTGATCGGCCCACGAGCGGCCCAACACGTCAAGGCGCCGAGGTGTTCCGTGTCCGCACTTCGGAGCCGTACTGCTGTCTCGGCCCCCCTCCCGACAGCACTACGGCTCCGGAACGCGCGCGGTGGGCACGTATCCAGCGCTGCCGTCAGACTGGGGGAGTGCCGGAGCTGCCCGAGGTCGAGAGTGCGCGCCAGGCCCTCGACGCTGCCCTGAACCGGGAGATCCGGTCCGTCGACGACAACGACGAGTGGGTGTGCCGGCCGCACCGGCCAGGGGACATCGCGCGCGTTCTCGTCGGGGGCAGGCTGACGGCGGCGCATCGGCTCGGCAAGACGATGTTCTGCGACACCACGGGCCGTGACGGCCGGCCCGGTCCGCGGCTCGGCGTCCATCTCGGGATGGGCGGGCGGATCATCGTGTCGGGTGGGGGCGAGGAGTGGGGCGGGGGCGAGCTGGTGCGTCCGGACCGCACCCCGCGCAAGCCGGAGTGGGACCGGTTCACCGTCACGTTCACCGACGGCGGCCGGCTGCGGCTGTTCGACAAGCGCCGCCTCGGACGCGTCCGCCTCGACCCCGACCTCTCGCTGCTGGGACCCGACGCGGAGATGATCACGCGCGAGGAGTTCCGTGCGCGGGTCGGTCGCGGGCAGGCGCCGGTCAAGGCCCGGCTGCTCGACCAGTCGGTGCTCGCCGGGGTGGGCAACCTGCTCGCCGACGAGACCCTGTGGCAGGCCGCGCTCTCCCCGTCGGCCCCCGCAGGCGGGCTCGGCAGCGTCACCCTGGACCGGCTGTACGACGCGCTGGAGCACGCGCTGAAGGCGGCGATCGCGAACGGCGGGGTGCACACGGGCGAGGTGATCCCCTTCCGGCACGCCGACGCCTCCTGCCCGCGCTGTGGCGCCCCGATGGTGCACGGCACCGTGGGTGGCCGCTCGACGTGGTGGTGCTCCGCCGAGCAGGCCTGAGCGCGGCGGCCCAGGTTCCCCCGCGTCACACCACCGCGGCGGGCTCCGGATGGCGGGTGCGCCACCAACTCCAGAGCGCGACGCACAGCGCGAGCCAGGCGGCCCCGACGAGCCAGCCGGCTACGACGTCGCTGAACCAGTGCACTCCGAGGTAGATGCGGGTGGCCCCGACTGCCCCGACCCACACCACGGCCACCGACACCAGCGCCGCCCGGCTGGTCGCGGTGCGGCGGTTCCAGGCGAGCACGACGACGGTGCCGATCACCACGATCGACATCGTCGCGTGTCCCGACGGCAACGACTCGTTCGTGGCCTCCACCAGCCGGAGCGCGGCGGGTGGCCGCGGGCGGTCGAGCACTTCCTTGAGCGTGCGGAAGAGGGCGGCGGCCCCGGCCATCGCCCCGATCGCGAGCACCGCGTCGGCCCGTCGCCCCGCGTACCAGCACCAGGCGCCCAGAGCGACGGCCAGCACGGCCATCGACGTCGTGTTCCCGACGTTCGTGACGACCACGGCGAGGCCCGTGAGGCCGCCGGTGCGGATCGCGAGCGAGTCCTGCATCAGTGCCCCGTCGGCCAGGGCGGGCCCGGAGCCGACGAACGAGGCGTAGAGCCCTGCCGCGGCCGCGAGCGACAGCAGCACCGCGACGAACGCACCGAGCCCCGGGCGGGGCGCCGGGGGAGGCAGGTGCTCGTGGAGTCCGGCGGGCGCCGCAACGTCGATCGGTACGGCGGCAGCACGATCCGCCGGTGCGGAGCCGTCGACGCGCGCCGCATCGCCGGGCACCGCGTCGACCGCCCCGTCCTCGTCCTGCACGTGCCTCATCGCCCCATCCTGGTCGCCGTGGTGGCATCCGGCCCGGCGGGCCGGACCACCCGGTCGCCAGGCCTCACACCGAGCGGCCGCGCCACTCCCGGTACCGGCGCACCAGCGCCACGGTCGAGGCGTCGAGGCCGCCGGTGTGCGCCTCCGGGTCGGAGAGCACCGGTCCCAGCTGCCGGGCCAGGACCTTGCCGAGCTCCACACCCCACTGGTCGAACGAGTCGATGCCCCAGATGGTGCCCTCGACGAACGTCACGTGCTCGTAGAAGGCGATGAGCTGGCCGAGCACCGACGGGGTCAGCTTCCTCGCCAGGATCGCCGACGACGGCCGGTTACCCGGCATCACCTTGTGCGGAACGATGTCGGCAGGCGTGCCCTCGGCCGCGATCTCCTCGGCGGTCTTGCCGAACGCGAGCGCCGAAGTCTGGGCGAACAGGTTGGACATGAACAGGTCGTGCATGTCGCCGCTCGTGCCGCCGTCGGGCACGGACACGTCGTGGTTCGGCTCGGCGAACCCGATGAAGTCGGCAGGGACGAGCCGCTTGCCCTGGTGCAGCAACTGGTAGAAGGCGTGCTGGCCGTTGGTGCCCGGCTCGCCCCAGAAGATCTCGCCGGTCGTGGTGGTGACGGGGCTGCCGTCGCCACGCACCGACTTGCCGTTGCTCTCCATCGTGAGCTGCTGGAGGTAGGCGGGCAGCCGGTGCAGGTACTGGCTGTAGGGGAGGACGGCGTGGGTCTGGGTGTCGAAGAAGTTCACGTACCAGACGTTGAGCAGCCCCGCGATGGCCGGCAGGTTCTCCTCGAGCGGCGCGGTGCGGAAGTGCTCGTCGATCGCGTGCATGCCGGCGAGGAACTCCCCGAACTGCTCCTTGCCGATCGCGACCATGAGTGAGAGCCCGATCGCGGAGTCGACGGAGTAGCGCCCGCCGACCCAGTCCCAGAAGCCGAACATGTTGTCCTCGTCGATGCCGAAGGCGCTCACCTCCTTCGCGTTGGTCGAGACCGCGACGAAGTGCTTGGCCACGGCCGCCTCGTCGCCGCCCAGGCCCGCGAGCAGCCAACGGCGTGCGACGTGGGCGTTGGTCAGCGTCTCCAGCGTGGTGAAGGTCTTGGAGGAGACGATGAACAGCGTGGTGGCCGGATCGAGGTCGCGAGTGGCCTCGGTGATGTCGGTCGGGTCGATGTTGGAGACGAACCGCAGCGTCAGGTCGCGGTCGGCGTAGGCCTTCAGGGCCTCGTAGGCCATCACGGGTCCGAGGTCGGAGCCGCCGATCCCGATGTTGACGACGGCACGGATCCGTTCGCCGGTGTGGCCGGTCCACTCCCCGGATCGGACGGCGTCGGTGAAGCTGCCCATCCGGTCCAGCACCGCATGCACGTCGGCCACCACGTCCTGGCCGTCGACCTGCAGGGCGGCGTCGCGCGGCAGCCGCAGTGCGGTGTGCAGCACCGCCCTGTCCTCGCTGGTGTTGATGTGCTTGCCCGAGAACATGGCCTCGGTGCGCTCCGGCAGTCCGGCGGCGCGGGCGAGCGCGGTGAGCAGCGGCAACGTGTCGCGGGTGATGCGGTGCTTGGAGTAGTCGAGGACGAGGTCGGCGCCGGCTGCCGTCATGGCGGCAGGGCGGTCGGGGTCGGCGTCGAACAGCTCACGCAGATGCAACCCGGCCACGGCCTCGTGATGCTCGGCCAGCGCGGACCACTCGGCGGTGGAGGTGATGTCGATTGCGGGCACGTCCGCCATCCTGCCGCGTGTCAGGACTTGGCGGGGGTGGGGACACTCTCCTGGGCGCCGACGCTCCGGTCCCACAGGGCGATGCCCCCGAGCAGCCCGGAGATGTTCGGCACGAGCGTCCGGTTCGGCCCGAGCTTGTCCGCGTCGAGCCGCTTCGCGTTGCCGCCGCCGACGTAGACGTGGTCGGGCAGCACCATCGACTCCAGCGCCTCGAGGGCGTCCATCACCCGCTCGCGCCAGTGCTCCTTGCCGACCTTGTGCCGTTCGTTGTCACCACAGGCCACCTCGATGGAGTGGCCGTGCCCGAAGCGCCCGTGCGAGAGCTCCATGTGCGGCAGCAGCATGCCGTCGAAGAACACCGCGCACCCGACGCCGGTGCCGAGTGTGATCACCAGCTCCATGCCGTGGCCGGAGATGACGGCGCAGCCCTGCACGTCGGCGTCGTTCGCCACCCGCGTCGGCTTCCCGAACCGCTGCTCGAGCGCCGTCTCCAGCTCGAAGTCGGTCCACAGCGACACCAGCTCGGGGTCCGGCGGCTGGCCGGGGCCGTGGCGGCAGAAGGCGGGGACCTCGCGGACCCGACCTCGCCGGATCGCCCCGGGGAAGCCGACCGAGACCCGGTCGTAGGCGGGCTGCGTGCCGGCGAGCGTCGTCAGCTCGTCGAGCAGCACCGGCGGAGTGCACGGGTACGGCGTCTCGCGACGCTCGCGCTCGGACATCATCTCGCCATCCGGGGACAGCACGGTGGCTTTGAGCCCCGAGCCGCCGACGTCGATTGCCAGTGTGAGCGGTCCAGCCATGCCCGTGGTCCTCCTCGTGCCGTGCCCCCACCGCACCGTAGCCGGGTGCGGTGGGGGTGGCATGGCGAGTGCTCCCCACGAGGACCGACCGCACGTCAGGCGGGGATGACGCCGTCCTTCGCCAGGGTGGGCACGTCGACCGGCACCGTGTCCGGGTAGATCAGCCCGGTCCCGGTGTTGAGCACCACCACGTCCTCGCTGCCGTCGAGCCATCCGGACTCCCGCAGCTGCCCCACCGCCGCGAAGCACGCCGCCCCTTCGGGGCACACCCAGGTGCCCTCGTCGCGGGCCAGCGCCGCCTGCGCGGATAGCAGGTCCTCGTCGGTGACGGCCACCGCGGTGCCGCCGGTGGACCGCACCGCGTCGAGCACGAGGAAGTCGCCCAGCGCCTTCGGCACGGTGATGCCGAACGCGACGGTGTGCGCATCGACGGGCGCCGTGCTCTCCGTGAGTCCGGCGTGGAACGCGTCGACGATCGGTGCACATCCCGTGGCCTGCACCGCGACGAGCCTCGGCAGGTCGCCGGTCAGCCACCCCAGCTCGCGCAGCTCCAGCAGCGCCTTGTAGATCGCGATGATCCCGACGCCACCGCCGGTGGGGTAGAGGATGACGTCGGGTGCCCGCCAGCCGAGCTGCTCGACGATCTCGTAGCCCATCGTCTTCTTGCCCTCGATGCGGTACGGCTCACGCAGGGTCGACGTGTCCTGGTACCCGTCGCGCGCGGCCACCGCCCCGGCGATCAACCGCCCGGCGTCGCCGATCAACCCGTCCACCAGGTACAGCTCGGCACCGGCCACCACGCACTCGCGCCGGGTGATCACCGGGGCGTCGACGGGCATCGCGATGAGCGCACCCATCCCGGCGCGCGCCGCGTAGCTCGCCCACGCAGCGCCGGCGTTGCCGTTCGTCGGCATCGCGATCCCCGTGACGCCCAGCTCCGCCGCCCGTGAGATGCCGACGGCGGCGCCGCGCGCCTTGAACGCCCCGGTGGGGACCAGTCCCTCGTCCTTCATGCGGAGGCGGGGAACGCCGAGCCGCGCGCCGTGCCGGGGCAGGTCGAGCAGCGGCGTCATGCCCTCCCCGAGCGTGACCACGTGTGCGGGGTCCCGCACGGGCAGGATCTCGTGATAGCGCCACAGGTCCGGCGGGCGGGCCGCGATCTCCGCCGGTGTGACGGTGGCGGCCGCGCGTTCCAGGTCGTAACGGGCGAGCAGGGGAGCCCCGAGCGGGGAGGTGCCCTGCACGACGTCGGGGTCGTGCCGGGAGCCGTCGCGGGAGCACTCGAGGTGCGAGAGAGCGGAGAAGGACGTCGTCGGATGGGCGGGGGCCGCAGGGAGAACCACGACGGCAGGCAATCCTGCTGCGACGAGCGCGTCAACTGTGACCTCCGTCCTGATCACACCCCGACACGATGTGATGAAGATCATGGCGAGCGGCTTCTCTCGCGCGACGGTCGGGAGTGCAGACGTCCAGTTGGGCGCTGCGACTAGAATGTCCGCTGCTCATCGCGCATGAGCACCCAGCCGTCGAGGCATCCGTGTGACGTCGGGTGATCAATCGCCTACGTCGGGTTCACTGGTGGTCACTCCCCGGATCAGATTGATCACCCAGCGCTTCGGAGGACCTGATGCTCAACCGTCCCCTGCCCCCGCCTGCCAGCGACGTGGCACTGCTGCTGGCGCGCATCCTCATCGGCGTTGTCATGTTCGCCCACGGCTACCAGAAGATGATCATCACTGGTATCGGCCGCACCACCGACGGGTTCGAAAACCTGAGCATCCCGCTCGCCATCGTCTCCGCGTCGTTCGTGACGGTGGTCGAGTTCGTCGGCAGTGCGCTGCTGATCGCCGGAGCGCTCACCCCGCTGGTGTGCGCCCTGATGCTGGTCATCATGAGTGGGGCGGCGATCTTCGTCCACATCCCCAACGGCATCTTCGTCGCCAACGGCGGGTGGGAGCTCGTCGGCGTGATCGCGGCAGGGCTCATCGCCATCACCGCCACGGGTCCCGGCCGCTTCAGCATCGACCACATGGTCCGCACCCGGATGCAGCAGCCCGACGTGCAGGCACCCCCTCCTCCCACCCACCACGCCGTTGAGGCGGAAGACACCTTTTGGCGCAGTCCCGCACGGGGCAACCAGGGGGCATGACCCCGCAGACGGCCGCCACAGGGGCCCAGCCCCGTCACCCCACCGTCGCCGACCACGTGGTCGACCGGTTGGCGTCGTGGGGTGTCAGGCACTACTACGGCTACCCGGGCGATGGCATCAACGGCATGACCTCGGCGCTCCAGCGGCGCGCCGACACCCGGTTCGTGCAGCTCCGGCACGAGGAGACCGCAGGCTTCGCCGCAACCGCGCACGTCAAGTACCGGGGTGGGCCGCTCGGCGCGGCCGTCGTGACGTCGGGGCCGGGGGCCATCCACCTTCTCAACGGCCTGTACGACGCCAAGCTCGACCACCAGCCCGTCGTCGCGCTCGTCGGCCAGACCGCTCTCACCGCCCAGGGCGGCGGCTACTACCAGGAGGTCGACCTCCTGACGCTCTACAAGGACGTCGCGGGGTTCCTCGCGCAGCTCGACGACCCGAACCAGGTCCGGCACCTGGTCGACCGGGCCTGCCGCACGGCGCTCGCCCACCGCACCGTGGCGGTGCTGGTGCTGCCCAACGACATCCAGGACGAGAAAGCCGTCCTGGACCCGCCGCACAGCCACGCCCACTTCGCCACCTCCAACGCGCCGAGCACCCCGGTCACCGTTCCCCCGGACGCCGACCTGCGTGCCGCTGCCGAGTTGCTGCGCGGCGGGGAGAAGGTCGCGATGCTCGTCGGCCAGGGCGCGTACGGCGCCGAGGCCGAGGTCGCCGCGATCGCCGAGCGGCTGGGCGCGGGGGTGGCCACGGCGCTGCTCGCGATGCCCGTGGTCGACCAGCGCGAGCCCTGGGTCACCGGCTCGATCGGACTGCTCGGCACGGGGCCGAGCTGGCATCTGATGAAGGAGTGCGACCGGCTGCTGATCGTGGGGTCGAACATGCCCTACGGCGAGTTCTACCCTCCGGAGGGCAGGCCCGCCGTGCAGATCGACATCGACGGCGCACAGCTGGGCCTGCGGTACCCCACCGAGGTCAACCTCGCGGGTGCCGCCGTGCCCACCCTGCGTGCGCTGCTCGACCTGCTCGCCGACCACACGCCTCCCAGCGAGTGGCGCGACGACATCGCCACGCGCACCGCGGCGTGGCGGACGGGCCAGCGCAAGGTGGCCGAGCAGAAGGCCGACCCCGTCAACCCCCAGCTCGTGTTCGCCGAGCTCGATGAGCGCCTACCCGCCGACGCGATGCTCGCCGTGGACTGCGGCACCGTCACCGCGTGGTTCGCCCGGCATCTGCACGTGCGCCCGGGGATGCTCGCCAGCCTGTCGGGCACGCTCCTGTCGATGGGTGGCGGCCTGCCGTACGGGATCGCCGCGAAGTTCGCCCACCCGGACCGTCCGGTGTTCGCGCTGCTCGGCGACGGGGCCATGCAGATGAACGGCGTCAACGAGCTGATCACGGTGGCCAAGTACTGGCAGGAGTGGGCGAACCCACGGTTCGTGCTGCTCGTGCTCAACAACCGCGACCTGTCGTTCGTCAGCTGGGAGCAGCGTGCCGAGGAGGGCACGCCGAAGTTCGACGCCAGCCAGCTGCTGCCCGACGTCGACTACGCGGCATGGGGCCGCACTCTCGGGCTCCACGGGATCCGCGTCGACGACCCGGCGCAGGTCGGAGCGGCATGGGACGCCGCGCTCTCCGCCGACCGCCCGACCGTGATCGACGCGGTCGTCGATCCCGCCGAGCTGATGATCCCGCCGCAGTTCACCCTGGAGCAGGCCCGCCACACCGCCACCGCGGTGATCCGCGGCGACTCGGACTGGCGCGGGATCCTGCGTCGTGGCGTGCCGACGGTGGCAGCCACGCTGCTGCCGCACCGGGCCCGCTGATCAGCCGTCGGTCCGCGGATCGCCCACGTGGCGGGTCGCGGCTGCCGACCCGACGTCGGCGAGCGACGGGTCGCCCGGCGGCCGTCCCCACGGCAGGTGGTTGAACAGCAGGTTCAGCAGGAAGGCCACGATCACGCACGAGGTGATCGAGGAACCGACGATGATCCCGAACGTCGCAGGCAGCTTCTCGTAGAACGACGGTGCCACCACCGGGAGCATCCCGATCCCGATGGAGACGGCCACGATCATCAGGTTGTTCGTGCCGTCGAAGCGGACCTTGTGCAGGGTCCGGATACCGACGGCGGTCACCGTGGCGAACATGATCAGTCCGGCGCCGCCCACCACCGGTCCGGGGAGCGAGGCCACCACCTCCCCGAACTTGGGCACCAGCCCCAGTAGCAGGAGGATCGCGCCGGCCACCGCCGGGACGAACCGGCTCCGCACGCCGGTGAGCTGCACCAGCCCGACGTTCTGGGCGAAGATCGTGTCCGGGAACGAGTTCAGGACGCCCCCGAGCACGCCGGAGAAGCCGTCGGCGGCGAGTCCGCGCGCGATGCGGGCCGGTGTGAGGGGCTCGCCGATCGTCTCGCTGACGGCGAGCATGTCGGCCGTCGACTCGGCGAAGATCACCAGCATCACGACGCACATCGAGATCACGCCGGCGAGCGGGAACTGCGGCGCCCCGAACAGGAACGGCGTGGACACCCCGAACCAGGGCGCGGTGGCGACCCCGGAGAAGTCGGTGAGCCCCATCGGGATCGCCACGACCGCCCCGATGACGAGCCCCGTGAGCACCGCGATCTGGCCGACGAAGCCCCGCACGAACCGCGTGATCAGGACGATGAGCAGCACGATCCCCCCGGCGAGCGCGAGCCCGGGCAGGGCGCCGTAGCTCGGGTCCGTCGAGTCGTTCCCCGCGATCAGCCCGGCCGCTGCCGAGATCAGCGACAGGCCGATGATCGTGATCACGCTGCCCGTCACGACCGGTGGGAAGAACCGGATGATCCGCGAGAACGGCACCGCGATCAGCAACCCGAAGATCCCCGAGACGATCATCGAGCCGTAGACGCCGGCCAGGCCGAAGTTCTGTCCGATCAGGATCATCGGGGTGACGGCCGTGAACGTGGCGCCGGTGACGATCGGCAGCCGCACCCCGAGGATCTTCCCGATGCCGAGGGTCTGGATCAGCGTGATGATGCCCGCGACCACGAGGTCGGCGTTCACCAGCAGCCCGATGGTGCGCGTATCCAGCCCCAGCGCACTGCCGACGATCAACGGAACGGCGACGCACCCCGCGTACATCACGAGCACGTGCTGCAGGCCGAGCACCAGGAGCCGTCCCGGTGGTGGCACCTCGTCGACCACGCTCTTCCCGGCGATGGGTTGCACGTCGGTCATGCGGCCACCTTTCGTCATCCTGCGAGGGACCGTAGATCTCGCTCGTCAACTCGGCGTGACGACGCGCCAGAGAGCGCGCGCGGCGGGGTGCGAGGATGGCGCTTTCGACGATCCGGGTCTCGGAGCAGGGGGTGAGCGGATGCTGCGGCACGTCACGGCCATCCGATACGTCACGCCGCTGCGGGAAGGCGGGTCGCTTCCCGGGCTGATGGAGGCCGACGACCTCGGCACGTACGTCGTCAAGTTCCACGGGGCCGGGCAGGGCCGCAAGGTCCTCGTCGCGGAGATCGTCTCCGGGGAGCTCGCGCGCGGGCTGGGCCTGCCCGTCCCGGAGCTGGTCACCGTGGAGCTCGACCCGGCGCTGGGCGCCTCCGAGCCGGACCAGGAGGTGCAGGAACTGCTGCGGGCGAGCCCGGGCCTGAACCTCGGCATGGACTTCCTGCCGGGCGCGCTCGACCTCGACCCCACCGCGTTCGCCGTCGGGCCGGAGTTCGCGGGGCGGGTGCTGTGGTTCGACGCGTTCGTGGGCAACGTCGACCGCTCGTGGCGCAACGTCAACATGCTGTTCTGGCACGGCGCGCCCTACCTGATCGACCACGGGGCCACGCTGACGTTCCAGCACGCGTGGTCCGGGGCGGAGGGCTGGGTGCGCAGGCCGTACGACGCCGCCGACCACGTGCTCCTCGGCTCCGCACCCGACCTCGACGCGGCCGACGCCGTGCTCGCCCCGAGGATCACCACCGACCTGCTGCGCGCCGCGGTCGACGCCGTGCCTGCGCAGTGGCTCGCCGACGAATCCGGCTTCGCCGGTCCCGACGAGGTCCGTGCGGCCTTCGTCGCTCAGCTCCTCGCCCGGCGGGACGCGCGTGAGGCGTGGCTGCCGGGTGTGCGGGCTGCGGTCGCCGCCCGCCGGGACGGTCAGGGGGGGCGGCCGGCCACCCGCGGACCGAAGCCGCCGTTCTGGGTGACGCAGGGGCAGGGCCGGGCATGACGGGGCGCCACGCCTTCGAGTACGCGGTGCTGCGGGTGGTGCCGCGGATCGAGCGCGGTGAGTCGTTCAACGCCGGCGTGCTCCTGTACTGCCGTCCGCTGGACTACCTGGGGGCGCGGGTGCACCTCGACCCGCAGCGACTGTGCGTGCTCGACCCGGCCGCCGACGGCGCGGTGATCGCCCGCGCCCTCGACGCGGTGGCGGCGCTGTGCGGCGACGGCCACACCGAGGCGGCCCGCTACGCCGGACCTGCGGGGGAGGAGGACCGGGGCCGCCGGTTCCGCCGCCTCACCGCTCCGCGCAGCACGATCGTTCAGGCAGGCCCCGTGCACACCGGCCTCACCACCGACCCGGAGGCCGAGCTGGACCGCCTCCTGACGGCCCTGGTCCTCCCCCTCCCCTGACCCGCCCCGCCCTGCCCCGCCCCGCACAGCCCGCACAGCCCGCGAGTCGCCCGCTCCCGGCCCGCGAGTCGCCCGCTCCCGGCCCGCGAGTCGCCCGTTCCGGGTGCGCGAGTCGCCCGATTCTCGCCCGCGAGTCGCCTCCCGCCGGGCGTTCACCGGGCCGGGCCCGCGGCGGGGTGCGGACGGGTGGCCTTGCGACGGGTGGGGGGTGGGGGGATTGGATGGTGGGATGAGCCGATCACCGGAGATCGAGGCCGTGCCGCCCGGCCCCCTGACCGAGTGGCTGCGTGCCGAGGTACCTCAGCTGCCGGTGGGAGACGAGCCCGTCGGCATCGAACGCATCTCCGGGGGACACTCGAACCTCACCTACCGGATCACCGACTCCGCAGGTGGTCGCTGGGCGCTGCGGCGTCCGCCGACCGGCATGGTGCTCGCCACCGCCCACGACATGAGCCGCGAGTGGCGGTTCATCAGCGCGCTGGCGCCCACCGCGGTGCCGGTGGCGCCGCCGGTCGCGTACTGCGCCGACCCCGACGTCATCGGCGCCGAGTTCTACCTCATGGAGTTCGTCGACGGGGTCGTGCTCGGCGACGAGGCGTCGGGCCACCGGCTCGATCCCGGCTCGCCCCGGCGCACCGCGGGGCTCGACGCCGTCGACGTCCTGGCCGCTCTGCACGCCGTGGACCCCGACGCGGTCGGGCTGGGGGACTTCCGGCGTTCCGGGAGCTACCTGGAACGGCAGCTGCGGCGCTGGCACCGTCAGGTGCACGAGTCGGCGGTGCCGGACCTGTCCACTGTGGATGCCGTGCACGAGCGGCTGGTCGAGCGGGCCGCGGCTCTGCCCCCGCCGGACGTGCGTATCGCGCACGGTGACTTCCGGCTCGGCAACCTGGCCCTCGGTCCGGACGGCCGGGTGCGCGCGGTGTTCGACTGGGAGCTCGCCACGCTCGGTGACCCGTTGGCCGACCTGGGGTGGCTGATCGCGTCGTGGGGCCGTCCCGGTGACGCGGTGCCGCCGACGATCACCGGGCCGAGTCTGGTGGACGGGTATGCCGAGCGGAGCGAGTTGGTGGAGCGCTACGCCGAGCGCTCGGGGAGGGACGTCTCACACCTCGACGTCTACGTGGCCTTCGCCCGCTGGCGGTCGGCCTGCATCGGCGCGGGGGTGTACAGCCGCTATGCCGGGGGCGTGATGGGCACCGCCGAGGAGGACGGTGGAGCGGCCCGCCTGGCCGCGCTGCAGCGCCAGGCGGAGACCGCGCTCGCGGCCCTCGGCGGGTGACCGGCGGCCACCACGCACACCCCGTGGCCACCGCGCCCACGTCCTGACGTGTGCGCGGTGGCCACCGGATGTGTGCGGCGCCGGTGTCCGGACGTCAGGCGATCCACCCCGGCAGCACCGGGTCCCCGCCGGGCACGGTCGCCCGGGCGCCGGCGGGTGCGGCCACGACCGCGGTGAACCCGGCCGTGGCGTCGGCGTGCACCCGGCGCTGCACCCCGACCCGCATCACCACGGTGTCGCCGACCTGGACGGTGAGTGTCTCGCCGTCCAGGTCGACGGTGGCGGCGCCGTCCAGCGCGGTCCACACCTGCTCGGCGTCGAAGGAGTGCTGCGGACCCGCCGCCCCCGCCGCCATCTCCACGCGCCAGACCGCGAGCGCGCTTCCGCCCTGGGTGGGGGAGGCATGGGTGGTCAGCACGGCGTTCGGGGTGGTGGTGCGGCGGCTGTCGGCGTGGCGGATGACGGGCATGGCCGGTACTCCTATGATGGACAACGTGGTTGTCGGAATAGTGAACGTGGTTGTCGATCGTGTCAACTGAGCCGCCGGGCTTCGAGCTGCCGCTGCGCCTGCTGCTCGGGTTCCGGGTGCTGATCGACGGGCTGCACGCCGAGCTCGCCCGCCAGGGCCATCCCGACGTCCGGCCCGTGCACGGCTTCGTCCTGCAGGCGGTCGGCCCGGACGGCACCACGGCCGTCGAGCTCGGCCGTCGGCTGGGCATCACGAAGCAGGCCGCCGCCAAGCACGTCGAGGCGTTGGAACGTCTCGGCTACCTGCGGCGCACCGCAGACCCGGACGACGCGCGCCGCAAGGTCCTGCGGCTCACCGACCGGGGAGCCGACTCCCTCGCGCGTTCCGCCCGGATCTTCGACGCGCTGCGCGCCGAGTGGGCCGACACCCTCGGCGTGGAGCGGTTACGCGCGCTCGAGGCCGACCTGCGTGCGGTGACCGGGTCCACCCCGTTCCGTCTCGACGTGCCCGGGTGGTTCGGCGGAGGCTGAACCGGCGTCGGCGCCGACCGTGGCCGAGGACAGTCGCACGGGCATCGCGTCGAACCCGCGCAGGACGCGGGTGGGACGGCGGTGCGGGGGACCGTTGAGGGCGAGGTCGGGGAAGCGGTCGAACAACGCGCGCAGCGCCACCTCGCCCTCCATCTTGGCGAGTGCCGCACCGAGGCAGTAGTGGATGCCGCTGGAGAAGGCCACGTGGTCCTTGGCGTTCTCGCGGGTGATGTCGAAGCGGCCGGGATCGGTGAAGACCGCCGGGTCGCGGTTGGCACCTCCCAGCAGCACCAGGACGATCTGCCCGGCCCGGACGGGCTCGCCGGCCACTTCGGTGTCGCGGCCCGCGAACCGGCCGGTCCGCTGCACGGGGGAGTCGTGGCGGAGGATCTCCTCGACGGCGTTGCCCCAGCGCTCGGGTTCGGCGCGGAGCAGTGCGAGCTGGTCGGGGTGGTCGTTGAGCAGCGCGGCGCCGTTGCCGATGAGGTTGACGGTGGTCTCGAACCCGGCGGCGAGCAGCAGAATGGCGATGCTGGCGACCTCGTCCTCGGTGAGGCGCCCCTCCTCGGCGTGCGCGTGCACCAGCGCGGAGAGGATGTTGTCGCCGGGGTTGCGGCGGATGTGGTCGAAGTGGCCGAGCATCCAGTTCTGCATGGCCTCGAGCTGCTGCTCGGATCGGCGGAAGGCCCGGTAGGGCAGTCCGGTGTCGAGCGACGTCGCACCGCCGGCGCCCCACTCGAGGAACTGCCGGCGCATCTCGACGGGCGCGCCCAGCATCTCGGCGATCACGGTGGCGGGCAGCAGGCTGGCGTAGTCGGCGACGAGGTCGGCGTTGCGACCGCGCGCTGCCATCTCATCGAGTAGCTCCGCGGCGACCTCCTCCGTGCGGCTCCGCAGGGCGGCCACGGCCCGAGCGCTGAACGCCCTGGTGACGAGCTTGCGGAAGCGGGTGTGGTCGGGCGGGTCGACGGCGAGCATCGACGGGGGCTCCACCGGTCCGACCGGTCCCCGGCCCGCGGCGCGCACGGCGTACCGGAACGCGGCAGGGGCCTCACCGCTCGGGCCGCCGACCACGCCGAAGTCGGGGCTGCGCAGGACGGCGGTGGCGACGTCGTGGTGCGCGGTGTTGAGGACGAGGCCGTTGTCGACCAGGCGCCCCTTCTCGCGGAGCACGTCGTAATGGGGGAACGGGTCGGCGATCATCTCGCGGTTGAACATGAGCTGCGCGCTCACGTCGCCGTCGCGCATCTTCCGCAGGAGCGTGCGCCGCACCAGCCCGTGGCGCACTCCCCACCGGATCGCCTGCCGCACATCTCGAATACCCGGCATTACGCCCCCCATCGCTCGTGATCGACGGTACCGCCTCATTCCGGCGAAGCGGTCGGGCTGTGACAGGGCGGGGGTCGACGCGCGCGGGCGGAACCGGCGTCCGGTACGACTGATGCTGTGACGATCCCCCGGACCATCCCGCGCCTGCTGGCCGTCAGCGACCTCCACGTCCATCACCGGGACAACCGCGCCATCGTCGAGGGTCTGCAGCCGACCTCGGACGGCGACTGGCTGATCGTCGCGGGAGACGTCGCGGAGGAGATCGGGGACGTCGAGTGGGCGCTGGCCCTGCTCCGGAAGCGATTCGCGCGGGTGATCTGGGTGCCCGGCAACCACGAGCTGTGGACGCGCTCGAAGGACCCGGTACAGCTGCGCGGTGAGGAGCGTTACCGGTTGCTCGTCGAGACGTGCCGGGCCATCGACGTGCTCACCCCGGAAGACCCGTTCGCGGTCTGGGGTGGGGCGGGCGGCCCGGCCACGATCGCGCCACTGTTCACGCTGTACGACTACTCGTTCCTGCCCGAGGGCACGACGACGTCGGCGGAGGGTCTCGAGGCGGCGTACGCCGCGGGGGTGGTCTGCACGGACGAGCACCTGCTCTACGCGGATCCGTTCCCGGACCGGGCGGCCTGGTCCGCCGCGCGCATCGCCGAGTCGGAGCGCCGGCTCGCGCAGGTGGACCCGGACATCCCGACGGTGCTGGTGAACCACTGGCCGCTGACCCGGCTCCCCACGAGGGTGCTGACGTACCCGGAGTTCGCACTCTGGTGCGGCTCCGAGCGCACGGCCGACTGGCACGTCCGCTTCCGGGCCACCGCCGTGGTCTACGGGCACCTGCACATCCCCCGTGTCACCTGGGAGGACGGGGTGCGCTTCGTGGAGGCGTCGCTCGGCTACCCGCGGGAGTGGAAGGCCCGCGACGAGCGCAACGGCACCACCGTCAGCGAGCTACTGCCGCGTCAGATCCTGCCCGCACTCTGACGGGCCCGCGCCCGGCCGTCGGACGCGGGCCCTGCGACGTCAGCTGCGTCCGCCACGCTCGCCGTAGCGGCGACGGAACTTCTCGACCGCCCCGGCCGAGTCGAGCACGCGTGCCGCACCGGTCCAGTACGGGTGCGAGTACGCCGTGATGTCCACCCGGATCACCGGGTAGGTGTTGCCGTCCTCCCACTCGACGGTCTCGTCGGAGGTCGCCGTCGAGCGCGTCAGGAACGCGTCGCCGGTGGCCCGGTCCTGGTAGACCACGGGCTGGTAGGCGGGGTGGATGTCGGGTCGCATCGTGATCTCCCTGGGTCGAGCTCCGGACTGCTACTGTCCTCCTTAACGAGAACGATTGTCATTTTGTTTCCGGGGGGTAGGGCGATGTCCCAGGCGTCAGCGACGGGGTTCACGGCAGTCCTCTGCACCGCACCCGGCTGCGGGACCGGCGACGAGGGGACGGTCGCGGCGCCGCTTCTCGAGGTGCTGCGCAGCGCGGTCCGGACGAGTCGCTACGGCGTGCTCGTCACCACCGGCTGCCTGTTCGGTGGGGCGGCCTGCCGGGTCAGGGCCACAGCGCCGGTGGTGCTCGTGCAGGCCTGCGACGCAGAGCGCAGACCCACCGGCGTCGCCGTCCGGGTCGGGCCCCTGCGGACCACCGCGGACGTGGACGTGCTCGCCTCCTGGCTCCGAGCCGGGCGCCTCGACCCGGGTGAGCTGCCGGCGCGTCTGCTCGATCTCCACCGCCGGGCCGCGGCGGCGCGGCTGAACTGAGCGACCGGCGGTCCGTCCGCCTCGACGGGGCCGGTCGGATTGTGCAGCCTGGTCAGGGTGACCACGACGAGATCCGGTGCGCTGTCCCGAACGGGGCTCCGTCGGGTGCTCGTCGTCCTCTGCGTCACCGAGATCACCAGTTGGGGCGTGCTCTACTACGCCTTCCCGGTGCTGGCGCCGAGCATCGCCGCCGACACCGGATGGTCGATCAGCACGATCACCGCCGCGTTCTCCACCGGCCTGGTCGTCTCCGCCGCCGTCGGGATCCCGGCCGGGCGCTGGCTCGACCGCTCGGGCCCGTGGCCGGTGATGACAGTGGGGTCGGTGCTCGGGGTTCCGGCTGTGGTCGGCATCGCCACTGCGACCACGCTGCCCTGGTTCTTCGCCGCCTGGACGCTGGCCGGTGTGTCGATGGCCGCGGTGCTCTACCAGCCCGCCTTCGCCGCCCTCACCCGCTGGTGGGGGCCCCGCCGGGTCACCGCACTGACCTGGTTGACCCTGCTCGCCGGGCTGTCCAGCACGATCTTCGCCCCACTCACCGCCGCCCTCGTCGAGCGGCTCGGCTGGCGCGACACCTACCTCGTCCTGGCGGCGATCCTCGCCGTGGTCACGATCCCCGCCCACCTGTTCGGGCTGCGCGGTCCCTGGCCGCGGCCGGACTCCGTGGCCGAGGCCGACCACGATCCCGGTGCGGTCGCCCGCAGCCGGCACTTCGTGCTCCTGGTCGCCGCGGTCGGGCTGGGGGCGTTCACCGCGTTCGCGGTGGTGGTGAACCAGGTCCCGCTGCTCATCGAGCGTGGATTCTCCACGAGCGCCGCGGCGTGGGCGCTCGGCCTGGGCGGGGTCGGCCAGGTGCTCGGGAGGCTCGGTTACGCCGCGCTGGTCGCCACCACCGGCGTGCGCACCCGCTCGGTGCTCGTCCTCGCCGGCACCGCGGTCGCGACGGGCCTGCTCGCCGTGCTGCCCGGCCCCATGGCGCTCCTCGTCGCCGCCGCCATGCTGGCCGGGGCCGCCCGCGGCCTGCTCACGCTGCTGCAGGCCACGGCGATCACCGACCGCTGGGGCACGGCGCACTACGGCCGCCTCGGCGGCCTGCTGTCCGCCCCCGCGATGCTGGCCACGGCACTCGCCCCCTGGGCCGGAGCGGCAATGGCCGAGGTGCTCGGCGGATACCCCGCGGTGTTCGTGGTGCTCGCGCTGGTTGCCGTCGTGGCCGCTGTGCTCATCGCCGGGAGCGTCCCGCGCAACCCCGCAGCCCCGCGCCCATGAGCCCCCCGGGATTACAGCAAAGCCACTTTCATGCAACCTCGTTGCGTGAAAGTGGCTTTGCTGCAACGTGGCCGGCGCGGGGTCAGGCCCGCAGCGACGTCTCCTCGATCGCCTCCAGCGCTTCCCAGGCGAAGGTGGCCAGCCAGTGCGTGGACATGTACTCGTCGGACACGCTCGCGGCCAGCCCGGCCGCGAGCATCTGCGGCCTGCTCGCCACGAGGCGTCGGCCGAGCTCGGCGGGAGCGCCGGGCCGGGGCAGCAGCACCTCCGCGATGCGGGCGCCGGCCGCCACGCGGTGGAGGTTGAGCCCGAACAGGTGCACCTGCTGTCCGTCGCTCTCGTCGACGACCCCGGCGGGAGCGAAGATCGGGCTGTCCGGTCGTGCGGTGCCGAGGAAACCGGTGCACCACGCGGCGAACTCGTCGGGTGCGAGGACCAGGCGCATCAGGTCGGCCTCGGCCAGCCCGGGGGAGAGGAAGTCCTGGCCGCTGCGTTCCCAGTCCGCCGGCCAGTCGCGGTCGTCGAGGAACCACTTGCGTGCCGCGACGGTGCACGCGTCCTCGAGTGCCGTGAGCCCCAGTGCGCGGGCCGCGTCCAGGATCATCACCAGCCCGTAGGCGGAGTTGCTGTGCACGCCGTGGCGCACCGGGGCCGCCGCCTTCTCGAGCCAGCCCCTCGTCAGCTCGTCGATGGTCTCCACCAGTGGCGTGACGTGCGGAGCAAGGGCGCGCAGCGCCTCGACGGGTGACGCGGTGAGCTCCACGGCCAGCCGCATCGCCCACGCCCAGCCGTACGGCCGCTCGTAGCGTGAGTGCGCGGCGAGGTAGGCCGCTTCGGCACGGAGGTTCGCGGCGGTGAGGTTCTCCGCGAGGAGTTCCCCGAGCCGCGCTTCCAGGTCCTGGTCGACGCCGAACGCCAGCAGCCGCGCGCTCAGCCAGTGCATGTGCACGCTCGAGTGCCAGTCGTAGGAGGTGGCGAACGCGGGATGCAGCTCGATCGGCAGGGCGCGATCATCGTCGCTGCCCGTCGCGTGGTGGGCCTCGTAGGGATAGCGCCGGGTGAGGTTGTCGAGTGCGACCGCCGCGAAACCGTCGGCCCACCTCTTGCGATCGTCAGAATGCGACAAAGTACATGATCCCTACGTTGACGAGCAGGAGCAGACCGGCGGTCGGCAACTGCGCTTTGATCGGCCCGTACTTGTCCTTCATCTCCAGCAAGGCTGCCGGAACGAGGTTGAAGTTGGCCGCCATCGGGGTGGCGAGCGTCCCGCAGAACCCGGAGAGCATGCCGATCGCGAAGACCGCCGCCGGGTTGCCCCCGAACGTCTGGACGAGCACCGGCCATCCGACGGCGGCGGTCATGATCGGGAACGCCGCGAAGGCGTTGCCCATGATGATCGTGAAGACAGCCATGCCGACCGCGTAGACGACCACCGCAGCGAACAGTGAGCCCTCGGGGAGGACCCAGCCGGCGATCGTGCCGACCGCCTTACCCACACCGGCCTGCGTGAACAGGATGCCGAGCGTCGAGAGCATCTGGGGGAGCAGGGCTGCCCAGCCGATCGCCTCGAGCAGGCGGCCGCTCTCGTGCAGCGGCGTGCCGAGGCTGGGCGGCCGCAGGATCAGCACGGCGACCACCACGGCGATGATCGCGCTGACGCCCAGACCGGTCAGGGTGGCGCTCCCGTCCGCGAGCAGGGGAGTGCCGCCGATCTTGATCATCGGCCCGACCGTGGCCACCAGCACCGTCACGACGGGCACGAGCAGCGCGGGGATGAACAGCTTGTTGCCGAAGCGCCGGGCCGACTCGGCACGTTCCTCGGCGGTGGTGGTCTTCTCCGGCGACCTCGCCGTGAGGCCGAAGCCGGCCAGGGCCACCATCACGAGCACCACGATGCCGAGGATCCAGGCCGGTGCCTGCTTCGACTGCACGAAGGTGCCATAGCCGAAGCTGACGCCGAGCAGTCCCCAGAACGTCCCGCTGGCGATTCGGCGGGGATTCTCGTGATTGTTCAGGATATGCACCGCGACGCCGATGAAGAACGCCCCGATCAGCCAGTAGAGCCATTCATTCGTCAACACGTGCGAGGCCCTTCGGGGGAGCGGGCAGGAAGGCCATCTGCGAGAGCTGCCGGTCGAGCAGCAGCAGCCGGGTGCCGTGTATCAGCAGAGCCGCGACACCGGTGGGAATGGCCCAGAGTGCGAGTGCGAGCGGTTCGAGCGTGAGGTTGTAGGTGGTGTCGACGAAGCTCGTGATCAGCAGGATCGAGCCGATGGCCACGAAGATGTCCTCGCCGAAGAAGACGCCGACGTTGTCGGCCCCAGCGGCGTGTCCCTTGATCTTCTCGGTCATCTTCTCGGGCAGGTCGCCGTACTTCTGCACGGCGGCGCCCTCGGCCATCGGGTAGACGAGCGGCCGTACCGTCTGCGCCGGACCTCCGATGCTGTTGAGGCCGACCGCCGCAGTGACCTGCCGGATGAACAGGTACGCCGCCAGCAGGCGGCCGGTCGTCAGCTTGCCGAGCTTGCCGATCAGGCGTTTCGCCTGTTCCTGGAGGCCGTATCGCTCGATGAGCCCGATCACGGGCAGCACGATCACGAAGGTGGTGACCGACCGGCTGCCCGCGAAACCCGTACCGAACGCGTCGAGTATCTCGACCGGACCGATTCCGGCAATAGCGGCGGTGGCGATGCCGGCCACCGTGACCACCAGCAGTGGGTTGATGCGGAGCGCGAACCCGATTATCACCAGCGCAACGCCGATGAGTGCGAACATCCTTCTCCGTTTCGGGGGAGCGGAAATCGGCGGTCGCGAGTTCGGCCGCGCCGCCGAAAGCGGGTAATATGTGACATGGTACTGATCTCGATGGGTGTCGTGTCAAGAAGTCCGCACGGGACGAAACGCGCTCGTGATCAGCGCTTCACGTGATCCGGATATATGTCGGAAACATCCATCTTTGGCGTGAATCGGATATTACGGACGAGCCGCGGTCCGGTGTGGCAGCATGCGCAGGTCACGGATCGAGCGTGGGGTGGTCGCGGTGGTCGGGATCGGGCTTCTCGTCCTGCTCGTCGTTGCGGTGGCCGTCGGCTTGAGGACGGGCGGGGGAGAGTCGGCGGTGCGCGTCGACGTCTGGACGGCTCGGACCGCCCTCGCGCTGGCCCTTCTTGGCGAGGTGAGGGTGGTTTTCCTCGCGACGAGCGTCGGTGTGGACGAACTCCCTGTCCTCCTGACGCTCGCCGCCGTGCCGCTGGTGCTCACGGCCATCCCGCTCGTGCTGTACGTACCGACGCTCGGGATCCGGATTCTCACCGTGGCGTGTGCGCTGCTCCTCACGGTGTACGTCGTGATCACCGGTTTGTCGATCGGGCTGTTCTTCGCGCCGGCCGCCATCCTGCTCGTACAACTCGCGGCCCTTCGGGCTCGGCGCAGCGGCGCCCTGGCTGCGTCGGACTGAACCGGACCCCGGTCGGGCCCGGCCTCTTGACAACATACAACCGATTGGTTGTATGTTTGTCCCGTGACCGAGGACGACGAGGAGCGGGCCGATGCTCTGTTCCACGCGCTCGCCGACCGGACCAGGCGCGACATCATGCGCAGGGTGCTGGCCGGGGAGCACTCGGTCTCCGCTCTCGCGGTGAAGTACGACATGAGCTTCGCCGCGGTGCAGAAGCACGTCGCCGTTCTGGAGAAGGCCGGCCTGCTCACCAAGCGGCGTAACGGTCGCGAGCAACTGGCCAGCGGCGACGTGTCGGCGGTGCGGTCGGTGGCATCCATGCTCACCGAGCTGGAACAGGTCTGGCGTGGCCGCATCGCGCGCATCGACGAGCTGATCGCATTCGACACCGCAACCCATCCCGACCAGGAGGACTGACCAATGCCTGTCACCGACGTCTCGCACGACCTGGACGCCCTGACCCTGACCATCACCGCCGAGTTCGCCGCACCGGTGGAGCGGATCTGGCAGGTCTACGCAGACCCGCGCCAGCTGGAGAAGGTCTGGGGCCCGCCCTCCCACCCGGCCACCGTCGTCGAGCACGACTTCACCCCCGGCGGCCGGGTCAACTACTTCATGGTCAGCCCGGAGGGTGAGAAGTTCGCCGGGTACTGGAAGATCACGGCCGTCGACGAGCCGCGGAGCTTCTCGTTCGAGGACGGCTTCGCCGACCTGGACTTCAACCCGAACCCGGAGATGCCGGTCTCGACGAACGTCTACACCTTCACCGAGCACGACGGCCGCACGCGTGCGACGTACGTGGGCACGTACGAGACCGCGGAAGGGCTGCAGAAGGTGCTCGAGATGGGTGTCGTCGAGGGCTCCAGGGAGGCGATCAACCAGATCGACGAGTTCATCGCCTCCTGACGCTCCACGCCGCGACGGCCGGGCTCGACCGGGGACAGCTGGTCGGACATCCACCGAAGGCCCCCTGACCCGACGGACAGGGGGCCTTCACGGGAGTGGTGCTGCGATCGGGCGTATCCGGGCCGGTACCGATCAGGTCGCCGGCTCAGTCGCTGTCGAGCGGGACCCCGCCGAAGGCCACCAGGCTGACGACGAAGTAGGCGACGTAGAGGGCGAGCAGGACGATGCCGTGCCAGCGGCGCAGCCGCCCGGTAGCCAGGAAGATCGCCGAGAGCGCCGTCATCACCATCAGCACCGGCAGGTGCCAGGCCAGGACGTCGTGGTCGACGGTGATCGCCCCACCCACGAGCAGGATGATCCCGAGCTTGCCGGTCACCGAGAACACGACGCTGCCGATCACGTTCGCGACGCCGATCTCCGGAGCGCCACGGCGGGCGGGCTCCACGGTGAGGAAGATGTCCTCGAGGGAGAGCGCCAGAGTCGCGATCGTGACGCCGAAGACGGTGCCGTCGATCTCGAACGTGTCGAGGATCCCGTCGGTGCCCGCTCCGGCGACCACGGCGCCGACGACGAGGCCGATCAGGGCAAGGAGAGCGAGTGCGAGGCCGACGGCGGGCGACTTCTGCCGTGCTTTGAGGAAACCCTGGTCGATGCGCAGGTCGGGCGGCAGGACGAAGCCGCTCGACCCATCGCCTGCGGTGCCGGTCGGGCCGCCCCCGCCCCCGCCGCCTCCGGTCATGGTCGCCGTGGCCGTCCCGCCCTCGCCAGCCTTCTCGAGCTGCTCGTAGACCTCGGCGTTGCGCCAGACCGGGCGCCGCGCGGCGTACTCGCGGTAGGCGATCCAGCCGACGAACGCCACGAACAGCAGGAGCAGCACGATCCCGGTCACGAACGTCAGGGCCCCGGTGAACGCAAGGGCGAACATCACCACCGGCGCGGCCACGAACAGGACGAGGTAGTCCTTGGGCACGTCCACCGAGCAGGGCGCGATGATCGCGGCGAGGGCGAGCACCACGCCGGTCATTGCGACCGTCGTCCCGATCACGGTGCCGAGGGCGACCTGACTGAGGTCCTCGAGGTTCAGCACGATGCCGAACGCGAGGTCGTCGAACTCGATCCCGGTGAAGACGACCGCGATGAGGAAGAGCGAGATCGCCCACCTGCTGGCGACGCCGACCAGGTAGCCGATCAGTTTCTCGGCACTGTAGACGAGCACCGCGATGCCCAGGACGAATTCGATGATCGAGATCACGGACAGCTCCTCGCCACACCGTCATACAGATCGCCCCACGATGGTGATCGCCGGTACCCCGCCTTGCAACGGGTTGACAGCGGCGCCGGATCGGGTATGCGCCCGCCCCGGGGCGTGTCCGGAGACCAGGTGTGGTTGCGAGCCGCCGCCGCGATGGCTGGTGGCGCTTGCTGGTCGAGGACGGGGGTGGTGCTCAGCCGCGGATCGCCTCGATCGCGCTGAGCAGGGCGAGGACAGCCAGGATGGCTGCCGCCGCCCTGGTCACCCAGCGCACCGGCACGAAACGGCGCAGTCGGGCGCCCCCGAAGGCCGCGAGCGCGGACACGGCCCACAACGCCAAGATGGCGGCGACACCGACGGCGAGCGGGTCGTCGTATCGCGCGGCAAGCGTGGCGACGATGATCTGCGTCGGGTCGCCGAACTCCGAGAGCAGGGTGACCCCGAAGCTCGTCGCAATCACGCGCCAGCGCGTCCTCGGCGTCTCCCCGAGGGTCAGGTCATCGTCGTCGTCGTCCTCGCGGAGCAGCAGCACTGCGCCGACAAGAAAGATGACGGCCAAGACGGCTTCGAGCGGTCGTTCGGGCAGCAGCGCCACGAAGGTCCCGGCGGCGATCGCGAGCCCGACGTGCAGGACCATTGCGGCGCCGACGCCCAGGAACACCAACCGAGCCGGGAAGCGGCTGCCGAGGACGAGTGTCGCGAGGGCACTGGTATCCGCCAACTCCGCGAGGGCGACGATCCCGAAGGTGATAGCTATCACGGCCACGGGTTGATGATCTGCTCCAACCTCGCTGCTCACAACGGTTTCCGCCGTGTCCAGCCGAGACAGGGAGCCGCCCTGCCGCTCTTACCGCCTGCGGGCGTGGTCGCGCAGACTCCTCGGTCGACCCAGACCGAGAGCAGCCGGCCAGGCCAGAGCCGCCATCGTCGACGCCGGCCGGCAGTTCAGCCTCCGGTGGGCGCGGTGGATGCAGCGTCAGCCGACGACCCGAGCCCACACCGCGCATCTCCATGCCGCGCGACCGGGCACTCTGGGCTCGTCCGCGGCTTGATGATCAACGGTGGCTCCCACCACGCTGGTTGCATATCAAAACCACTTTCGAGTACCGTGGTTGGGAACTGCTGAACGCGACATTATTCGGGCCGGTGTGTGAACTCCGATTCACACGCTCTGCGGACATCTGGCGCAGTAGGCCCGTCGAAAAGCGGAGAAGCGAGATTCCCGGGGCGTTGGCCGAGTTGGTTATGAGAATGGAGCTGACCACTATGGACGGGTACGACTACGTGGTTGTCGGAGGCGGAACGTCGGGCTGCGTGCTGGCTGCACGGCTGTCCGAGCCCCCGGACGTCCGGGTACTGCTGCTCGAGGCCGGCCGAGCGCGAGGGCTCGAGGACACGCTGGACTATCTCGCGATGTGGGGCGACACGGCGGTGGACTGGGCGTTCCGCACCACGCCGCAGGCCGGGCTCGGTGGTGTGGTGCTCGCGGCACCTCGGGGAAAGGTGCTCGGTGGCTCCAGCACGATCAACGGGCTGTTCCATGTTCACGCGCATCCCAGTAGCTATGACGCGTGGGAGAAGTCCGGAGCGACGGGGTGGAACTTCGAGGCGCTGCTTCCCTACTTCAAGCGCAGCGAGACAGCGGAAGGTGACCCGCGCTGGCGCGGCACTGCAGGCCCGATGAAGGTGGCTCGTGCTCCGGTTCCCGAGCCCGGGTCGTTCTTCCACGCGGCCTTCGAGGCGGCGCTGCAGGCCGGGGTGCCTCGCAGCGAGGACGGCAATGGGGAGCATGCCGAAGGTGTGTCCCGGACCGAGTACACCATTCTCGACGGCGTCCGACAGAGCGCAGCGGACGCCTATCTGACGACGGCGATGCGCCGCCCCAACCTGACCGTCGTGACCGGCGCGGTGGCGCAGCGACTGCTGGTGTCCGGTGGCCGATGCGGAGGCGTCGAGTACGCCACGGGCGCCGGGCTGCACACGGTTCGCGCGGACCGCGAGGTGGTGCTTGCTGCGGGCGCGGTGGGGTCACCGCAGTTGCTGATGGTTTCTGGTGTCGGACCCGCTGCGCATCTGCGCCAGGTGGGGGTGGAGGTGCTTCACGATCTGCCCGGCGTCGGGGAGAACCTGCAGGACCACCCGTTCGCTCACGTGTCCTTCCGGTCTGCGGAGTTCCTGGGCGACGGTGGGCTGCCGACCCAGTCGATCATGCTGCTGCGCAGTGACCCATCCGCCGATCCCGACCTGCAGTTCGTTTTCACGGACTTTCCCTTGCCGCTGCGTTCCCCCGGCGACCGGTTCGAGCCGTGGGGCAGCTCCCAGTGGGCACCGAAGGAGCTCAACGGCTACTCGGTGTTCTTCGGCCTGCAGCGTCCGGAGAGCCGCGGCACGCTGCGGCTGTCCGGCTCCGACGTGGCCTCCGCCCCACTGATCGACCCCGGCTACTACGCCGACCCGCGCGACCTCGACAAGATGGTCATCGCCGCCCGCAGAGCGCGCGAGTTGGGCAGCCAGGACGCCCTGACCCCGTTCCGGGTCGACGAGCTGAATCCTGCAGCCGGCGTGACCCGGGACGAGGACCTGCGCGAGTACGTCCGGCTCGCGACGGGCCCCTTCTTCCACCTCGCAGGCACCTGCGCCATCGGCACGGACGAACGTGCCGTCGTCGACCCGGAGTTGCGGGTCCATGGGATCGAGGGGTTGCGGATTGCCGACGCCTCGGTCATGCCTTCAGTGGCGGGCGCGAACACGAACGCCACCGTGCTGGCCATTGCCGAGCGCGCTGCCGAGATCCTGACCTCATCAACGTCCGGGTGACGGTTCCGGCTGCGCCTCCCTGCGGCCCGGTCCCGCACGGTTGGGCCATCTGTGAGCTTTGCCACCAGGTGGGTGGGCGAGGGGCCCCGGACATGACGAAGACCCCCTGTCCGTGCTGGTCAGGGGGCCTTCATGGGAGTGGTGGGCGATACTGGGATTGAACCAGTGACCTCTTCCGTGTCAAGGAAGCGCTCTCCCACTGAGCTAATCGCCCGAGGCGGAGGCGGGAATCGAACCCGCGTACAGGGCTTTGCAGGCCCTTGCCTAAGCCACTCGGCCACTCCGCCGAATTCCTCGGAGCGTTCCGTGGAGTTCGATCCATGGAGGTCCGACGGGACCCGTGGTTCCTCCGAGCGGACGACGGGATTCGAACCCGCGACCCTCACCTTGGCAAGGTGATGCGCTACCAGCTGCGCTACGTCCGCCTGTGCAGCGTGTCCGCTGCGTTGATGGGAGAACCTTAGCGCAGTCGCTGCGGGGGCTTCAAACCACCCCCCGCGTTCTGCGCCGAGGACCTCCGACCTGCAGTTTTAGTCCCGTGCGGGGTCGTTCAGCAGGTCCGACAGTGCAACGTCGAAGTCCAACCAGGAGTACTCGGTGTCGGCCGGTACCGCCAGATAGGTGCGGTGCAGGAAGTCGCCGAGCGTCTGCGCGCACGTCGTGAAGACCGCGTGGCCTGACGGCGAGGAGAGCTCCAGCTGTACCCGCTGTGGGTCGAGCGGCATGGGCTGCACTCGCACGTCACCGGTGCCGGCCGGTGCGATCAGGCCGTCGTGCAGGAGGTCCCGGGCGAACACCCAGTCAACGGCGGTGCCGTTGCCGGTCCGGAACGACGCCTGCACGGCGTATGGATCACGGCTGCTGTACGTCAGATCGACATTGACGGGCACCGCAGGGGCGTCCGGGGCGATCAACTCGAACACCGCCGGTGAGCTGATGACCGTGGGCTCGTCGCGCATCCTGCGTCCCTCTTTCATGGTCCCGCGTGGTTCGTCATCAGGAAAAACGACCGTGCGGCGAAGATGTGACGGGTAGACCGACGAACTCCCTGCACTTGCTTGGCCAGAGTCACCCGACTGGGCTAATTACTCCTGGCAAACCTGCACGTGGGGTGCTCTGTACCGCTGGTCCGCGTGCGCCGTCGTCTCCGAACGGCCGCGCTCCAGCACCTACCAGCGACAACGCGTAGTTACCGGTCAGTTACTCCTGCCTCCACCGTTGTCCTCTTCTTTATGTGCGCCGTGGCTGTCGCCGCCGTCCGCTCGGGATGGCCACCCAGTAGGCTCCGGGCCGAGGCGGACGGCGGCGCCGCCTGACAGCACAGAGGCGGTGGAAAGCTGAGCAACGCCGAGGATGACGAGCAGCGACCCGGCTTCCGGGCCCGGCTCGAGGAGAAGCCCACTCTGCGGCGCACGTACCGCGTCGGCGTGGCGATCCTCGGCGGGCTGGTGCTCGTCGCCGGAATCATCGCCATCCCGTACCCCGGCCCGGGCTGGCTCATCGTGTTCGGTGGCCTCGCCATCCTCGCCACGGAGTTCAGCTGGGCCAAGCGCGTCCTGCACTACGCCCGCGGCAAGTACGACGCCTGGACCGACTGGCTCGGCCGGCAGATCCTGATCGTGCGGATCGCCGTGCTGGCCGCCACCGGCCTCATCGTGCTGGCCACCCTCTACCTCCTCAACGCCCTCTACCTGGTCGCCGGCTGGGTGGGGCTCGAGAGGTGGACCTGGTTGCAGAGCCCGATATTCGGGTGAGGTAAGGTCTACGACGGCAAGGGCGATTAGCTCAGGGGGAGAGCGCTTCGTTCACACCGAAGAGGTCACTGGTTCGATCCCAGTATCGCCCACAGCCGAACGGCCTGGTCAGAGGCTCTTTTCAGAGCTTCCGGCCAGGCCGTTTGCCGTTGTAGCGCCCTAAGAGGCAGCAGAAAAGCATCACGCGGGCACGGGTGCGTCGGCTGCCCCGTCGTCCGGGTCCTCGTTGCCGAGTGCCTGCAGAATCCGGGTCGAGTCCTCGGTCCGTCGGGTGTAGAGGTCGAGGGTCGTCGACGAGCGCTCGTGGCCCATCACCCGTTGCACCATGTTGGGCGGTACTCCGTCGTCGACGAGCCAGGTGGCGTAGGAGTGGCGGAGGTCGTGGAAGCGCAGCCCGCCGGCCTGCTCGTGCGCGACGTGCTTGGTTGCTGCGGGCTCGGTAGTGAAGTGCCGCCGGTGCCGCCCGCCGTTGGTGTCGGTCCACCGCGCGAGGTAGGCGTCTCCGTCGGGCACTACCGACCCGAGCAATCCGGCACGGACGAGTGCGGGTCGCCAGATGCGCGAGCGGAACAGCGTGCGGCGCAGCGCCCCGCCCACCTCGTTGGCGAAGATCAGATCGGCCTCGCCGAGCGGGTACCGGTCGAGGTGCGTCCGAAGGATCGTCACCAGCCAGCCCGGGAGGGGAACGGTGCGGCGTCCGGCGGTCGACTTCGGGTAGGGCTTGAACGATGTGTGCCCGCCGACCTCGATCACGGTTCGGATCACGCGGAGCGTCCCGGCGGTCCGCGAGGTGACCGAGGAGACCGGCGTGAACGTCGAGATCACCGGCCTGGTCGGCATCTACACCGACCCGGGCCACGTGATGCAGTACGACAACGGCGAGGTCCGCCAGGAGTTCTCGGTGTGCTTCCACGCCCGTGTGATCTCGGGCGAGCCCCGCGAAGACGGCTCCGAGACCAAGGCCGTCCGCTGGGTCGAACCGTCCGCCATTGCCGATCTGAACGTGCACCCGTCGATGCGCCGCCGGATCGACGACGCGCTGGCCGGACGGACGACGCCTCAGATCGTGTAGGCATCCTGCATCCGCTGCTGGGTGCGGCCGATCGCTGCCGAGATCGACGGCTCCGCACGTCGCATGGCGCGGCCAACGATCGAGTCCGGTTCGTAGCGGGACAGGATCTCCGCCAGGCGCTCGGAGTACGCCAGCTCCTCACCACGCGGCCCGGTCGTCATGTCAGCCATCCACAGCGCATCCGCCACTGGAGACTCCTCACGCGGCCAGACCTCCAGATCCGCCAGCCGGCCCCGCTCCTCTGCCTCACAGGTCGCCGCCGAGTGGTGTGCCACCAGCGCGCAGAGCCGCGCCGGGTAGCCCTCGGCCGTCAGATAGCGAGCGCCGTCGATCTGGTGACAGCCGGTGTCGTGCAGAGCATGGGCGTACCCCAGGTCATGCCACCAAGCCGAGACGACGAGCAGATGCCGTTCGTCCTCGCCCTCGATGGCGGGCGTGAGACCATCGGCGCGTGCGGCGACGGCTTGCACGTGGGCCCACCGGTTGCCCAACGGCTCCAGCAGCTCACGCGCCAGCTCCTCAGCCTCTTCGACCGTCGGCATCTCGCGCATCCGGCGAGTGTAGAAGCGAGGCACCAGCGGTCCGAGCCCACGACCGTTGTCACCCATCTACTGGGACTGCTCGCGACACGTCTTCGCAGCTCAGCGTGCCACCGGAGGCCGCGTGTTCAGAGTTTCCCTACTTGCTCAAGGCGGCGGCTCCGCCGCCGCGCCGCTTCCCGCCGGCCGGGGCATGCGGCCTCCGGCCGGTCCCCGCCCGGCGCGCGGCGAAGGACGCCGAGCCCCTATGGAAGAATAGAGATGGCTGCTCCCCAACGGTCCGGAGGCTGAATGCCTACGTTTCGTCCTAAGCTAATGACTGCCATTAGGAGCATTTGGCGTGCTGCCGCCACTCGTTGGGTCTTAGCGGCGGGATTGCTGGTCTGCGCTGGTGGATGGGCTCTCGCGGTGCGGCCGATAGAGCCCGTATGGGGGCCTGTCGGAACGTGGGTCGGCGGTCTGGCGTCGAGCGTCGGACTAATATTCGCAGGCTTGCAAATTCGCGACGCGCGGAAGGAGCGCGCTCGTGAAGCATTAGAGCGCCTTGAAGCCGAGGGCGAACGGCGCGAGGCGATGGCGCGCTCGGTCTCAGTGTCCAGCTCGTTGAAAAGGGAACCCGACGCTTCCTATTGCATCGAGTATTCCATCGTGAACGGTGGAGACTATCCCATCGAGAACGTCGTGCTCTTTCTAGAGAATTGCATGGGTGTCTTCTGGAACACGGGTGCCCTAGATGGGACAGGCATTCCCACGGAGCTTGTTATTGGCTCGATGCATCAGAAGCAGCGCATTTTCGACACTTATCCGGTCGAGTCGGGTGCCGTCCCATTTGAGATGCTTACTGGAATGGGATCCGTCCACTTTACTGATACCTGGGGGCAGTCATGGATGCGGTCGCCGGGGCAGTTGAAGAAGCTCGACTACCCGGCTCGCTTGTGCTGACTATTCAGGAGGCCCTGGGAGGCCTGCTTCAGCCTGTGGCCGGGGGAGCTCCGCTGCTCTTCCTCTTCGCAGGCTTCCTTGCGGCCACTCTATCAATCATCGGTGTCGCAATCGCTCTGTCGCGCTGGATCGCGAGGATTTACAGGAAGACGATAGGTCTTCGCAGAGAGCAGGAAAGGAAGCTGAGGCGTCTTGCGTGTGGTGTCCGTCCTGAGTACATTGACCAAATGCTCGGTGAGCCGGTAATGGAATCGACGGATGGTGCCGAAAATGGCAGGCGCGTCTACCTCATGCAGGATTGTTTTGTGACGGTCTACGTCCGTTCTGATGTGGTGGCAGCTTTCGCGATTACTGTTCATGGTAAACGCTTCGCCCCTCGCCTCCCGATTCCGTGGGGCCTGAGTGGATTCAAGGGGGCGACCGCCGTTCGCTTGGGCCGATCTCGCTACGCTGATCTGTACCCTGAGCCGGGGCAAACGTTCAGCTTTAATGGAGCCAGAAACTTTGGCTACTACGAGCTGTTCAATCTCGGGAATCCGGGGTTCTATCAGACGTACGGCCTTGGCACGAACAATGCATCAGCCGTCGGAATCCGTCTTAATCAAGAGCTGCCTGTCGCTGACTCTGTTATTGATGGCCCCTTCGATCCAGCGTCGCCGCCCGCAGGTTGGGCAGAGTTCCGGAGAGTCTGTGCGCCAAATACTTTCTGCGTGATTGGCCCTCATCAAGACGAGACGGGTCTAAGCCCCTTGGGTGTCGAGTACGACACGGTGCGTGTACTGCCGACCTGGCGCACTTGAGGTTTCCGAAGAGCCAGCGCCCTCGTCGGGCCCGCAGATCAACAGGATGGCGGCTCGTCCCATCCCGTCGAGCTCTCGGCGGGCCACCGCGCGGACGCCCGTGGGCGGAGCAGGCGTAGGTCGCCGACGGTTGCGTCCAGGGCCGTCCACGGGCGCCTGCGCGGTCGGCTTGCGGCAGGTGACGGATGGGCACTCAGAATGCGGATGGCGGCTGCCGCACAGCAGCGAGTACGGCAATCGTGCCGGTCCGTGCCTGGCCGAAGCCGAACGCCGGCGGCTGCTCAGGGTCTTGGATGACCTTTGTCAGCTGCCCGGCCGCTAGTTCGCATCTACAAGGCGCAGCGTTCCTCGAAGTGCGCCGTCCTCGACCGCTGTGGCCTTGACGCTCTGAACTATCCCGTCGGAGTCTCGGGCTGCCGAGATGCGTGCCGCCGGAGTATGAAAGGTGACCATCCCGATGGGAATGACAACCTCGTTCACAGATACTTCGTGAGCAACCGTCAGCAAAAGAGCATGATCGCCTTCACTGATGGGCGATCCGTTCGGGGTAACATAGATCTCTGGGATTGAGACGTCCACGACATCTCCTCTCAGTAGGGATGCCGCCGTCACTATCTGATCGCCCGCATCCTTGGAGAGGGCTTCAAGATTGGGAACGGTCAATTGCTCGGTGGTGTGGTTCTGAAGGCAAGCTATCGCCTCGACAAGCTCTAGAATGTTATCCGGAACCAGGCGTGACAGATCTTTCTCGATCGGAATGGGGCGGCCCATGAACGGGCCAAACTCCTGCCCTAGCTGGTAAAACCGACCCGGAGTTAGGGACTTCAGAAACTTCAGTCCGTCCAACACTCGCTCCGGCTTCTTTCCGGACAAGTCATTGAGCGCGAACGTCAGTTTCATAATGTCGGAGTCGCCCGTGTACCTGTGCTCGACTGTGAATGTCTCGCCGCTTAGCTCAATGGCACTGGACAGGAGGTTTTTGCGGTCGACCCCCGTAGTGGCGGGGCGCATCGCGAGTCTTGCTACTCGTTCGTCTGAGTTGCTTGAGTCGGTAGTCCGGATCCTCACCACGCGGAGATCCTCAGGTGCAGGATCAGGCTTGGCAATTCGAATTGCGCCAGTCATGCGGCTGCCGTCGAGGCCGCCGGGTAGGTCGGCCTCCACAGTGGCGAAGCCATCTTCGAGATCTAGCGGAGCTCCGTACTCGAAGAAGTCTCTTACGGCTCGGCGGGTCTCATCGTCCGGGGTGTGAAAGGTCCCGTTAAGGGTAATTGGCCGGTCGTTAAGTGCGCCTCTGTACTTCTCGTATACGCGGATTGTGACGTACTGATCTCCCGTTCCGCGCGCCTCGACAAAGATCGCGTCGCGAGCATCGGTCAGCTCGGGTTGGTGTGAATCTACTGAAAAGTCATACCGAAAATGAGGATCGAGAGAGTTGATGAGATTGTGAGTTGCCAGTATTGCGGTCGTGGCCTCCTGGGGTGTGAGTTCCTCGCCTACCGGCCGCATGCTGCTTCCGGTCGCCTGCGCGAACTGAGCCAGAGCGACCGCGAGGCGATCCTTGCCGTCACGGAAATAGTAGTCCACTACGTCGGGCGACTCAGATGTCAAATCGTCCAGGAAGTCTTCGCCAAGCCAGGAGCACGGAAAATCGTGTCCGTCGGTCGTATCACGGAACCACTTCAGGCTGGGTGGCGTGGGGCTCGCGGGCATGACAAGATGCCAGTTCTTGATCTTGACGCCCTCGCGAGTGGCGAACGCCATTGCCTTCTCGAAGGATTTCACGATCTTTGCCTTCTGACTTGCGGTGGGCTGTTTGGCGTACTTTTTGACCTGCCAAATGGTCCAACCATCGTCCTCGCGGAGGATCACGTCGAGCCCGTCGTCGCCTTGCGAGGGAGTTACGCGTTCAGCGTTCGAGTGGCGACGGCACAAGAGGATGCCGGTTACGGTCTCAATCTCTTCGCCCGAGCGACGGGCCCAATCGATACGCGACACGGCAGCAGTATTGCGCCCTCGCCGGGCGGGCAGATCAACAGGATGGCGGCCCGTGCCATCCCGACGACCTCCCGGAGGGCTACCACGCGGCCACCCGTGGGCGGAGCTACCGGAGCTCGGCCGGCGGTCGGGTCGAGGGCCGCCCACGGGCGTCCGCGTGGTCGAGCTGCGCCAGGTCGACGGGATGGCACTCAGTAGGCAGGGGAATGCGCGGCGAGGCATCAGGAAGGCATCACGAGCTTTGACACGGCCCATCACGGGCGAGCACCCGTCAGCACCTCGCCCAGCGGGACCAGCTCTCGATGATCCCTGTCAGCAGGCAGGAACCGCGTTCACACCGAAGAGGTCACTTGTTCGATCCCAGTATCGCCCACCGTGCCGAAAGGGCCCCTGACCTGCCGGTTAGGGGCCCTTTCGGTGTTCATCGAGGGCTTCCTATCGACGGTGGTCAGCCGACTTGGTAGCCAGCCTTGTAGCCAATCGTGCTGGGCGGCTACGTCTCGTCGATCGGGTCGTCGAAGAAGAGGTTGGTGACCATGTCGGCGGCCTCGTGGTGGAGCGCGGGGACGTCCGAGGTGTAGGTGTCGACAGTGAAGGCCACCGTGGCGTGTGCACCAGCCCTGCGACATCGACGCAGGTTCCGGTCAGATGGACATCGGGCGAGCCGGAGAGCGCGCCGGCGGCGACCCCCACCACCTTGGTGAACTCCACGGCCGGACCCGGCACCTCGACGGTCTCGCTGTCGCGCCGGAGTCGGACACCAACAGTGCTTCCCAGGCTGCTGTGCACGATCGCGCGGTCCCCAGCCGCGCCGCGCATGTAAGGTCGTCGGGGGATCGGGTCGGCTGCGGCGAGGAGGCCGCTGCCGGTTCGTGGCGCTGGGTGCCTACAGCTCGACACCCGGATCATGGCCGTTCATCGTCGCGGTCGCCGTGCTGGTCGGGCCTGACCGTCAGTGGCGCGGCACTGGCGCGCCGGGACACCGCGATGTGACGTGACTCCGCCCGGACCGGACGTCAGCCTGATCACCTGGCTCCCGTCGACGGCAGGCAAGCACCTGCTGCCGGACGACGGGCCCGCGACACGGAACACCAGCACCGGGCGGGTGGAGGGGCAGCCGCCCGGATCCCGCGGCGCGCGCGTCCAGCAGATCATTGCAGATCAGCGAGCGCTGGACGGGGTCGGTGTGATCTCAACATTCTAGGCACGGTCCAAATCTGTAGTGCTCGACCTTTCGGAGGTTCCCGAATGAGATGGTTGGTCGCGGTGCTTGCTGCGCTCGCGCTGCTCGCGACTGGATGTGGGGGCGCGAGCGAGGATCAGCAGGAGCCGCTGCTCATCGGGGGGATCCCCGATCAGGACGTCGCGGTGCTCGACGAGCGCTTCGGCGGCGTCGCCGAGTACTTGTCGGCCGAGGTCGGGATCCCGGTGCGTTACCAGCCCTCGACCGACTACGCCGCGGTCGTCACGGCGTTCGCCAACGGCGACGTCAAGCTCGGCTGGTTCGGCGGCCTCACCGGCGTGCAGGCCCGGCTGGAGACCCCGGGCGCGCAGGCGGTCGCGCAGCGTCCCATCGACAAGGAGTTCCGGTCGGTGTTCGTGGTGCGTGCCGACGACCCGGCCGCCGGTCTCGCCGACCTGGCCGGGCACTCGTTCACCTTCGGCAGCGAGAGCTCGACCTCGGGCCACCTGATGCCGCGCTCGTTCCTGACCGAGGCCGGGATCGACCCCGACACCGACTTCGACGGCCGCCCCGGTTACTCGGGCTCCCACGACAAGACCTGGAAGCTCGTCGAGGCCGGCAGCTTCCAGGCGGGCGTGCTCAACGCCTCGGTGTGGGACCGCGCCGTCGCGCAAGGACAGGTCGACACCACCCGGGTGCGCGAGCTGCAACGCACCGTGCCCTACGTCGACTACCACTGGGTCGTGCACCCCGACATCGACGGGGAGTACGGAGCGGGCACCACCGAGCGCATCGTCGATGCACTGCTGCGGATGGGCGAGGCGGGTGGCGACGCCCCGCGGATCCTCGAGCTGTTCGAGGACACCGCGTTCGTCGAGGCGCAGAACAGCGACTACGACAAGATCGAGCGGGTCGCGCGGTCCCTCGGTCTCGTCCGCGGGTGAGCGTGCCGGGCCCATGGCGGGCCGGACCGGTGTCGGTGGACGGCGTCGCGGCATGCGAGCTCCACGACGTGACCGTCGTCTACGGCAACCGGACGATCGTGGGTCCCGTCTCGGTGCGGATCGCGTCCGGCGAGGCGGTCGCGCTGGTCGGCCCCAGCGGGGCGGGTAAGACGACGCTGCTGCGGGTGCTCGCGGGGCAGGTCCGGCCGACCGACGGGCAGATGCGACTCGGCGGGGTCGACCCCGCCCAGCTGCGCGGGCGCTCGGCGCTGCCGCGGATGGTCGGGCTGGTGCCGCAGCGCCTCGACCTGATCCCGCAGCTCACGGTGAAGCACAACGTGCAGGCCGGTGCGCTGGGCAGGTGGGGCACGTTGCGGGCCCTCGCGGCGCTGGTGCTGCCGCTGGAACACCCGCCCGCCCGGGACGCGGTGGCCAGGATGGGCCTGAGCGAGCTGTACCACCAGCGCGTCGCGGACCTGTCCGGCGGCGAGCAGCAGCGGGTTGCGGTGGCCCGCCTGCTGGTCCAGGATCCGGCGGTGGTGCTCGCCGACGAGCCGGTCGCCTCGCTCGACCCGGCGCTGGCCGACGACGTGCTCGCCCTGCTGCGGGACCTGGCGCGCGAGCGGAACCACGCCCTGGTGGCGAGCCTGCATGCCCCCGACCTCGCACGGCGGCACTTCGACCGCATCATCGGCCTGCGCGAGGGGTGCGTCGTGTTCGACCTGCCGCCCCGCAAGGTCACCGCGGACGTGCTCGACGCCCTCTATCGCTCGTCGGCCACGGCGTCCTCCTCCCCGGTGGGCGCGGACGAGGACGCCGCCGAGCGCTGGAGCGTCGGTTAGTGGCGATCGGGGTCCTGGCCCGTCCCCGTCCCGGCGGGCGCACCGCGCTGTCCGCGGTGCTCGTGGTCGCCTTCGTGGCCAGCGTGGTGGCCGTCAGCGGTGAGCGGCTGCTCGGCGACGGCGGTGGCGCCGCGGCGCGCAGCATGGCGTCCTCGCTGCTGTCCCCGGATCTCTCACCAGCGTTCCTGATCACCGTCGCCGAGGCCACCGCGGTGACGGCGGCCTACGCGGTCGCCGGGATGTCGGTGGCGCTCGTGATCGGCATCCCGGGGGCGCTGCTGATGAGCGGGGTCCTGGTCCGCACCCGGTGGGTCCGGGCGGTGTCGGTGGTCGGCGGGCGGAACCTGTTCGCCACCCTGCGCGCCATCCACGAGCTGGTGTGGGCACTGATCCTGCTGACCGTCCTGGGGCCGGGCCCCCTCTCCGGAATACTCGCGATCGGCATCCCGTACGGCGCGACGATCGCGCGGGTGCTCGGTGACCGCCTCACCGACGTGCCGATGGCGCCGTTGAGCGCGCTCACCGCGGCCGGCGCGTCACCCTGGCAGGTCCTCGTCTACGGGCGGCTGCCGCTGAGCGGCGCGAGCCTCGCCGGGTACCTGTTCTACCGACTCGAGTGCGCCGTCCGGGCCGCGGCCGTGCTGTCGTTCATCGGGCTGGGGGGCATCGGGCTGCGGATCGAGGTCGCGCTGGCCGACCTCGACTTCGGGCAGGTCTGGACGCTGCTCGCGGCGCTGCTCGTGCTGGTCGTTATCGTCGACCGGGTCTCGACGGCGCTCCGCGGACGGTACGTGGCATGAGCGAGGACGTCCGTCTGGAGCTGGCTCAGGCCAGGGCCCTGCCCACCCCGGACCGGCGCGGCCGTACCGCGCGCGGTGGCCCGGGCGGGTTCGGGTTCGGCGCCGCGCTCGTCGCGGTGGTGGTGCTGGCGTGGGTGTTCGTCCTGGCGCAGGAGGGCAGCGCGGTCCCCGGCCTCGCCGAGATCCTCGAGCGCGGCGCCCGGTTTGCGGTCGACCTGCTGGGGATCGGCGACCGGGAGCCGCCCGCCTGGACCAGCGCGGCGAGCTGGGTCGTCGTCGGCGGGCTCGCGCTCGACACCGTCGTGATGAGCGTGCTCGCCGCGGGCCTGGCCGGCATCGGCGCGCTGGCGACCATGGCGTTCGCGGCGCGCAGCCTCACCGTCGGCGAGTTCGGTGCGCGGGGCAGGCTCGGCTGGCCGGTGTACCTGCTGTTCCGCGGCATGCACGTGCTGACCCGGTCGGTGCCGGAGCTGGTCTGGGCGCTGCTGATCGTGTTCCTGGTCCCGCCGGGCGTGCTGGCCGGGGCGCTCGCGCTGGCGCTGCACGACATGGGCGTGATGGGCAGGCTCGGCGCCGACGTCATCGACGACCTCGACCGCGCCCCGCTGCGCACCCTGCGCGCCGGTGGAGCGGGACGGCTTGCACTGCTGGCCTACGGGGTGCTCCCGCAGGCGCTGCCGCAGCTGGTGACCTTCCTGCTGTACCGCTGGGAGGTGATCATCCGGGCCAGCGTGGTGGTCGGGTTCATCACCGGAGCCGGGCTGGGCTACCAGCTGCGGCTGGACCTGTCGTTCCGGGACTGGACCGACCTCGCGCTGGTGCTGGCCTGCTACGTGCTGCTGGTGTGGGGGGTCGACGCCGTCTCCGGCGTGCTGCGCCGACTCGCCCGGTAGGGCGCGCGGTAGAGCCCTCCTCAGGCTGCCAGCGCGGCGAGCAGCTCGGCCCAGGCCCGGCGCTCGCGGGCCGGGTCCACCAGCTCGCGGCGCTGCGCGACCCGCCCGGTGAGGTCGGCGAGGAACGCCGGGTCGGTCTCGGCGCGCCGCAGCGCAGCGGCCAGCCCCGCCGCGTCGCCCACCTCGACGAAGCCGGGGTAGTCCTCGCCGAGCAGGCCCACCGACCCGTCGACCCGGGTGGACAGCACCGGGACGCCCAGCGCCAGCGCCTCGGAGACCACGTTCGCCCCACCCTCGAGCCGGGAGGTCAGCACCAGCATCCGCGCCCCGGCGAGCCGCTCCAGGGCCTCGGTCCGGGACACCCCGCCCAGCCAGCGGTAGCGGGGGTTCGCTGCGGTCTCGGCGCGGGCCCGCTCCTGCGATCCGGGGTCGATCGGCATGCCGAAGTGGGTCACCCGCACCCGCGAGTCGGGCGGCAGCAGCCGGGAGGCCTCGGCGGTCAGGAACGGGTCCTTGACCTCCCGCAGGTGCCCGAGGACGACGACGTCGAAGAACCCGTTCTCCGTCATGGGGGCCGGGCCGGGCGCGCCGACGTCCACCGACTGGTGGATGACGTGCACCCGCGGGCGCAGGTGGGCCGGGACGGACTCGATCGCCTTGGGCTGCAGCACCACCAGAGCGCCGGCCCGCTCGACCGTCTGCTGGGCCTCGGCGGAGACGGCGAGATCGCGGTAGAGGTCGGTCCCGGTGAGCGCGACGACCAGCGGCCGATCGGGGTGGGCGCGGGCGAAGGCCAGCGCCGCGGCCGAGCTGCGCTTGGCGTGCAGCGCGACCATCACGTCCACCGGCTCCTGCGACCAGGCCGTGGTCACCTCCGGGGTGTGCCCGAGATCGGTCAGGATCGCCGCCCACCGCTCGGCGGTGACCCGGTTGCCGTGGCTCGAACCCGCCGCGGCGGGCGTCACGATCTCGATCCTCACGGGTCGGCCCTCAGCGGGCGCAGGTGCGGAAACCGGCGATGACGTCGCGGCGCTCGGGGGTGAAGTAGTTGCGCTGGCCCGTCCGCACGTAGCGGGCGCGGGTGGGCCAGGCACCCCCGCGCAGCACCCTGCGGCCCTGGGGGAACCACGGCCAGGAGTTGTCCCGGTAGGCGTCCTGCTCGAAGTTCGGGTACGGCCGGAACAGCGAGTCGGTCCACTCCCACACGTTGCCCAGCAGCCCGCGGACCCCGAACGCGCTGTCCCCGGCGCCGTGCGCGGCGACGTCGACGGTGCCCGCGGCGCGCCAGTCCAGGTTCGCGTGCGCCGCGGTGATCGGCGCGTCGCCCCAGGGGCGGACCCGCCGGGCGTCGCGCACGCCCCCGGCGTCCGGTTCGGCGCCGGCGGCCAGCTCCCACTCGGCCTCGCTGGGCAGCCGCCGGCCTGCCCACCGACAGAAGGCCGAGGCCTCCCACCAGCACACGTGGCTGACCGGCCGGTGCGGCTCGAGATCCACCCAGCGGTCGAAGTCGCGGCGCTGCCAGCCGCCGTCGCCGCGGCGCCAGTACAGCGGGTGCGTCGCGGCGGTCTCGCGCAGCCACTGCTCGCCCGCGCCCCACAGCTCCGGCCGGGTGTAGCCGCCGTCGTCGACGAACGCGGCGAACTCGGCCTGGGTCACCGGGGCCCGCGCGATCGCGAACGGCGCGACGTCGACCGGGTGGGCCCACTTCTCGTTGTCGTAGGCGAACGGGTCCGCCCGCAGCGCGCCCAGCAGGATCCGCCCGCCGGGCACCGCGACGTCGCCGGGCAGCGGACCGGCGTCGGGCTCGGCACCGGAGGTGCCGTCGAGGCCGGGCAGCGAGGGAGCGGGATAGCCCAGCGTCTGGCGGGTGTAGGTGATCGCCTCGGTGTGGGTGTCCTCGTGGAACACCGTGTAGAGCGCGAAGTGCCGGACCACGTCGGTGCACCGCGGGTCGAGCAGCCGCTCGATCATGCGGTCGCGGACCTTCGCCATGTAGGCGAGCGTCTCCGCCCGCGAGGGCAGGTCGAGGTGCCAGCGGGTGTCGTGCGGGATCGCGCCGGAGTCCCAGATCGCGTCGGCGTGCGCGATGATCGGCGCCTCGCCCAGCGCGTCGCGCAGCACGAACTTCTCGGCGAACCAGGACAGGTGCCCGATCTCCCAGATCAGCGGGTTGACCGTGGGCAGCACCGGCCCGACGAGCTGCTCGTCGTCAAGGTCGGCGACGAGGTCCATCGTGCGGGCGCGGGCGTCGCTCATCCACTCGGCGAGCCTCTCGCCGGTCAACGGCCCGGCCGCGAACAGGTCGGGTACCACGGTCACTCCTCGGCTCGGACGTCGTAGGCTAACCCGAGTGAGCCAGCAACCGGATGAGTCCGCCACCCGACGCCTGACCGAGTTCAGCCACGGAGCCGGTTGAGGCTGCAAACTCGCCCCCGGCGAGCTGGTGCAGGTACTGCGCCGACTGACCCCGATCACCCACCCGGACCTGCTGGTGGGCGCCGAAACCGGCGACGACGCCGCCGTGTGGCGATGGTCCGACGACCGCGCACTCGTGCTCACCACCGACTTCATCACCCCGGTGGTGGACGACCCCCGTGTCTGGGGCAGGGTCGCGGCGGCCAACGCCGCGAGTGACGTCTACGCGATGGGCGGGCGCCCGTTCCTCGCGCTGAACCTGGTCGGCTGGAACACCGACGAGCTCTCCGCCGACATGCTCGCCGAGGTGCTGCTCGGCGCGCAGGACGCCGGCGCCGAAGGCGGCTGGCTCACCGTCGGCGGGCACACCGTCGACGACCCCGAGCCCAAGTTCGGGCTGGTGGTGGTCGGCGAGGTGCATCCCGACCGGATGCTCACCAACGCCGGGCTGCGACCGGGGCAGTCCCTGGTGCTCACCAAGCCGATCGGCGTCGGTGTCGTCACGACCGCGCTCAAGCGCGGCGCCGCCGACCAGGAGACCGTCGACGCCGCGATCGCCTCGATGGTGCGGCTCAACGCCGCCGCGGCGGCCGCGGCGGTCACCGCCGGTGCCACCGGCGCGACCGACGTCACCGGTTTCGGGCTGCTCGGCCACCTCGGCCGGATGGCCCGCGAGTCCGGGGTGGACGTCGAGATCGCCGTCCCGGACGTCCCCCTGCTGCCCGGGGCCCGCAAGCTCGCCGAGGACGGCTTCCTGCCCGGAGGCTCGCGCCGCAACCTCGAATGGGTCCGCGACCAGCTCGACACCGGGGACACCGAGGAGATCCTGGTGGCCCTGCTCGCGGACGCGCAGACCTCCGGCGGGCTGCTGTTCGGGGCGGATCCCGCCGCCGCCCAGGAGGCCGTCACCGCGCTGCGCGCCGACGGGCACGAGGCCGCCGTGATCGGCACCGTGACCGCGGGGAACGGGATCATGCGGCTGCGCGGCTCCGCCCGGTAGAACCGCCCCCGGTCGGGCCCGGTGACGGGCCCGACCCGAGCGGCGCGGGGCCATGAGGCACGGTGAGGGTGACACCGTCCTGACCGACCGCCCTGGGCACCGACCGCGACCTCGACCGCCTTCCTGACACCGCTCCCGGCACTGCCGCGGGACTGGGTCGGACGCCGGCGCCGCTGCTGCGGCGGGTGACGCGGGCGAGGGCCTCGGCCCGGCCCGCGGTCCGTCGCCGATGAGCGGCGCGATCTCCGACGCGCTACGTCGCATCAATGCGCCGTCGCCCACGAGCCGGTTCCGGCGCCACCGACCCTGTCCCCGCCACGGCCTCCAGTCCGGCAGATGATCCGGCTGGTACGCCGCCGGGACGGTCGAGGCCGGCAAGCAGTTCCGCCGCGTCAACGGCCACACGCACCTGCGGTCTTTGCGCGACACGCTGGAACGGGCCACCGAGACTGTCCGTGCTTCAGGTCATATGAGTCCGGCGACGCCGCCTGATGATCACCGGGCCGCTACCGAAGTTCCACCGAGCTCGAGACATTCTCTGGTGCCTGGCATGACAGCCAGGTCGTGGCTCCGGCTCGGTCAGCCGGCGCGTACAGCGCCAGAGCCGGTTGCTCGGGTGACATGCACAGCATCTACCCCAGCACGGTCTGCGGTGATCTGCTCCGCCCTCGACGAGCAGGTTCTGGCCTCGGCGCCCGACCCCGGGCGTCAGAGCGAGTTGAGGCGTTCGGCGAGGTCGTAGTCCTTGTCGGTAAGCGTTCGGCCTGCCTCGTGCGTAGTGATGCGCGCGACGACTCGCCCATACTCGACGGTCAGATCAGGATGATGGTTCGCCTTGTTCGCGATCTGCGCGATCGCTGCCGCGAAGATCACGGCCTCGGAGAAGTCCCTGGCCGGCCACTCTCTCGAGAGCGAGTGTTCGTCTGCGGTCCAATGCTCGGGTGTAATGGGCTCTGACATTTTGAGTCACTCCATGTTCCCAATGGAAGTACCATGATGTTCTGGCTCTTGGGCTCAGGGTCGGACGGTCGGTCCCCGCCCGGCTGGGGGGGACAAATCGCCAGACCAGACTGGACTGGACGGTCCTAACCTATCCGGCGGCACGCAGGCCGAGTCAAGCCCTCTCTGTCAAGATCACAAGAGATCTTGGAGTCGATCAGCCCTGCGCTGGGCTGTGGGCTACGGCCTTCGGTAATCCGCAGCCGTTCACTCAAACAACCGCTCGGGTGTACACAGTGCCGATCGTGTAGCTTTTCTGCGGTCCGCGGACCGTCATGGTGATTTCGAATCGGTTCGGCAGTGCGAAGCGGTAATGACCGGCGTAGACGTCGGCGACGCAGTGGTGCACGTCGCTCGCCTCGCCTCGGCCCTCCCCAAGACGCAGGGCGTGCAGCGTCCGCCCGTCGAGGAAGCACACCCGCACGACGTCGCCGTTACGAATGTAGCGGTACTCGCGCCAGGCGTGACTGCGCTGACCATCGGCCAGCGCGAGCTGGCCGTCCTCCCGGTAGTGCAGCGTGTCGGCGTCGACGGGAGTGAACAACGCCTGCCCAAGCATGGTGCCGATACCGGGATCGAACGACCGGGTGAACCGCCAGCTGCCGGCGAGCCCGGCCAAGACATCGGTCACGTCGCCTCCATCCGCCGCCGAGCCGCCTCGATCTCGGACCGGCCTACCTCCGGAGCGGCGCCGGGTCCATGCAGCCAGTACTGGGCCGGTACTACCGGGGACCCGGGCTCGGGCAGCACCCCCAGCTCAGTTGCGAGGCTGTCGGCCATCTCAAGATAGTCGCGGTGCGGAAACTGCGGCCGGGGGCGGCGCTCGCAGATCTTCCGCTCCGCCGCGATCCCAGCAAGCTGTCGGTCGCGCTCGGGGGACGCGACCTCCCCCGCCGAGCACCGCGCAGATCCACGCCCAGGCAGGTAGCGCGGCATGAGCTGGGCGGCCATCGGCGGCCTCTCCGGCGAGCAGGTCGACGCCGTCGCTGCCAGGTTCCAACGTGCAGGTGACGATGGGAGCCTGCCCGACAGGGTTCGGCTGATACTGCCCCGTGCCCTCGCGGAGCGGCTGTACGCCGCGCTCCGCCGCGGAGAGGGCTTCGCGGTATTCGGCGATCGACAGGGGCGTCGGCGATGCAGTCGACGTAGGAACCGCGCTCGGCCCGCTGCCCGGGCGTCAGGTCGTCCTCGGCGGCGACGTCGGTGACGCCGATCCGCCCGCTGGGCTGCAGGACACGGAAGGTCTCGGCGAACACGGCGGGCTCGTCCACCGACAGGTTGATCACGCAGACGGGCACCGGTACGACGACCCACGGCCTGCTTCGACCGGTCGACCCCTCGATGGCGCCCTGCCACGATCACCAAACATCGGGGTCGCCACGGTGTCGGCTCGGTCAGCCGGAGATCGCGCGGTCCTGGCCCAGCGGAGCCCGGCCCACACGGTGGTGTCCGCGCCGGGCGCGGTCTGCACCCAGAGCAGCCAGCGCCGGTCGTCACTCCACGGCAGGAGGTGGACGCCGGTGGCGCCGGTCATCGCGCCGAGCACTTCGACCACGGGGGTGTGCAGCCGTTCGATGCTGGTCTCGGAGCTCAGCGCCTGTGCCGCGGACAGAATGCTGAGCAGGTCGAGCGTTCCGGTGGTGACCGTGGAGCGGCGCTGCAGCAGATCCGCGAGCTCCGCCTCCGGCAACCGCTGCAGGTGCACGTCGGCCGGTGCCCACGGAGTGGAGGACAACGTCGTAGGCGTCCGCGGCGGCCTGGCCGGGGGACTGCCTTGCCATGCCGCCACGCCGACCCGCATAACGGACAACCCCCTGGCGCGCCCAAGCCTGTACGTGGCTCATCGCGTTCGGTTTTACGACGCGAGGCCTGCCCCGGTACAGGGCGGGCGCCGCGGCGCGAGGTCACCCGCGCGCGTCGCCCACCTGTGCGGCTGAGACCAGGCTGCGATGGCACCCAGCCTCTTCGGCGGGTGCCATGTCATTTTACCGCCCGAATCAGGCCTGCCGAGCCTTCCAGTGCGGCTCGCGCTTGTTCAGGACCACGACATGACCACGGCGACGTGTGACGATCGATCCACGCTTCTTGCGGAGCGACCTCACCGAACTCCTCGACTTCATCGCGCACTTCCTCTCTTGGCCTCTCTTGGCCGATGGCTACAACCGGCCCGCCCAGCTCTTGATTCCTTAGCCCGGCGCTTTCGCGCGCCCAGCAGACCGGAGGTGACCTGCCTGTGTAGGTGATCGTTGGTTGCAAGCTCGTCGTCGCTCGCCGGTGTGAGTCCGGTCCGGGTAGCTGCCAGGTGGCCCGGTAGCAGGCTGGCGGGGTCGGGGGGAAACGCCCGGCGTCGAAGCCCAGCGTCGAAAGCCCTTCTGGGGGAGCGACTGTACGGTCCGCAGCATGAAGCGAAGCCTGCGGCGTCGTTAGAGGTCCCGTCGGTGACGGCGGGGTGCAGGGAGTGCCGAGCCCCCGAAATCAAGGTGAAGGCCATGGAAGGCGCTGAAGACCTGGATGTGCAGGCGCTGAAGGACTCCCCGGCGTATGGGGCGCGGAACGTACAGACAGTGAGGCATTGCCAACCTGACGAACGGGCAGGTCAGGGCGTGTACGGCGTGGCGTGACGCCGAATGAGTGAAGCCCTGGTAGACGGGCGATTGCTGAGATCGAACCGTCCAACCAGGAGCTTCAAGGTGCTTGTCCTACCCGTCCGGGATGACCGTGTCCAGCCGCGCGCTCGGTGTGCTGTCCGATGCGCTGCGGGCGCACCGCAACCAGCGCCGAACGCGCTGGCGCAAGCTCTCACCCGGTCGACAGGCGCTACTGGTCCTCGCGCACCTGCGCGCACGGCGCAGGCACTCGGCCAGGTGTCGGCCGGAGAACGGCAGGCCGGTGACCGGCTCGCGTTCAACAGCCTGCGACCTGGCCTGGGGATTCACGATCGGCACCTCCACCGGGCAAGCGCGGGACGTCGCCGGCATGGTGCCCTACCTGGCCGGCCCCGGCGGTCGCCATGTCACCGGCAGCTCGATCCTGGTGGACGGTGGTTTCGCCGCCTGAGCCTCCTCTCCCTCGCTCAGGTCGGGGCGCTGTACGAGGGTGGCCAGGCGACCGAACCGACCCGCGCCACTCGGCACGCGACCGTCGCCGGGGCGCCGGTGTACCCGCGGATCGGGTTGAAGCCGAACTCAGCGGGTCGGTGCCACTCCCGTCCCCAGTGAGCTGGTCCACGTGCTCATGGGCGCGGCAAGGAGCACACCGCACAACGCGCTTCGGCCTGATCACGGGTAGCCCGCGCGGCCCTCGGTGGCGCATGCGTCCCGGGTTCGTGACTCGACGCACACACCCCGCCCACCCGGGCCGGGCATAAGACCCGCGGCTCGCTGCTTACACGAGTAAGTTCGCCGCTCGGCGAACGAGAATTGGAGGAGATCAGGTGCCATCGAACGATGAGAAGCGCGCGTCCGTGGACGTCGACGGCGTACAGGCGAGCTACTTGACGGCCGGCGACGGCCCGGTCGTCCTGCTGCTGCACGGAACGTACTGGAGTCGCGTCTTTCTCCCGATCCTGGACGATCTCGCTGCCGCGGGACTTCGGCCCGTCGCCGTGGACCTGCCCGGGTTCGGTCGCTCCGGGGGAGAGCTGACGCCGAAGACCGCGACCATCCCCGAGCTCTCCGCCTGGGTGGTCCGCTTCGTCCGCGCGCTGGGCGTGGACGGGCCCGTGTCGATCGTCGGGCACGACATCGGTGGCGCGATCGCGCAGCACCTGCTCCTCTCGGACGCGCTTGACGTCAACGCCTTCGCGCTGGTCAACGGCGTGACCTACGACTCGTGGCCGTTGCCCAGAATCGCTCAGTTCAGCGATCCGGCACTGGTCGCCGCAACGTCGGCACGCGACCTGGTGGGGATCCGGCGTGGGGCGGTCGCCGCTGCGCTGGCCGGGGCGGCAGACGACGCGCTGGTGGAGGAGTACCTCGAGCCGCTGGCCGAGGAGCGTGTGGCGCGGTCGTGGATGGCGCTCGCCGGCGCGGCGGACAAGCGCTACACGCTCGAGCTGGTGCCGTCGCTGCACGCGTCGACCACGCCGAAGCTGCTGGTCTGGGGCGAGGACGACCCCTTCCAGCAGGTCCACAACGCCGAGCGGTTCGCCGCCGAGGTGCCGAACACGACGCTCGTGCGCGTCGCGAACGCCAGTCACATCCCGACGGAGAACGACCCCAGGTCCGTCGCCGCCCCGCTGGCCGAATTCTTCGCGAAGCACGCCGTGGGCAAGCCGGCCAAAGGCTGACCTCCCGGATCGTCCCACGATCCCGGCGGCCTCCCGCCCCTTCTGCCGGAAGTGGCAGGCAGGACGTCGATCTGCCCCGCATCGATACGCGCCGCAGCGGCGGCCGTTCAAGGTGCGTGAGCCCGGCGAAACTACGTTCGGCAAATCCTCGCCGTGACTTGGCCGGCCCGCCTCGATAAGCGGAATTCGGCGTGCCTCGGCCACCGCTGGCACTCCGTGCGGGTCCGTTCGGCACCCCGCCCGGCACATTTCACGCATTCCAGAACTTCTTCGACGATTCATCACGAAACGGATCAGGACATGAAAGTCTCGCCTGCCCGCACAGGCGCTTGTGCAGACTCCTCCGATACCGGGCCGACCGGTCCCGGCGATGCCGATGCCGCCACCGGGGGCCGCCGGTGCTCCGCCGAGGTGCGCAACGGCCGAGCCGGCCGGCTGCGCGCGACGGTCAAGGCCCTTCTGCTCGGTGCCCTGCCCGGTGCGCTGTTCATCGTGGTCTGGTCGAGCGGCTACCTGGTCGGGAAGCTCGGCATGCGTGAGATGCCGGCACTGACGCTGCTGTGGTGGCGTTTCCTGGTGGCCGCGGTGGTGATGGGCGTCGTCGCGATCGTGACCCGCGCTCCGTGGCCCCGCAGGCCGATGGCGTGGATCCATCTGATCGTCACGGGATTCGTGTTGCACGCCGTTCAGTTCGGCGGCATCTACATCGGGCTGGACCTGGGGGTGTCCGCGGGTCTCGCGTCGCTGATCGCCAGCGCGGGCCCGCTGGTGATCGCCGCGATCGCCGTCCCCGTTTTCGGTGAGGTGTTGAGAAAGCATCAGTGGCTCGGATTGCTGCTCGGGCTGCTCGGAGTCGCGGCCGCGGTCAGTTCGGAACTCGGCGGCGGTGTCTCGGGCGCCGGAATGATCGCCCTGCTCGTCTCGTTGGCGGCATTCGCCGGCGGCACCCTGTACCAGAAGCGGTTCGGCGCGGTGATGGATCTGCGCACCGGTCTGACGGTGCAGCTGGTCGTGGCGACGGCGTCGATCACCCCGCTCGCACTCGGCCACGGCGGCCTGTCCGTACCGGTCACGTTCTCCGCGATCTGGCCCATCGTGTGGGTGAGCCTCGTGAGCTCCATCGGTGGGCTCGTCCTGCTCTTCACCCTCTTGCGGCGCCGGGGTGGCGGAGCGGCCACGAGCTACCTCTTCCTGGTTCCGCCCGTGACCGCGTTGGCCGCCATTCCGTTGCTGGGTCAGCCGCTCCAGGTGGGGGCGATGATCGGAACCGCGCTGGCCGCCGTCGGCGTCGCCCTGGTCACTAGGTCGGGACGGCAGGCCGCCGGATGACGTGCCTTCCTGACGCCCGCGATCGACGGCTCAAGTACCGCCGGCGAACCGGCTCGAGGTGCCGTGGCGGAGGTAATCGTGGGTACGTCGCTGCCGCATGCCCGGCATCATCGGCTGGGAGCGGTCCAGGGCCTGCATCCCGGACTTCTCATCCATGCACGACACCACCGCACTCTCCGGCGGGTGGTGGTAGAGCCGACCACATCGACGACCTTGTCCACGAACTGCGGATCGGCCAGGCGACATGAGCCCTGTGTAGCCACAGAGGTGACGGCGAGCACGGCGTTCAGGGGTGTGGTATGGAACGCAGGTTGCTGCGGGCGAGCTCGATCATCTTGCCGACGCCGCCGTCGAGGACGGTGCGGGTCGCGGCCAGCGCGAAGCCGCGGACCTGGCCTGCGGTGATGTGAGGTGGAATGGACAGGGCGTTGGGGTCGGTACGCACGTCGAGCAGGTACGGCCCAGGCGTGTGGAGAGCCCTGTGCAGCTCCTCGGGCAGCTCGGCCGGATCGGCGACGGTGCTTGCCGGCACGCCACACGCTCGTGCCACCCCGGCCAGGTCAGCCACCCCGTGGTCGGTCTCGAAGAAGGGGTAGCCGGCTACCATCATCTCCAGGCGGATCATGCCCAGCGATCCGTTGTTGAAGGCCACGGTCGTAATCGGGAGGTCGTGCTCTGCCACGGTGAGCAGCTCGCCCAGCAGCATGGTCAGCCCGCCGTCGCCCGACATCGACACCACCCGGCGTCCGGGCTCGGCGTACGCGGCCCCGATCGCGTGAGGGAGCGCATTGGCCATGGTGCCGTGGCGGAACGAGCCGATGATCCGCCGGCGCCCCGTCGGGCTGATGTAGCGGGCCGCCCAGACGTTGCACATGCCCGTGTCGACGGTGACGATCGCGTCGTCGTCCATCGCCTCGTCGAGCAACGCCGCGACGTACTCCGGATGGATCGGGCGCATCTTGTCGACCTTGGTCGTGTAGGCCGCGACGACCGTCTCCAGCACCTCGGCGTGACGGCGGAGCATGCGATCCAGGAAGCGGCGGTCGCTCTTCTGCGCGATCAACGGGAGCACCGCGCGCAAGGTGGCGGCGACATCCCCCTGCACTCCGAGATCAAGTCGGGTACGCCGGCCCAGGTGAGCGGCGTCCCGGTCGACCTGCACGGTGCGTGCCTGGGGCAGGAACGTGTCGTAGGGGAAGTCGGTGCCGAGCAGCACGAGCAGGTCGGACTTTTGGGTGGCCTCGTAGCAGGCGCCGTAGCCGAGCAGGCCGCTCATGCCTACGTCGTAGGGGTTGTCGTACTGGATCCACTCCTTGCCGCCCAGTGAGTGCCCGATCGGCGAGTGCACCCTGGAGGCCAGCTCCAGCACCTCCGCGCGGGCGTCCCGGACCCCGGCGCCGACGAACAGCGTGACGGAACCGGCGGCGTTGATCTTCTCGGCCAGCGCCCGCACCTGCTCCGGATCCGGCTGAACGACGGCCCGCGGTATGACGAGGTCACTGTGCCCGGTGGGGTGCGGCGCCGGTTCTCCGCCGAGGTCGCCGGGCAGCACCAGTACGCCCACGCCGCGGCGCGCCAGCGCGGTCTGCATCGCGATGCGCTGCATGCGGGGCAGCTGCTCAGGGCGGGAGACCAGCTCGCAGTACACGCTGCACTCGGCGAACAACTGCTGCGGATGGGTCTCCTGGAAGTAGCCCGTCCCGATCTGCGTCGAGGGGATGTGCGAGGCGATCGCCAGCACCGCGGCGCCGCTCCGTGTCGCGTCGTACAGGCCCTGCACCAGGTGCGTGTTGCCCGGCCCGCAGCTGCCCGCGCATACTGCCAGCCGCCCGGTGAGCTGGGCCTCGGAGGACGCCGCGAGCGCCGCGGCCTCCTCGTTGTGGACATGCACCCACTCCATGTCCGGATGACGCCGGACCGCGTCCGCCACCGGGTTCAGGCTGTCACCGACCAGCCCGTAGATGCGCCGCACTCCCGCCTGGACGAGGACCTCGATCATCTGGTCGGCAACCGTGGCAGCCATGGCTTCTCCTCGTGTCAGGGGCATAGCAGCAGCTACTTAAACGTATAAGGGCCTTCAAACATTCCCGTGCCGCGCCTGCAGAGTCCTCACGTCGTGTCGCGCGGGCGAAGCTGGTGAGGGAGCACCTCCTCGACCGGCGGCCCCGAGTCGCCCTCGATCCGCCGGAACAGCATCTGCACGCCACGCCGCCCGATGAGCTCTCTCGGCACGGTGACCGTGGTCAGCTGCAGTGGTCCGACGCTGGCGAAGCTCATGTCGTCGAGGCCGGTGACGGCGACGTCATCGGGGACTGCACGGCCGGCCTCACGGCAGGCGTCGAGCACACCGAGGGCGATGAGGTCGTTGCCGCAGGCGACGGCGTCGATCGGCGTGCCGCGGGCGAACAGCTCTCGCGCCCGTTCGAGCCCCGAGCGGCGGCTGATGTCGCCCCAACGTCCCTGATCGGGGTTGGCCGGTTGCAGGCCGGCGGCACTCAGGGCGTCGACGAAGCCCGCCTCGCGAGCCGCCGACGCATAGGACGAGCGCTGCCCACCGAGCACCGCGATGTGGCGGCGCCCGGTCGTCAGCAGGTGGTTGATGATCTCTCCGGCAGCGGCGTGGTCGTCGATGCCCACCCAGTCCGACGGCTCGCCGGGCACCCTCCGGTAGAGCTGCACCGCCGGAACGTGCGTGCGGCGCAGTTCAGTCAGCAGCGGCTGGTCGCGCGCCAGCAGCGAGGTGAGCAACAGCCCGCTGCTGTACCTGTCGATGTGTGCGCGTGCCACGGTGGCCAACCGTGCAGCACCGGCGTCGTCGGCATCGTCCCCGTCGGCGTCCTGCCCAAGTCCGACGTGCGAGATCAGTACCTCGTAGCCCAAGTCCCCCGCGGCGGCCACGGCGCCGGCGGCGATCTCGGTATAGAAGGGATTGGTGATGTCTGCCAGCAGCAGGCCGATGCTGCGGGCCCTGCCGGTCTTCAGGCCCTGAGCCACCAGACTCGGCCGGTAACCCAGCTCGTTCGCGATCGCCCGGATCCGCTCGCGCAGCTCGTCGCTCACGCCGGGTGCCCCCGTCAGGGCGTAGGAGACGGAGGCGGACGACACGCCGGCCACACGCGCGACGTCGTTCATCGTTGTGCGGCGAGCCCGGTCCCGGCGATCGACCATGTCACAAGCGTAGAAGACCCCGATGCCCGAGCCTGGCTCGACGCGTTCCCCGCCTTGGGTCGCCCCTATGACCCGTTGCACACGCCCTTGCCCGCCTCATCTCCGCGTGCAAACCTGGATGTACTTATACGTATAAGAACCTCCCGAGAGGGCACGGAGGGTTCGACACCGAGGAGTGGACATGTCAGGGAAGCCGCAGGACGCAGAGGTGATCGGGTACCTCCAGAAGCTGTCGAACTGGGGCAGATGGGGCCACGACGACCGCCTCGGGACACTGAACCTGATCACCGACGACGTCCGGCGTGCCGCAGCAGGCACGGTGCGCGACGGTACGGCCGTGTCGCTGTCGTTCGACATGGATCCGCAGAATCCCGACCCCCTCGGGCACGGCACGGTGATCCAGCGGTACATGGAGCTGAACGAGGTCGAAGCCCTGTTCGGCCGGGCGGGGCGCTTCGACGCGGTGCGCGAGTACGTGGGCCTGATCGCCCACGGTTCACCCACTCACCTCGACGGCCTGGCCCACTTCTCATGGGACGGCAAGAACTACAACGGCTTCGACATGTCGGATGTGCGCACCGTTGGTGGCGCCACCAAGCTGTCGGTCCACCACGCGGCCCAGGGCATCATCACCCGGGGTGTTCTACTCGACATTCCAGCGCTTCATGGTGTGCCGTGGCTCGAGCCCGGCCACGCGATCACCCCGGACGAGCTCGCGGCCGCCGAGGAGCGCCAGGGGGTGACCGTGCGCGCAGGCGACGCCCTGTTCGTGCGCACGGGTAACTTTGCCCGTACCGCGGCGGAGGGGCCGCACCCCGACGATCACGCGGCCGGGCTGAGTGCCGCCACTCTGCCCTTCCTCCGCGAACGGGACGTCGCGCTGCTCAGCACGGACGGCCAGCAGGAGGTATCGCCGGCCGAGTCGGCCGACTTCGACCTCCGGATGCCCATTCATGTCGTGGGGCTGGTGGCGCTGGGGCTCTGGCTCGTCGACAACGCTGCGCTTGACGAGCTCGCACGGACATGCCAGGAGAAGAACCGGTGGGAGTTCCTGCTCTCGCTGGTGCCGTGGCGAATGATCGGCGTGACGTCGAGCGCCGTCAATCCCGTTGCCGTCTTCTGACGCACACAAGCGGACTCACGAGGAAAGGACCCCTCATGGGGACTCACACAGCTCGCTCCTGGTTCGTCGTACCGGGCGATCGTCCGGAACGGTTCGACGAGCCTGTCGCGAACGGCGCGCATGCGGTCATCCTCGATCTCGAGGATCTTGTCGGTCCGGCGAAGAAGGACGCGGCACGGAGGGCAGTGGCTCGTTGGCTGACGGAGCACCAGGCATATGTACGGATCAACGCGGTCGACACTGAGTGGTACGAGGACGACCTGGCCGCCGTCGCGGGCGCTCCGGGCCTGCAGGGTGTGGTGCTGCCCAAGGCCGACGGGTCGGCGCCGATCGAGAGGACGGCTTCCGCCCTCCCGGCCTCGGTCCCCGTGCTGCCACTGGTCGAGACCGCGGCGGGACTGCAGAACGCCCCGGCCGTGGCCGCCACCCCCCGGGTCGCGGCGCTGATCTTCGGCAGCCTCGACTTCGGCCTGGACCTCGGGATCGACGTCCGCGCCGGGCAGGACGACGTGAACCTCCTGTACGCGCGGTCGCGATTGGTGATCGCCTCCCGTGCCGCCGGAATCGCGCCGCCGATCGACGGGGTCACGACCGACCTGGACGATCCCGGGGTCGCCGCCGCGGACGCCGGACGAGCTCGCCACCTCGGCTTCGGAGGGAAGCTGTGCATCGAACCGCGGCAGATTGACGCGGTGAACGGTGCGTTCGCCCCGTCCGAGGGAGACCTGGACTGGGCCAGGCGGGTGCTTGCGGCGATCGACGGCGCGGATGGCGAGGTCATGGTGCGGTTGGACGGCCAGCTGATCGACAGGCCCGTGATCTCGCGGGCCCAGCAGCTCCTCGGTACCGCCCGGTAGCCGGCCCCTCCGGGGATGCCGACTGTCGGTGCGCCGGGTATAGAGGTCCAGGGTCGTGGACGAGCGTTCGTGTCCCATGACCCGCTGCACCATGTTCGGCGGGACGCCGTCGTCGACGAGCCAGGTGGCGTAGGAGTGGCGGAGGTCGTGGGTGTGCGACGTGGTGCACGGCGGCGGACTCGGTGCTCAGGCGTTCGGTGTGTTTCCTGCCGTGCACATCAGTCCAGACGGCTTCGAATCCGTCGTCGACGCGGACGACGTCACCGAGCAACCCAGCGCGCACGAGTGCCGGCCGCCAGATCCGGGTGCGGAACAGCGTGCGACGCAGCGGGGCGCCGACCTCGTTGGCGAAGATCGGTGCGTTGTCCTTGGTGGGCCACAGCGGCGCAGGCGGGGCAGACACCCCTGGCGCTCGGGCTGGTAAGCGGTGAGCGCGTCACCCCGCCTCCGGCTGGGCTCGACCACACCGCGGTCGAAGCTCACGAGCCGTGTCACCCATCTACTGGGACTGCCCGCGACACGTCTTCGCAGCTCAGCGCGCCACAGATGGCCGCGTGTTCAGAGTTCCCTACTTGTTCAAGCGGCGCCTCCTGCGCCGTGCCGCTCAGCGTCCGCCGGGGCGTGCGGCCTCCGGCCGGTCCCGGCGAACGCGCGGCACTCCCTCCCGATACGTCTAAGCTGTGCTCTTGAGCGCTAACCAACTACCGCTATGGCGCACAGGCGTTTCCGATGCAGGTCAGGGTGGGCAAGGCATGGCCTGACGTCGAATGGGTGAAGTTCCTAATAGGCGGGCGATCGCCACGTCAGTCCGTCTGACCATGAGTTTGTGCCTCGCCGCAGACCATCTCCGCGTTCGTGAGGTTATGGCAACTCGATCGAGTGGGCGCAGGGATCACACCCTTGACCTTGACCCAAGGTCAAGGTGGACGCTTACCGCGTGACCAATTCAGCTACGTCATCCCGGTCCGGCACGGTGCTCGTCGACGACACGGCCCTGGCGGTCACTGACACCCGCGGCCCCGGTCGTCCCGTCGTCTACCTCAACGGCTCTTACGCCAGTCAGCGGTCCTGGCGCTCCGTGATCGCCGATCTCGGCACCGGCTGGAGGCATGTCACCTACGACGAGCGGGCACGCGGAGGGTCGAAGCGGTCGGCGGACTACTCCTTCGAGGCCTGCCTCCGCGACATCGACGCGGTTGTCGCGGCGACCGGTGTCGAGCGCCCACTACTGGTCGGCTGGTCCTACGGCGCGGCGCTCGCGGTGCACTGGGCTGACCGCAACCCGGACCGCGTCGCAGGCGTGGTTTCGGTCGACGGCGCAGTTCCGTGGGGGCTGACCGGTGAGGAGAACAGAGAGCGGATCCGCCGCATCTTTCGCAGGATGCAGTTGTTGTTGCCGCTCGCGCGTCCTCTGGGCCTGGCCGCGGCGATGAGTGCCGACGAGCATGCCGAGGTCAACATCGAGATCAACGAGATCTGCGCTGCCCTCGAACCGGTTTTGGACCGTCTGAGCTGTCCGGTGCGGTATGTCCTTGCCACGGGTGCCAACCTCGGCGGGGGCCAGGAGGAGATGGAGCAGATGCGCGCATCGCTCGATCCGGTGCTCGCCCGTAAGCCGAACTTCCGGGTCAGTGCGAAGGTAGCGAGCAATCACACCCAGATCCTGCGCAAAGACTTCCGAACCGTCGCCGCCACTGTGCGAGAGGCCGCCGCCGCTCACGATCAGGAGACTCGCTGAGTCGATGGTTAACGGGCTGACCATCGGCCAGGCGGCCGCCTTCGCTGACATCACGATCAAGACGGTGCGGCACTATCACAAGCTCGGCCTGGTCGACGAACCAGCACGCGACAGCTCGGGCTACCGGCGGTACGGATCGGACGACCTGTTGCGGCTGGTGCAGGTCCGGAGGCTGTCCGCCGCCGGTGTTCCGCTTGTCGATATCGGTCCGCTGCTCGATTCCGACGCCGCGTCGTTCGCGGCTTCGCTCGCCGATGTCGAGCGGCGACTCACCGAACGGATCGACGAGTTGACCGCGCACCGCGACACGCTGCACCGGCTGGCCGATGGCGACCGAGCCCTTTTGTCCGACCGCGCTGCCGCGCTGCTGGAGGGGATGCCTGGCGTCGGATTCACCCCGGACGACGTGACGACTGCCCGAGAGTCGTTCGTGCTGGCCAAGGCCCTGGTCCCCGAAGGCTTCGACGACTACCTCACCCATATTGAGCTCGCCCTGAAAGACCCTCGATTCGTCGCGTTGACCAAGCGCACCGCCGAAGTTGCGGGCTGGGAACCCGACGATCCCCGCGTTGCCGAACTGGCTACGGATATGGCCGACCACTACCTCGCCAACCCCGAGCAACTGAAGATCGTGACCGGCCTGCAAGCCCGCACCGAAGCAGCGACTCGCTACAGGCTGATCGCCCATCACCGCGAAGAGCGAGGATCATCCGCGGCCCGACTGGCCGCGCTCGTCGAAACGAAGCTCCGGTCCGCCGGCATCCACATTCCCAGACCAGACTCACGCTGAGCCTTTACCAAGCCGATCACGTGCTGGCGATCATGAGGGTCTGATGAGAGCGCGTCAGATGCGCGAGCTGCGTGCCGCCCGACGGACGACGTGCGCGCTGACGAACTTCATGATCCGACAGTTGCTGTATGGGGTTGAGTGGCCGGCTCGGGAGGAACCGCTTGGTCCGGCTGACCGTCGCGTCGGCTACCCGGGCTGTGGTACCGCCTGCCGGCTCGCTGATGCGACCACCTCGTGGCTTCCGACGGGCTCACTTAGCCTGGCTGTCCGGCCTGAGTGGCTCCGGCGGCGCGTGGGCGGCCGCAACGATCTGCTCCAGCGCGGCCGCGTGCCGCTGAAACGCCTGCCGTCCTTGCGGGGTGAGCTGCACGGAGGTACGCCGTGCCCGGCTTTGCTGGTTTTTGCGAACCGTGACATACCCAGCCTCAGCCAATGCTGAGACATGCTTGGACAGCGCCGAATCGCTGGTCCCGATCGTGTCCCTCAGGAAACCGAAGTCCACCCAGGCGGCCGATGCCAGCAGGGCGAGGATCGATAATCGTGCCGGGACGTGCAGGAACTCGTCGAAGCGGGGATCCATCAGCCTCGTCCGCCGTCGCGCAGCACGATCTGTGTGAAGGTTCGGCGGATCAACGGCGTCAGTGCGACATAGGTGACAGCTGTGGCGGCAGCGGCGGCAGCGGCCTGCGACAGCAGTCCCTGCGGTGGAAGACCGAACAACGCCCAGGCGGCGATTCGGAAGACGCCGAACAGCAGCATGAGCCCGGCCGACACTCCCACCCAGAACAGCCACTCCAGGCCGGTGGGCTTTCGCTGCACGAGTGCCCGGCGTTCGTGCACGATCCCCACTCCGAAGAAGAGCCCGAACCCAAGCAGGAGCGCGGCGGAGCGCCAGGGGTTCTGGAGATCGATGGACGCCAGCCCGACAAGAAGTCCCACGGCTGCGAGCAGGACGCCGGAGCGGGTGAAGCTCTGGCGGACGACCTGCTCCCGAGTCCTGTCCTGGAGGCGTCGGATGTCGTCGAGCGAAGACTGGGCATCGTGAGGGTTCATGGGGCGTCCTTGATCGTTGGACTGTTTTCCTGCAAGGAAAGTACCATGCACTTTCCTCGGAGGAAAGCAGTCGTCAGGGGCAGAGGCCCGCTGAGGGTTCAGGAATGCCCGGCCGAACGCCCCGCTGTGGGAGCGCGCTCGGACCGGCCGGGCCAGGATCCGCTGGACCGTAAACGGCCTGGTCAGAAGCTCTTTTCAGAGCTTCCGGCCAGGCCGTTCGCCGTTGTAGCGCCCTGAGAGGCATCAGAAAAGCATCACGCGGGCACGGGCGGGTTGGCTGCTCCGTCGTCGGGGTCCTCGTGGTCGAGTGCCTGCAGAATCCGGGTCGAGTCCTCGGTCCGTCGGGTGTAGAGGTCGAGGGTCGTGGACGAGCGCTCGTGGCCCATCGCCCGTTGCACCATGTTGGGCGGGCGCCGTCTGGCTGCGCCGACGCGACGGGATCGGCGACCTGTCGGGACTGATCCACCACGACGACGCCGGGTCGCAGTACACATCGATCGCGTTCTCCGAGCGTCTCGCCGAGGTCGGGATCGACCTTCGGTCGGTTCGGTCGGCGACGCGTTCGACAACGCCCTGGCCGAAGTCCGGCATCGGGCTGTTCAAGGCCGAACTGATCAAGCCCGGCGGACTGTGGCGAACACGGAAGCCGGCGCCGCGATCACCCGACCACCAGTTGTCTAGATGTTCATACAAGGTCACTCGCCCGCTACCGCAGAACGGCCGAGGGTCCATGTCGGAGACCTACTTTGCAGGTCACCGGGGCCCCCTCCCCTCCCCGATCCGCTCGCACACCTCGCGAAAGGCTTCTCCGTGCTCTTGTCTCGCACTACGCGCATCGGAACCCTCGTGGCTACCGCGCTGATCAGCCTCGGCGCGCTGACCGCCTGTGGCGGGAACGACCCGTCGGGCTCGCAGGCCGAGCCCGGCGCCTGGGCCAAGTCTGCGGGCACGATCGTCTTCGGTGCCACGCCGGACCAGGCAGGTTCGGACTCGAACAACAAGCCGCTCGAGGACTACATCGCCAAGACGACCGGCTACAAGGTCGAGTACTACCCGACCTCCGACTACACGGCGCTGATCGCCGCCGCGGTCGCGGGCAAGGTCGACATGATCACCTCCGGGGCCCTGCAGTACGTCATGGCCGTCAACAAGGGCGCGAAGCTCACGCCGGTCGCGGCGTCGCTGACCTCGCCGAAGGTCCAGGATCCCGGCTACTACTCGGAGGCCATCGTGCCCGCGGGTTCGCCGATCACCACACTCGCCGCCGCCAAGGGCAAGAAGGTCTGCTTCGTCGACCCCAACTCGACCTCCGGCTTCCTCTTCGGCCTGTACCAGCTGCACAAGGCCGGCCTCGACGTCAACAGCTCTGGCACCGACGCGAGCGGCAACCCGACGTTCAACGACTTCACGGCCTACTTCGCAGGTGCCCACGACAAGTCCGAGCAGACCGTGGCCTCGAAGCAGTGCGACGTCGGCTTCGCCGAGGACACGGTTGTCGACCCAGCGGTCGCGAAGGGCGAGGTCACGGTCATCGGCAAGGAGTACGTGCCGGGCGGCCCGCTCGCGATCTCGACGACGCTGCCCGCCGATGCGCAGGCCAAGCTCACCGCGGCACTGCAGGGCGCGACGCTCGACGCGATCAAGGCCTCCGGCGTCCCCCTCACCGAAGGCTTCACAGAGGGGTACTTCGGCGCGCAGAAGGAGGACGCGTCGTACTACAAGTCCATCTCCGATCTCTGCACGTCCATCCCAGCGGCCAAGTGCTCGAAGTAGCCGGCGCGCCCGATCGACGGAACGGACGGACGCGGTCATGAGCAGCCCGACGCCCACCCCCATCATCTCGGTTTCCCGGGTCACGAAGGACTTCGGCTCCACGAGAGCCCTCCGCGACGTCGACCTGACGGTGGAGCAGGGCGAGGTCGTCGTGTTGCTCGGCCGTTCCGGGTCGGGTAAGTCGACGCTGCTCCGCCACCTCGACGGGCTGGAGCGCCCGTCCGCGGGTGTGGTCGAGGTCCTCGGCGAGGACATCGCCACGCTGAGCCCCGCGGCACTGCGCGCCCTGCGCGGTCGGGTCGGCATGATCTTCCAGCGGTTCGAGCTGGTGCCGTCGCTGACGGTCCTGGAGAACGTGTTGACCGGCGCACTGTCCCGCCTACGCGGACCGCGCCTGGGACTGTGGGCCTATCCCCGCTCCCTCAAGCTCCTCGCGATCACGCATCTGGACCGGGTCGGCCTGCTCGAGAAGACCTACCAGCGTGCCGATCAGCTCTCGGGTGGCGAGCAACAGCGGGTCGCGATCGCGCGAGCGCTGATGCAGGATCCGCGCATCCTGCTGGCCGACGAGCCTGTCGCGAGCCTCGACCCGGAGTCGAGCGACCAGGTCATGCGGCTCATCCGGGAGATCGCCGCCGACGACGGCCTGACCGTCGTGTGCAGCCTCCACCAGGTGGACCTGGCGCTCGGCTGGGCCGACCGGATCGTCGGTCTGCGCCACGGCGAGGTCGTGCTCGACACCACCACCGACGGTCTGGGCAGGTCGGAGGTGATGGAGATCTACGGTCGCGTCGCCGCGTCCACCGCCGAGCTGACGGCGATCGAGACCGAGCTGGGGGCCATCGACGTCGGCGACGGCGTCTCCGTCGGGACGGCGGCCCGGGGCGGTCGGCGGTGACCGCGGTCAGAACCCCGAGCCGCCCGGCCGAGGCCGACGCCGCGGCGAGCCTCCGACGTCCTCGGATCCCCGCGAGCAGGATCGCGGGCTGCAGCGCCGTCCTGTTCATGCTCGTCTTCGGGGTCTATTCGCTGACGACGCTGGACTTCTCCTGGTCGAACGTGGCGGCGAGCGCGCAGAACGCGGTCAAGGTGTTCAGCCTGATGGACCCCGTCAGCCTCCCCGCGCCGACCGATCTGGCGTACCTGATCGGGCTGACGCTCGGCATCGTCGTCCTCGGCACCGTTGTCGCCGCACTCATCTCGATCCCGGTCGCCTACGTCTCCGCGGCAAACACGACACCGGCAGGCTGGCTGCGCGTCCTCGGTCGGGCGATCGGGGTCGTCACCCGCGCCGTGCCCGACGTGGTGTTGGCGCTGGCGTTCTCGCTGGCCTTCGCACTCGGCAGCTCGCTCCCCGGGATCCTGGCCATCGGGATCCATTCCATCGGGATGATCTCGAAGCTCTTCGCCGACGCCATCGAGCAGATCGACCGCGGTCCGCAGCTCGCCGTACGTGCCGCGGGCGGCTCGAAGGCGCAGGAGTTCTGGTCGGCGGTGTTCCCACAGGTGCTGCCGTCGTGGATCGCCACGGTGCTGCACCGCTTCGACATCAACCTGCGCGGTTCGGCCATTCTCGGCTACGCCGGGGTCGGCGGCCTCGGCTACGCGATGAAGGTGGCCTTCGCGCAGTTCCCCGAGGGCTACGGGCGCGGCCTCGGCATCGCCGCTGTGATCTTCGTGCTCTGCGTGGTGCTCGAGATCATCTCCTCGATGATCCGCCGCAACCTGCTCGGCGTCGACGCCGTGGGCAACGGCCTCGGCGGCCGGATCCTGCGGGCGGCCGGGAAGCGCCGCCCCGTCCGCGGGCAGCCGCCCGGCGGCCGCATGGCCGCCCTCGGCGTCGAAGCGGCTCTGCGTCGCCCCTGGACCCGGGCTCGCGTGCGCAACCTGAGCTGGGCGTGGGCCGCCGTCGCGATCGTCGTCGCCGGTTACTGGATGGCAGACGTCGACTTCGGGCAGGTCAGCTGGAACTACGTCGTGCCGACGTTGCAGAGCTTCTGGCCGCCGAACTTCGGCAGCCACAGCCTCGACGAGTTCGCCCAGGCCCTGCTCGTGACGGTCGAGGTCGCTTTCGCATCCGCCGTGCTGTCCCTCGTCCTGTCACTGCTCATCGGTTCGCTCGCCGCTCGCAACGTCGCGCCGAACAACGCCGTCCGCACCACCTTCCGCACCATCCTGGTGATCTTCCGTGGGGTACCGGAGCTCGTACTGGCGATTTTCCTGATCATGGTGACCGGCCTCGGCAACCAGGCCGGCGTGGTCGCACTCGCCTTCGGCGGCGTCGGCCTGCTCGGCAAGCTGGTCGCGGATTCGTTCGAGGAGCTTCCCCCCGGCCCGGAACGCGCGCTGAGCGCGGCGGGCGCCACGCGGAGCCAGCGCTATCTCGCCGCGACGTGGCCGCGGGGCCTGCCGTCGCTGATCGGCAACTCGCTCTACCTCGTCGACACGAACATCCGGGCGGCGACGGTCCTCGGCATCGTCGGCGGCAGCGGCGTCGGCTTCTATCTCACCAACGCCTCGACCGTGCTGACGCTGCACGGCCAGGTGACCACGCTCGTGATCATGGTGTTCGGCACCGTGCTCGTCGTCGAGGGCATCGCGGCGTGGATGCGCCGGGTGTTCCGCTGACCGGTCGGTGGCGTCGCCGCACTCCCCGATTGGACGGTCGCCCGACCGCACCCCGAGATCGGCGGAGTTCGACGACGCCACGCGCTGCCGACCCGGTCAGTCCCCGTAGCGGTCGAGGAACTCCTCGGCGGTGAGCCTGCGGAAGTCCGCCAGGCGGGCCCGCAGCGTCCGGTCGTCCCAGTCCCACCACGCGAGGTCCCGCAGGCGCTCGGCGATCTCCGGCGGCTGCCGGTAGCGGAGCACCCTCGCGGGCACACCCGCCACGATCGCGTAGGCGGGGACGTCCGTGGTCACGATCGCCCCGGACGCGATCACCGCGCCGTCCCCGACCGTCACCGCCGGCTTGACCTGGGCCCCGTGGCCGATCCAGGTGTCGTGACCGATCACGGTCCGGCGCGCGCGGCGCCGCTGGAACCACTCGGCGTCGTCCTCGGCGTCGTCCCAGTACTTGGCGCTGCGGTACAGGAAGTGGTGCAGGCTCGCGCGGTCCAGGGGGTGGTCGGTCGCCCCGATCCGCACGAAGCTCGCGATGTTCGAGAACCTCCCGACGGTGGTGTTGGCGAAGTCGCCCAGCCGGTCGCAGTAGCTGTAGTCGCCGATGACGACGTTCGAGAGCCGGGTTCCCGCACCGATCTCGGTGTAGCGGCCGAGGACGCTGTCGCTCATGCTCACGTCCGGCCCGATCACGGGCTGCTCCGAGAGGCGTTGCGCGCTCACACCCGCTCTCCCGGTCTGCCGGTCGTGGCGAGCGCCGCCGTGACGATCGCGAGCAGCTGGGCGCTGCCCTCGGCCACGGTGGCGTCGTTGCGGATCTCGTGGTCGGCGACGCGCTCCGGCGCCGGGTCCACCCGGGCCAGCCGCCGCGCGATGGCGTCGACCGACTCCCGGCAGCGGGCCCGCAGTCGCGCGGCGCGTACGGCGTCGGACACCGTGACCCGGACGACCACGACGTGGTCGTAACGTTCCTCGAGCGCGCTGACGGCCCCGCGGGAGACGTTCGCGACGACGACCTCGCCCGCGCGGACCGGCTCGTCCACCCAGACCGGAATGCCGTACGCGAGACCGTGTGCCCGCCAGGACACCGCGAAGTCGCCGCGCTCCTCGGCGTCGAGGAAAGCGGCCTCGCTCAGGGAGTCGAAGTCCTCGCCGGGCCCGGGCGGCCGCGTGATCACGCGCCGCGGGAAGTGCGCAGCGGGCCCGGAGTGCGCGCGCGCCCCGCTGATCAGCGCGTCCTTGCCGACGCCGCTCGCGCCGACGACCGCCACGAAGGCGCCTGGTCCGATTCGCGCGGTCACGACACCCGCACCCCCTGCCGGTAGACGGCGCGCACGACCGGCACCACGTGCCCGCGCGGATGACGTGGTGTCGCCGGGAGCGCGTGGGGGTGCACCCGCACCAGGTCGGCGCGCTTGCCGACGGCGATCACGCCGCGCTCGTCGAGCCCGACGGCGCGGGCCGGATTGCCGCTGACCAGCCGGACCCCCTCCACCAGCGGACAACGGCCGTCCGCGTCGAGCTGCACGATCGCCTGCAGCGGGCTGGACGGCACGTAGTCCGACGACAGGATGTCGAGCAGGCCCAGGTCGAGCAGCGCGGCTGCGGCGACGTTGCCGGACTGGCTGCCGCCGCGGACGATGTTCGGTGCGCCCATGACGACGAGCTGGTCGCGCTCGCGGGCGGCGCGCGCCGCGACCTCGGTGGTGGGGAACTCGGAGATCCGCACGCCGAACGACGCGGCCTCCTCGACGTGCTCCACGGTGGCGTCGTCGTGGGTGGCGAGCGCGATCCCGCGGTCCGCGGCGAGCCCGGCGATCGCCTTCCGGTTCGGCACCGAGTGCTCGAGCGCGATCTCCTTGAGCTGGGCGATGAACTGCTCGATCGCGTCCGCCGGCAACCGGCCCTTGCCGAGCATGTAGCGCCGGTAGGCCTCGACGTCGGCGTACTGGCGCTGTCCGGGGGTGTGGTCCATGAGCGAGGCGAGGCGCAGGGACGAGACCTCGTCGAAGGCCTCGAACTCGGCGACGACGGAGGGGGCGGAGACCTCGCAGCGCAGGTGGATGAAGTGCTCGACGCGGGTGATCCCGGCCTGCTGGGCCTGCTCGATCCCGGCGGCGAGGGAGCGGGCGAACGTGGTCTCGTCGTCGCGGCCCTCCAGCGTGCCGATCCGGACGGCGTCGAACACGGTTGTCACGCCTGCGCCGCTGAGCTGCACGTCGTGGGCGAGCACGGCGGGCACCGCGTCCCACCGGGTGCCGGGGCGGGGCCGCGCGTGTGATTCGAGGTGGTCGGTGTGCAGCTCGACGAGACCGGGGATCAGCAGATCACCGCCGAGGTCCTCGCCTGCGGCCGGGCCGGCCGTGATGTCGGCGATCTCGCCGTCGCGGATGTGGACGGACCCGTGCAGGATCTCGTCGTCCAGGACGATGCGGGCGTTGCCGAGGACGGTCTCGCGACTCATCGGGTTCCTTCGTGGGCGGCCGCGGCGCAGGCGCGGGGACGGTCGGCAGGGCGTCGAAGCGGGTGCACCGAGTGCAGCCGGAACGGCGCGCCCGGCGTGGGCTGGGTGCAGAGGGTGAGCGCGTCGACGGCGATCGTCCGGCCGAGGCAGTCGGCGAACCAGGCGGCCAGCGCGTCGTGCACCTGGCCGTGCCGGTCGGGCGGGATCCGGTCGGTGAGCGTCAGGTGGAAGCGGAAGTCGTCGAGCACGTACGGATACCCCCAGGTCTCGAGCATCCGGCGCCGCCGCGGGGTCAGCGCCTCCGGGTCGCGGCGGGCGATCTCGGTCGCCGTGGCGGGCGCGCGGTAGGCGTCGAATCCGGTCACGAGTGCCGCGGCGAGCTCGTCCAGCTCCGGTGCGTCGGCGCCCGCCACCAGGGCGAAGAAGCCGTCCATGCGATGCAGGCGCAGTTGCGGGAGTGCGACGGGGCGACCCGTCCGGGCGAACCGTTCGAGATCCTGCTCCAGCTGCTCGACCGAGCGGCCTTCGGCCAGCCGGAACGGGGCCTTGAGGGTGCCGTGGAAACCGTAGCGCCGGGCGTTGACGGTGATCTCGTCGACGGCCGCGCGTGTCCAGCCGCTCGGCAGCCGGGGATCCGGGCGGGTCCCGTCCATGCGGCGGCCGAGCCAGGACTCCGCCTGCTCGCGCAGGCGGACCGCGGCGGCGTCGGCCGACCCGGTGCCGGGTGCGGCGTAGATCGCGAACCGGGCCGTCATGCTGCGGCCCCGGCGCCTGGCGCGAAGGCCTCGACATCGAGGACCCGATCGGCGACGGCGGTGCGGACCTGCACGTCGTGGAAGATGCCGAGCATGCCGACGCCCCGGCTGCGCTTCTCTCGGATCAGCTCGATCACGGCGTCCCGGTTGCGGGCGTCGAGCGACGCCGTGGGCTCGTCGAGGAGCAGCAGCGGAAGCTCGGGCAGGAAGCCGCGGGCGATGTTGACGCGCTGTTGCTCGCCGCCCGAGAACGTCGCCGGGGGCAGTGACCACAGGCGCGGCGGGATCGACAGGCGCGTCAGCATGTCCGCGGCGCGCTCGCGCGCCTCGTCGGGTGCGACGCCGCGCTCGACGAGCGGCTCGGCGACGACCTGCAGCGCGGGGACCCGGGGTACGCAACGCAAGAACTGGCTGACGTAGCCCATGGTGTGGCGCCGGGCCGCGAGCACGGACCGCGGGTCCGCGGCGGCGATGTCGACCGCACCCGTGCCCGCGCCGAGCACGATCCGGCCCCGGTCGGCGGCGTAGTTGCCGTAGACCAGCTTGAGGATCGTGCTCTTGCCGGCACCCGACGGGCCGCCGAGGACGACGCATTCGCCGGGGAACACCTCGAACTCGAGGCGCTCGAGCACGGCGAGCCGCTGCCCGCCCTGCAGGTGCATGGTGAAGGTCTTGTCGATCGCGGAGACGGCCAGGATCGGCGTCTGTCGGTTCATGTGGCGGATCACCCTTGCAGGACCGAGGAGACGAGCAGTTGCGTGTACGCGGCGTGCGGATCGTCGAGCACGCGATCGGTGAGACCGGACTCGATGACGCGGCCGTCCTTCATGACGAGCGTGCGGTGCGAGATGAGCCGCGCGACGGCGAGGTCGTGGGTGACGACGACGACCGCGAGGCCGAGGTCGGAGACCAGGCTGCGGATCAGGTCGAGCAGGCGCGCCTGCACCGACACGTCCAGGCCGCTGGTCGGCTCGTCCATGAACACCAGCCGCGGTGAGACCACCAGGTTGCGGGCGATCTGCAGCCGCTGCCGCATGCCCCCGGAGAAGGTCGACGGGTGGTCGTCGATCCGGTCGGCGGGGATCTCGACGCGCTCGAGCCACTGGGCCGCGGCCTCGCGGATGCGGCCGTAGTGGCGCCAGCCGTTGGCCATCAGCGGCTCGCCGACGTTGCCGCCCGCGCTGACGTGCATACGCAGGCCGTCGGCCGGATCCTGGTGCACGAAGCCCCACTCACTGCGCCACAACCGCCGCACGGAGCTCTCCGACAACCCCGCGAGCTCGACCGGCAGGCCGTCGGCCATGCGGTAGCGGATGTTCCCCTCGGTCAGCTCGAGCCGCTGCGACAGCGTGCCGAGCAGCGTCGACTTGCCCGATCCCGACTCGCCCACGACGGCGAGCACCTCGCCCGGCCAGAGATCGAAGTCCACGTCCCGGCATCCGTACCGCAGGCCGTAGCGGTGGCCGGCGCCACGCACCTCCAACAGCGGACGTTCGTCGGTCATGCGATCGCCTTCGTGTTCGGCGTGGCGGTGTTCGGACTTGTGGCGGTCGACGTGGTGGAGGTCGACGTGGTGGCGTCCGGCGCAGCCGCGGTCCGCTCGCAGTGGTCGGTGTCGGAGCAGACGAACATCGAGCCTCCGGCGTCGTCGGTGATGACCTCGTCGAGGTAGCCGCCGGTCGAGCCGCAGATCGCGCAGGGATCGTCGAACCGCTGCGGCTCGAACGGGAAGTCCTCGAAGCCGAGGCTCTCGACGCTCGTGAACGGGGGCACGGCGTAGATGCGCTTCTCGCGGCCGGCACCGAACAGCTGCAGCGCCGGGTTCATGTGCATCTTGGGGTTGTCGAAGCTCGGGATCGGTGACGGCGCCATCAGGTAGCGGCCGCCGACGAGCACCGGGTAGTCGTAGGTCTTGGCGATGTGCCCGAAGCGGGCGATGTCCTCGTAGAGCTTGACGAACATGAGCCCGTACTCCTCGAGCGCGTGCAGGCGGCGGGTCTCCGTCTCGCGCGGCTCGAGGAACCGGAGCGGCTCGGGCACCGGCACCTGGTAGACGATCACCTGTCCCTCTGCCAGCGGGGTTTCGGGGATGCGATGGCGGGTCTGGACGATGGTCGCCTCGTCGGTTCGCGTCGTGGTCTCGACGTGGGCGACGGACCTGAAGAAGTTCCGGATCGAGACGGCGTTCGTCGTGTCGTCCGCGCCCTGGTCGATGACCTTGAGGACGTCCTGCTCGCCGATGATGGCGGCCGTGACCTGCACGCCTCCGGTGCCCCAGCCGCGCGGCATCGGCACCTCGCGGCTGGCGAACGGCACCTGGAAGCCGGGGATCGCGACGGCCTTCAGCAGGGCCCGGCGGATCATCCGTTTGGTCTGCTCGTCGAGGTAGCCGATGTTGTAGCCGACCAGATCGGCGGTCATGCGCGCGACTCCTTGAACTCCTCGTTCAGGCGGCGGACCAGCATCAGCTCGGCCTGGAAGTCGACGTAGTGCGGCAGCTTCAGGTGCTCCACGAATCCGGTGGCCTGCACGTTGTCGCTGTGGCTGAGGACGAACTCCTCGTCCTGGACAGGGGAGACGACGCGCTCGTCGAACTCCGCACTGCGCAGCGCCCGGTCGACGATCGACATCGACATCGCCTTGCGCTCGCTGCGGCCGAAGGCGAGGCCGTAGCCGCGGGTGAACTGCGCGGGCGTCTCGGCGCTGCCGGTGAACTGGTTGACCATCTGGCACTCGGTGATCTCGATGCGCCCCAGTGGAACGCCGAAGCCCAACTCGGGAGCGTCGAACTCGACCTCCACCTCGCCCACCCGGACTTCCCCGGCGAAGGGGTGTGTGTTGCCGAAACCGCGCTGGCTCGAGTAGGCGAGGCCGAGTAGGAAGCCCTCGTCGCCGCGCGCCAGCGACTGGAGCCGCTCCGCCCGGCTCATCGGGAAGACCGGCGGCTCGCGGGTGAGGTCGCCCGGCTGCGTCGCGTCCTGGTCGGGGTGGGCATCCGGTTCGATCAGCGCGCTGGAGCCCAGCAGGTCGGCCACGCGGGGCATGGCCGGATCCTCGCCATCGACCCCGTCGGACGCGTGCCGATCGGGAGTGGCCGCACCGGCGGCGGAGAACAGCCGGTGCGTGTAGTCGAACGTCGCTCCGAGCTGCTGCCCGCCGGGAAGATCCTTGAAAGTGGCGGAGATTCGCCGCTGCGGGGGCAGCCCGGACGTGTCGATGGCGCAGGTGTAACCGAAGCGCGGCAAGGTGGTGCGGTAGGAGCGCACCAGGGTGACGGCCTCGAGGACGTCACCCTGCGCCTGCAAAAGCGCGCGTGCCGCGAGCTGCGGATCGTAGAGCGAGCCCTCGGTCATGACCCGGGAGACGAGGACCCCGAACTGGCCCTCGACCTGCGCCGGGTCGACCACGGGCAGGTGCGGGTGACCGCGGCCCTGCTCGGCCAGGAGCGCGTGCGCGTTCGCGATGGCGCGCTCCCCGCCCTTCACGGCGACGTACATGTCATGCCTCCTGTGCGGGACGGGTTGACGCGGAAGGAGCTGACGCGGAACCGATCGGTGCGGGGTCGACGGCGTGCAGTCGGGTGGTGCGCGGCAGTGCGGCGATGGCGTCCTCGTCGACCAGCAGGAGATCGACGCCGCGGGGGAAGGTTGCGGTGTTCGCGGTCCACTGCGGGAGGAACTCCGCGTCGGCCCACGGGGCGGCGAAACCGGTCGCGCCGTCGATGCCGGGGCCTGCCGCACGGAACCGGGCCGTGCCGGTGCATCCGCGGACGTCGAGCAGGACGGTTGCCGAGCGGTGCGGTGCCTCGTCGGTGCCGCGCCGGAGCTGGGCCAGTGGGGGCAGTGAGCGTGGATCGGCGATGACGAACTGCGCGTCGGCCGGCTCCGCGACGAGCCGCGTTCCGGTGTGGAAGCCCAGCCAGGCGGCGCACTCCGCGTCGGCGCCGAGGCTGCCCCCGAGCCAGGTGGAGCAGTCCTCGTCGAGCAGGGTCAGCGCCACAGCGGCGAGGCCGCGGCCCAGCGCCGCCGGCGCGCGGGCGGGACCGTTCAGCGGGTAGGAGCGCGTGGGATGCGCGAGCGCGTCGAGCACGGCCCGGAACGCGCGCTGGGCGTCGCGGGTCGGGTCGGCGAACCCGGGGGCCGGAATCGCGGGCGCGCCCGCCGGGCCGGTCACGCGTGTTCCCGTGCAACGGTGAAGAAGTCCACACGGGTGCTGCGGGCGTCGCGGCGACGGCGCTCGTCGCGTTCGGCCCGGGTGCGCGCCAGCGGTGCGACGACCTCGGCCAGTACCCGGTCGTGCAGGTCGGGGTCGACCAGCAGGCCGTCGAAGACCGCCGCCAGCTGCGCGTGCTCGAGGTCGGTCCCGAGCACGTAGGAGATGCCGAGCACGTCGGACCGAAGGGCCTCGCCGTGCAGATGCACGGTGGCCCGGGCGACGGTGGCCTCGCCCAGGTTGAACCGCGCACCGCCCGCGTCGATCCGGCCTCGCACCATCACCAGCCCGATCTCCGGGCCACGGATCCGGCGCACCTCGGGTTTGGGCTGCCAGTCCTGCCAGGCCGCCGCGAGGTCGGCAGGATCGGCGAGCGCGAGCGTCCGCATCCACTTCTGCCGGGCAGCGGTAGCCGGTGCGGCCGTGGTGGTCGCGCGCATCCGCAGCCTCCCTTCCTGAGAGTCAAGTTGTCTACTTATCTAGATAACTTGAACGGTAGCCCGCCCTGGCGCCGCACAGCCCGCGGCGAGGTGAACTCTCCGGGAACGGACCGAAACGGTCGGGCGGGGTCGGTAGAGTGCCCGAGTGGGTACGCGGAGATCGCCCAGCGGCTACTCGGCGTGGCGGTTGATCGCCGACGAGCTGCGCGGCGAGATCGTCGGCGGCTCACTGCCCCCCGGCTCGAAACTGGCGTCGGAGACGGAGCTCGCCCTCCGGTTCGCCGTGCACCGCCACACGGTGCGGCAGGCCGTCGCCGCGCTTGCGGCCGATCACCTCGTCGTCGCCCGCCGGGGCAGCGGCACCTTCGTGGCGGAGCACGCCGTGCTGGTGCACCGCATCGGCCTGCGCACCCGCCTGACCGACAGCCTGGGGCCGCGCGGCGCGGCCGCCTCCGGGAAGCTGCTCGAGTCGGCGACCGAAACCGACCCGCCTCCCGACGTCGTCGAACGCCTCCGCCTCGCAGGCCGCCCTGCCCTCCGGCTCGAGGTGGTGAGGTCCGTGGACGGCCTGCCGATCGCGCGAGGGACCGCCTGGCTGGTCGCGGACCGCGTGCCCGGCCTCGTCGAGCACTACGGGCCCGACGGCTCGATCACCGCAGCGCTGCGTGCCGTCGGCATCCACGACTACGTGCGAACCTCCACCACGATCGCCGGGCGCGCGGCAACCACCGCCGAAGCGATCGAGCTCGAGCTTCCCGCCGGATCGATGGTGCTCGTCGTGCGGGCGCTCAACACGCTTCCCGACTCCACGCCCTTGCTCTACAACATCACACGCTTTGCAGCCGATCGGGTCGAGCTCGACGTGCAGCACGGGGACACGGCCGCCGATGCCCTGCCGCAGGCGTGGCCGGAGTCCGACTGACAGCGAGAAGGGCGGGCCAGGATCGCGGCGACGGGGGAAGAGTGCGAATCAGCTCCCAGAAGATGGTCAGACCTTCGCTTCGCGGACGTCCGTTCCCTGCTCGGCGAACGCCTTGAAGTCCTGCATGTGCTGTTGCGACTGCTTGCGGAAGGCACCGCGCATGAGAGGCCCTGCCAGTCGCATCGGCAAGCTGCTGAACCGGTATTCGTTCTCTTGCGCCCAGAGGGTCGCTCCCGGACCGGCTTCAGTGAGTCGGTCGCGCACGGCGCTCCACATGCCCTTGGCGACGATTTCGCGGTCGAAGTGGACGACGCTGTCTCTCGGGATCCCGTGCAGGTTCGCCGGTTCTCTGCGCGTGATGGTCTCGGTGCACTCCATCTTCTGCTGTCCCATCTGCAGCACGACGCGCGATTCGGTACCGACCTGCCCGTGCATGCCACTCAGCGGTTCGTGCAGCACCATGCCGCGCAGCCACTTCGGCAGCTGTGCGGGGTCGGCGAGCAGCTGGGCCACCCGCTCCCGCGGCAGGGCGATCTCGATCGAGACGGTGAGCTTCATGGCGGAGTGCTCCAGGTTCCTTGTGGAAGAGGCACGGTAGCGACATTGCTTATATTCGGTGTCGCGGTCCGGATGCGCGGGGCCCGGACCTCGTCGGCCACGACAACCTCGCCCGCGACTGCTGTCTGCGCCCGGCCCGGTGCTCGGCGTTGGGGGAACGCGGCACTGCCTCAGCGCGCCGGGGCGGGGACCACCACCAGCGAGATCGGGCCGGCCCGGCCTTCACCCGCGCCCAGCCGTACACACCCGGCCACGGTCGAGTGGGCGAGCTGTACCCCCGGGCTTGCGCGAGGGGAACACCAGCCCATCGCGGCCCATCGCCGAATGCTCGCGCAGGTGCGCCTTCAGATCAGGGATCAGATGCGGCGGGATGTTCACCTGACGCACCACCCGCCTCGCTCTTCGGGCCCTCTACGGATCGACCCTTCTCCCCGGTGCGCACCACACCCCGGGTGATGTTCGGCTACAAGGCGTCCGCGGAGCACTTCACGCCGCGACAGCTCGTGGAGTCCGCGGGATGGCCGGGCGTCGAGGGCACGAGGTGCCGCCCGACGCACGGCCGATCACCACCGGGATGCGCCGGGGTCTGGTCCCGCGCGGCCGATGCGGGGCAGGGCCGGCCATCAGCCCCATGGGAACGTCGGCCGCAGATGGTTCTGCCCTATGCCTTGGCAGCGATCGTCGCGAGGCGGTCTTTCTCGAGCTCGGCTATCGCGTCCTCGTCCATGTACAGCACCGCGAGGGGCATTGTGGCGCGGTACTGCAGCGTCCGGTCGTCCTCGTTGAAGGCGCGGGTGAAGACGGAGTACTCCAACGCCAGGCCGTTGATCGGGTCGAAGAAGTAGATCGACTTGCACCAGTCGTGGTCCATGACCGGGGTGACCTTGACCTTCTTGGCGACCAGGTTCTCGCGAATCTTGTCGAGGTTGTCGAGCGTCTCCGCGTCGAACGCGAGGTGGTAGAAGGAATTGGGAACCCCGAGTTGCTTGTTGATGCCCGTGTCCCAGTCGGAGATCCCGGGGATTTCCCTGGGCTCCACAAAGGCGATCAGCTCACCCCTTCCAGTATCGAGAAAGATGTGGCGCAGTATGCCGCCCTCGTTGATCTCGAAGTCGTCGTACCGAACGGTGCTGAACCCCATGACGTCCTCGTAGAAGGCCTTGGTGCCCTCCATGTCCTTCGTGGCGAGACCGATGTGATGGTAAGGCATGACGCCTTTCCTTTCTGTTGACGTGACGCGTCTGTCTGTTCGACGCGTTCCTTCTGGTTGTGCGGGTTCGTGTCGCGACGCCGCCTGACGTGTGCCGTTGAGCCCCCGGGCGGCGTAGGAGCGTAAGAGCCGGCCGAGAAGCTCAACCCTTCTGGGCGAGGGTCGCCATCCGAGATTCCTCGACGGCCTTCTCACCGTCGGGGTCGACCTCGAGGACGGAGAAGGGTCCAGTGAACCGGTACTGCAGGGTCCGGTCGTCCTCGTTGAAGGCGCGGACGTACGTGCAGTACTCCAGGGAAAGGCCGTTGATCGGGTCGAAGAAGTAGATCGACTTGCACCAGTCGTGGTCGATCGCGTCGGTCACGGTTATGCCCCAGTTGTCCAGGTTTGCGCGGACACGCTCGAGGCCCTTGTTGATACCGGTGTCGAAGTCCTCCGGGATCTAGGCGACGTCGGTCGCCTCGAGGAAGGAGGCGAGTTGGCCGTTGCCGGCGTCCATGAACAGATGGCGCATCTCACCGCCTTCGGTGATCCCGAACCGGTCGTTGCGCACGGTCTCGAAACCCAGGACGTTCTCGTAGAAGGTTTTTGTGGCCTCCATGTCCCTGGTGGCGAAACCGATGTGGTGAAAACCGTGAATAGTCATCGCGATGTACTCCTTGTGGGATGGAATGATCTCGCACGATCACGTGGATCATCTCTGGGCGGCCGACTCAGCGAGTGGGGTAGCGCTCGCGTAGCCAGGTGAGGACGGCCTCGGTCGCTTTGGTCTTGCCGGAGCCGCCGACGCCGTAGTGGTCGCCGTCGAGGTGGCGGAGCACCTTGTCATCGGCGCCGGAGTTCTTTGTAGATGGCCTCCGCGTCCTCGGGGAAAATGGCGTTGTCGCCGGCGTAGTTCAGGACATACGTCGGAATCGTGACCGTGGCGATGGTGTCGACGAGCGAAGCCCGTGACGACGGCCCTGACCACGTGGACAGCCAACCCTCGGGCGTCATGCAGTGCGCGAAGTAGCCGCGCTGATAGTTCTGCACGTCCGGGCGCGGGCCCAGCAGCGAGCCCACGGAGCGCTGGGACGGATGCAGCGACAGGTCGCAGCTGGCCGGGTCGGCGTCGGTGCGGTTGATCAGCATGTACCGGCCGACCGCGGCTCGACGCTCGATGGCGATCTGCTCCTCGAGCGGGAGCGCGGCGAACCACGGCTGCGCTGCCATCGCCGTGAAGAGGCGGTTCTCGGCGATCTGCTGGTGGGCGATGGCGTCGAGGCGCGCCACCCGCGCCCGCTGGGCGGTCCGGTACTCGTCGACGAAGGCCGCGCTGTAGCGGCTGGTTTCCGGGGGCCGGCGGAACCCGTTCGCCGAGTTGTACATGTCGAACACGGGGTCGCACGACATCGGGTCTGACTCGTCGGTGACCGACGGGTCGATCACGTTCATGAAGAACTTGCCCTCGCCGACGTGGGCGGCGAGCAGGAGCAGGCCGTCGGCCGGCGGGAGGTCGAACGCGTTGAGGTCGTACGGCGTCCCGCCCGGCGTGTGGGTCGGACGGTGGGGCGCTGGGGTCTCGGCCATCGCCTGGTAGAAGCTGAAGAGGCTGCCCCCGCCGCTGTTGCCCAGCAGCACAACTTTCTCGTAGCCGGCGCGGCGCAGCAGACGGACCCCCTCGGCGATGTCGGCCAGCACCGCCTCGTGCAGGCAGTCCTCATCGTTGTTGAAGTAGCGGCTCTTGCCGGCCAGGACCGCGTAACCGGCGTCGAGCAACGCGGGCACCAGATAATGAGAGCTGACATCGGAGCGCGGGTGCATCATCAGCACCGCGGTCTGCTCGCCACCGATGCTGTACATGATGGCTCGCGCGTGTCCGCCGTCTTGTCCGACCAGTCGAACGATCTGCTGGTTGACGTCCCTCGTGGTCTCGATTGTCGGTGGACACCTGCGCGGTCAGATCCCTCGTGCGTCGTTGTGCGATCAGCCAGCAGTCGTCGGCGGATCGAGCGAACTGGTCCGTGACGGCAGAGATGCGTCGGGGGATGCCGTCCGCGGTGCCATCGGAATCCGCCAGCACATATGTGACGATCACGGAGCTGGCCGTAGCCGAGTCCGGCCCCGTCACCTGCACCGTCGTCGTACCGGTGGTGTGTAGGGTGCGGCGGCCGCTCGGGCGGCCAGTGAGTGCCGATCGCACGCTCTCCCTCCCGGTCACGGGCGGGCCGCCCATCTCGACGCTGCAGTTCTCGGTGAATAATCGCGCCGCGTCGTCGGGCCGGCCGTCGTCGACGGCCCGGCAGAATGCGACCAGCACGTCCCGGCAGGCCAGTTCTGTGAGCACATCTGTAAGGGTCCGGCGGCGCGCGCCGGCAGGGTCGTGAACCTCGTCCCCGGTGCTTGACATCGTTGACTCTCTCCAATATCTGCGCCGTGTGGTGGCACGAAGCCTGCGGATATTTTGTTCCACTCGGCGTGCAGGCAGTCGATCGCGTTCTTCAGTACTCCGGAGGAGGAGTGGTTGTACTCAGGGGTGACGAGGACGAATCCGCCGTAGGAGCCGATCCTCTCCGTCCACGCCTTGGTGTGCTCACCGGCGTATTGCCCGAGCGACGGTGGCTTCGTCCAGGTGCGGCAGCGGATACTCGGCGAGGTCGACCAGCTCGTAGTCGGCGGCAGTGCGTGATTTCGCTTGTTCGACGACCCAGTCGGCGACCGGCTTCCCGTTACGTCCGGGTCGGGACCTCCCGAGGATGAGCACGATCTTCAACTCAGTGCGTTCCTCTCGAAGGCCATCGTCGGGCTGCTCCCGCGGAGCACCCTTCGCACATGAACTTTCAACTCTGGCGTCAGGTTAGGCTCCGTGACGTGAAGATTCAAGTCAGGAGGTAGCATGCTGCGGTGCAGTCACGTGAGACGTCCGAGGGTGGCGAGACGCGGTGGTTGTCCCCCGCCGAGCTGAGGACCTGGCAGGCCCTGACAATCATGATGTTCCGGTTGCCCACGGCACTCGAGGCACAGCTGCGGCGCGAGGCCCGGCTGAGCTTCGTCGAGTACCTCGTCCTCGTCGCGCTGTCCGATACCCCTGAGCGCCGGATGCGGATGAGCGAGCTGGCGCTCCTCGCAAACTCAGAGCTGTCCCGCTTGTCGCACTTGGTCGGCAGGTTGGAGAATCGTGGTCTCGTGCGACGTGAGCCGGACCCGACCAACGGTCGCTACACACAGGCGATCCTGACCGATACCGGTTACGCACACCTGGTCGAAGCTGCGCCGGCACATATCGCCCGGGTGCGTGAGCTGGTCTTCGACGTCATCGACCCGTCCACCCTTGGCGATCTGCGGGCTGCCGCCGAAGCGATCGTCAGCCGCATCGACGATGACCTGGGGGCGGACTGAGCAGCGCGGCGCCGGGTGTCTTTGATGTGAGTGAGCGTCTTCGGTCAACAGGTGATGGACGACCTCCTGAGGTCCAGCTTCTCGTCCGGCTGTGCCCGGAACGCACGGACACCCAGCGACCGTGCGGCGAAGGCGTGGCGCCCGCGGGCGCGGCCCGCCGCTCGGCTCCCGTTCCGAAGCGGTCAGTGCGCCAGACCAGTGCGGAACGCGAGCACCACGGCCTGCACCCGGTCGCGCGAGCCGGTCTTGGCCAGGATGTTGCCCACGTGCGTCTTCACGGTCGTCTCGGCGACGAAGTGCGCCGCGGCGATCTCGGCGTTGGTGGCGCCGCGAGCCATGAGGATGAGCACCTCCCGCTCCCTCGGGGTGAGGGCGTCGATACGCGCGGCGTCGCCGCGGTCCGGCTGCGGCGACGCCGCGAGCAGTGGTGCCGCCTGGCGCAGCAGCCGCCGGGTGGAGATGGGATCGACGACGGCGTCGCCGCGGTGCACACTGCGCACCGCGTCGACCATGAACTCGGGTGTGACGTCCTTGAGCAGGAAGCCGCTCGCGCCGGCGGCGATCGCGGCCGACACCGAGGAGTCCAGGTCGAACGTGGTCAGCACGATCACCCTGGTGTCGGGGTGGTGGGCGACGACGCGGCGGGTGGCCTCGACGCCGTCGACGCGGGGCATCCGGATGTCCATGAGGACGACGTCTGCGGGCCGGTCGGCGAGCATGGCGAGCACCTCGTCGCCGTCGGCGGCCTCCGCGACCACCGTGATGCCGGGCTGGGCGTCGAGCACCATCCTGAAACCCGCGCGGACGAGGTCCTGGTCGTCGACCACCATCACGCGCACCGGCCCTTCGCTCACGCCGGTCGAGCCTAAGTGATCGCCCTCGACCCGATGGGAGGGCGTTCGCGGGAGGGCGTGGGCAGGGCGGTGGCGTAGGGCAGGCGAAGGCGCACCGCGAAGCCGCGTCCGTGCGGGCCCGTCTCAACGGAGCCCCCGTGCGCTCCGACCCGTTCGCGCATGCCCTGCAGCCCGTGTCCGCCCAGACTGTCCGCGATGGGCGGGCCACGATGTCGTGCATCTCCCGGGCGATCCGGGCCCGTTCGGCCATCCGGGCGAGCCGCGCCTGGGTTGCCTGCTCGGCCTCCAGCAGGCGGGCGCGTTCGCGCAGGTGCTCGACGTTGCGCCGGCCGGCCCGCCGCAGCGTCCCGCCCAGCCAGACGGTGACGGCCAGCACCGCCGCCACGACGAGCACCGAGCGAACGGCGAGAGGCGCAGCCGGCCCGCTCCGGAGGGTCATGACCAGCAGCATCAGCCCGGCGCCCGCCACCGAGACGACCGCGGCGGCGACGCCCGACCACCGAGGCCCGTACGCCGCCAGCGTGTATACCGTCACGAGCACCGCCACCACGACGATCCCGGGGGTCGAGCCGGTGAGGATCGTGGCAACGCCCACGCCGGCCACCACCAGGCCCACGGTCACCGGCCGGACCCTGCGGGCCACCAGCGCGGCGCAGGTCACGACGGTGAGCACGACGTCGAGGCCGGTGCGCGCCAGCTGCAGGGTCGGCAGAGCCGAGATCGCGGCGATCACGGCGTCCACTGCCATCGGGTGCGCCCGCAGCCAGGCTGCCAGCCGGTCGACGGCGGGAGCGGGCGCCACCGGGTGCGGACGTGTCATTCCCGATCTCTACCCGAGCGTCCGGCGCGCGTCGAGACCGTGTGCAGCACCCACTCCACCGGTCCACGCCCGACCAACCGACGCCAGGCGAGGGCGAGCAGGATCGCGACGACGACGAAGAGCGCCGTCGCGAGCCAGGGCCGCTGTTGTTGCCAGGTCGGCACTGCGGCGGTCAGCAGGGCCATCACCGCGATGTGACCGGCGTAGATGGTGGCAGCCATGGCGCCGGCCGCGGCCAGCGGCCATTCGAGCGCCGCCGCCACCCGGCCGCGCTCGGCGAGTGCCAGGCACAGCGCGAGCACCGCGACGGCGACCCCGGTGGAACCTATGACCTCGAAGGTCGTACCGCTGTGCGGCGTGTCCACCAGCAGGAAGGCCGGCGTCAAGGTGCCCGACGTGCCCAAGCTCGAGCTCGTCGTCAGCTCGACGAGCTGCTCCGGCGACAGGTGCACCTGCGTGGCCAGCGGCGCCAACGCGGCGAACAACGCCTCCCGGCCGCCGAGGACGTCGACCGCGAGCCACGAACCGCCGTACCCGAGCACGGCGGCTGCCACCCCGACGATCGCGAGCCGCGCGCGCACGGCCGTGCTCCGCAGGTCGAGCCGACCGATCGCCAGCCCGGCCAGCACGAACGGCATCCACGTCGCGACCGGATAGGTCCCGGTCAGCAGCAGCCGCAGCACGGCGTCGCCCGCCGCGCCCCACGAGGTGAAGTCCACCGGCGTGACCGTGCCGCCCAGTTCGCCCGTGTGGATCTTGGTACGCAGCAGGAACGAAACCTGCGGGCCCACGAGCGCCCATCCCGACGCCCACGCCAGCAGCGCACCGGGCCGCAGCCACAGCAGGGGCAGGGCCAGGGCGAACAGCACGGCGTAGTAGCTGAGAATGACGATCGGGCCGCTGCTGATCGCGGCGAGGGCCACGCCGAGCACGAACAGCAACACCGCCCGCACGGCGATGCGTGTCCGGTCCCGCTCCTCCCGCGTCCCCGCCCGGTGCTCGGCCAGCCCTCGGCCGCCACCACTGAGCAGACCCAGCGACACCCCGGCCAGCACCGCGAACAAGATCGCCGAGCGCCCTTCGGCGATGTCGAACACCGTCTCGCCCACGCCTCCGCCGCGCGCTGCCCCGCCGGCAACAACGTGGACCACGACCATCCCGATCACCGCGAGCCCGCGTGCCGCGTCGACACCTCTGAGGCGCCCGTCCTGCCTCGCGCCCCGGCTCGTCGCGGCCGGCACCATCGTCTCCGTCACGGCGTCGAGCCTGATCCCCGCGCCGCCGCCGGACATCGCCCCGCGGTCGGAGATCTTTTTCCTCCCGTGGTGGGAGGTGGCGCCGCGGCAGTGGCTGTCACAGTCCTCCCGGTGAACGTGCGGATCTTGCCCGGGGTGATCGCCATCGGCGTCGGCGCGATACTGGTCGTCGCTGCCTTCGTGCCCTACGTGGCCCGCAGCTACCGCAGGCGCGGTGAGCTCGGGCCGGGGCACGCCCTGCTCGCCGCCGCGACGCTGGTCTGCACGCTGGGTGTGGTCGCCTACACCCTGCTGCCCCTGCCGGACGTCGACGCCGGGTTCTGCTCGAGCCGGATCGCCGCCGCCGGAGCCCAGCTGCACCCGCTGCAGTTCCTGACCGACATCCACACCGACCAGGTGCGAACGGGCCTCCGCGGGCTCCTGGGCAACCCGGCGCTGCAGCAGGTCGCGTTCAACGTGGCGCTGTTCGTGCCGCTCGGGGCGCTGCTGCGGCACCTGGGCCGCCGATCGGTGGTGGCCACAGCGCTCGCCGGGTTCGCGGTGTCGCTGTTCATCGAGTTCACCCAGCTCACCGGCAACTGGTTCCTCTACCCGTGTCCCTACCGGCTGTTCGACGTCGACGACCTCATCGCGAACACCGCGGGCACGGTCGTCGGGGCGCTCGTCGCCCCGGTGCTGCGGGGAGTGCCCGGACAGCGCGGTGACAGAGCCGCCCCGGGCGCGCCCCGGCCGGTCACCACGGGTCGGCGACTGCTCGGGGTGCTGTGCGACCTGCTCGGGCTCTGGCTCGTGGCCGGGCTCGTCGCCGCCCTGGTCGGCGCTCTGTCGCTCGCGCTGGGCGGGGATTTCGGGCCCGGCTCCGGGGAGGCCGGCGGTCCCGCGACGGGCGTCACCTGGCTCGGGTGGCTGGCGCTGTTCGTCGTGCTGCCGATGCTGGGCCATGGCGGGACGCTCGGGCAGCGGGCCGTGCTGCTGCAGCCGGCTCTCCTCGACGGCGGGCGCCCCGCACGGACTCGACTGCTGCTCCGCAGCCTGGCCGGGACGGGCGGTTTCCTGCTGCTGCAGAACGCCGGCGGGGGCCCGGCCGCCATCGCCGTGCTGTGGGGGCTGGTCAGCCTGGTGGGGATCGTGCGCAGCCGGGAGCACCGCGGCATCGGCGGCCGGTGGACCGGCACCGTGCTGGCGGACCGGCGGTCACTCGCGGGGCATGGCGCGCGCGCCGAGGGGGAGCGCCCCCCGGGCCGCGTCCGCCGTTAGGCGCCGGTGCGCCGGCGCTTCCACATCCGGCCGGATTCGCCCGTGAGCAGCGCGACGAGGTCGGCTACTTCACCGTGAGAAGCTGCGGGAGAGGCTCTCCGGCAGGGGAATACCGCTGGATTCGACTGAGTGACCAAGTGAGTGACAACCGGTGCGCACATCGCCAGACCTCAATGGCCGTGTGCGGACGACGACGGCGACTCCAGCTCCGGGGGAAGATCCACGCGATTCGAGGACAGGACCTGTCAGGTTCAGGTGTCACGCTCGTGGCGTGTACGAAACCGAACCGGAGCTCCGGGACCTGCAAACCCTCATCGACACCTCGCGCGGACGCGCGACAGCGCACCTGCAGTCGATCATCACCGGTGAGCGAAGCCTGACCGCCGAGCAGCTGGTGCGCGTGCTCACCGGCATGTGCGTCCTCGTGCTCTCCACGGTCACCGCGCAGGGCGAGCCGCGCGTCAGTGCCGTCGACGGGCACCTGCTGCACGGTCGCTGGGTGTTCGGCACGAGCCCGGGAGCGGCGAAGGCGCGGCACCTGCGGGCGCGGCCCGCCGCGAGCGTCGCGCACCTGCGGGGGGAGGAGCTCGGCGTCTTCGTCCACGGCGTCGTCGAGATCCTCAACCCGGTGGACGGTCCCGTCCACCCCGACTGGCCGGCGACCCACGAGTACCTGCACGCGTTCTACGGCGACGAGTCGTTCGACTGGTCCAACGTCGTCTACTACCAGCTCGAGCCGACGTGGATGACCGTCTACGCCGCCGACCCGGAACGGCTCCTCTCCGGGGCGACGCGGGCGTCCTAGGCGCGGTGCAGCGCCGGGCACGCATGGCACCGATAGGGAATCTGGCAGCTAATAGCGGCGGCATTGTCTGGTCTCAGCTGATCTGTCATACGGGCGCAGCGTCGCACGGGCGCGCGTGTTCAGAGATCGGGCACCCCGACCACGGTCGAACCGAACGACCGGAGCTCGAAGACGTGGGCGCTCTCAGCGGCCGTGGGACAGTTGCCGTCATGGCGGCTGGAGTGACGCCGGGACGCGAGGTTGTGCTGGAGACGGCTCCGGCTGCTGCTCAGACCGTGGCGGGCGACCGAGGCTGCCGTCCAGCGTCAGCTGTGGACCGAACGGGACCCACGAGTGCCGCCGCACCGTCGATAGACGCCGAGGGACGCCCCACGGTCGCGGAGATCGGACAGTCAATCCGCACGTCCTTGGGGTCACGGCTGCGCAGCGCGACGGAGCCGATCGAGTCGGGCTGCGTGACGGCGGTCGCGAGCACGATCGCTCCCCCCGTCGGGCTGATGCTCGGGTCGGCGAGGTGGGTCGCCGAGATGTGCAGATCGAGCTCGTCACCGACGGCCTCGCCGCTTCGCGTCCACACGATGGCGCCTGCTGCGGGCGGCATCGCGTTCGCACCCGCCTTCAGTGTGAAGATGTTGTAGTAGAAGGGGTGGTCCTGGAACCGGCGGCCGACGGGCAGGTCGCTCACGACCTCGATGCCGAGCCGTCCGAGGTCTGCGGCCGGGCCGATCCCGGAGCGCATCAGGATCCCCGCGCTTCCGTAGGTGCCGGCGGAGAGGATCACCTGGCCTGCCCGCAGCACCTGCCCGTCGAGCGTGACGATCCCGGCGGTGGCCGTTCCGTCGAACAGCACACGGTCGACCGTCGTCCTGCCCCGCATCGTGAGGTTGGGCCGCCCACGGACCTCAGCGGTCAGGTAGACCAGGCCGGTGTTCTGCCGTTCCTCATTGACGACGTTCAGCGGGTACGGGGTCACGCCGTTCTGCTTCGTGCCGGCCCGCCGCGGTTGGACCTGAGAGAGTATCCGTCCTGGTTGCCTGCGGATGTCCACATCGGCTACTGCCGGCCACGGCGACGACCCAGGTCGTTGTTCAGGCGTTCCAGAAGGAGGGCGAGCGCGTGCAGGTCCGGCTCTGCCCAGCAGCGGAGCAACTTCTCGAGATCGCTGTACCGGGCGGAGCGGACGCGGTGAACCATCTCCATTCCGCCTCGGGTAAGGGCGATGATCACTGCGCGTGGATCACGTGGGGCGGGCCGACCGGAAATCAAGCCTGCGGCGCTGAGGCGGCCGATCCGCCGGCTGACAGTCGATTTGGTGACTCCGAGATGTCTGCTGATCTCGCTGAGCTCAAGCGATCCGTCCCGTTCCAACAGGGCGAGCAGGGGATAGGTGTACCGATCGACCGCTTCATCAGCGTCGCCGCACGGCCACACCGCCTCCGGCTCGCGGTGCATCAGCGTCGAGATCTCCCGTTCCACCCTGCTCACGGCGTCACCACCTCGGCCCGCGGGGGATCCCGGCTCATGCGGCGCGCCTCGCGCGCCGCACGCCGCTTGCTGTGGTGCCCGCGAAGACACTTCTCTTCGTCTCCCTCGTTCTCTCCCTCCTCCGGTGCTCAGCCCGCGCGGGACGCAACCCAGTCCAGCGTTGCGGAGCGCCACGGCGGCCAGTGGTCGTCCGCCGTGGGCACGTCCGTGGCCAGGTGGTGGAAGCAGTCCTGGCACTTCGTCACCATCCGCAGCCCGATGTGGTTGGCCACCCGGTAGCGCCGGACGTCCGTCGACCCGCACTTCGGGCAGGTCTCGTCGACGGGCGTGCGCTCGACAAAGATCTTGCCCTCGGCGGGCGGCTGGAAGAGGAGACGGTCGACGCCGCTCATGCCGATGCCTCCACGGTGATCCGGGGCAGGCCTGTCCAGTCGAGGGAGCAGGCGCTGGGCACCGTCCAGCTCCCGTTGGCCCGGTCCCGCGCCAGGATGGCGCGGCGTTCCCTGGTGGCGTCCTCGTCGATGGCGCCGCCGTCGATGACGACACCGAATGCCTTCTCGACGAACCTGGCGCTGTAGACACCGTCCTCGACGTCGAGCAGCACCTTGGCGGTGGCCCGCTTCAGCGGGTCGCCCCAGCCGGAGTTGATGCCCCGGTCCCGCACCTCGCGGGCAATCGTGCGGACCTGGTCCTCGTCGAGCGCGCGGATCTCGGCGCCGTCGGAACCGACGCGCTCGCGCGCGCCGTAGCGGTCCCGGCGGCGGACGAGCGGGTGCGCCTGGTGGGGCCGCATCCATGTCGGGTCGTACAGCGTGGGGCCGAACGCGCGGTCCATGCGGCCCAGGTCCAGCAGGTCCCGGTGGCCCGCCGTGGCCAGTAGGGCGGTCTTCGCGCCCTGCCGGCTCAGCACGGCGTTGATGCCGGTCGTGTGGCCGTGGACGATCTCGTCGATCTGAGCGATCGGAATGCCGCTGCCGCGTACGGCCTCGAGCACGCCCTCTTCCTGACGGGGGCGGGTCGTGAGGACCTTGAGTCGCGAATCTCTCCGGATTTCCGGTTCACCGCCACCAGGTCGGTGAAGGTGCCACCGACGTCGATCCCCATCCACCAGCGTTCGTCCGATGTCATCGCACTCCCTCTCACCGCTTTCCAGCAAAGCATGCGAGGGGCCCTCGCCTTGAATCTTTTGTGATAGTTACCACACATTGAAGGCGATCGGATGGACGTTTCGGGGTTGAATGTGCGACATTTTCTCCGCAAGGTTGCAGGGGCAGCCCGGAGTGGGAAACATCGGGCCCGTGAATAACATGCCGGGGATCCGGTCGACTGCGGAGTTCCTGTCGAATACGGGCGCAGCCCCGTACCCAGCCCCGTCGTGGGCGGCGTGGGAGCTGTTCAACAGCATCGACGCGATGGACGTCGCGGCGGTGGTCGAAATGTTCGCCGAAGCCGCCGCTATGCGTTTCGCCAACACCGAACGCGTCGTGGGCAGGCCAGGGGTGCGGCAGGCCTGATCCAGGACTTCCGGGTGTTCATGGACCCCTCGTCACTGTCACGACGGAGACATGACGCGACGACGCCGTCCTGTTCCGGGCCGCGCCCGCAGGCGGTGTTGGTCTCGTCCGTATTCACGCCGGAGGATTTCTCGTGCCGTTCGGCTACGCCATTTGCACTCAGAACTACTGGGACTGGAAGCGCTTCGGAGCACCACTTCAGCCCCTACCTCATGACGCCGTCGCCGATCCAGGTGTTGAGTCACCTGGCCGGCCGCACCAAGAACGCCGACGTCGGGTCCGCCGTGATCGTCCTTCCGCGGCAGGATCCGGTGCGGTTGACCGAAGAGGTCGCGATGATGGACATCATGCTGGGTGGTCGCCTGCTCTTCCTCGGCTTCGGCCGGGGCGCCTCCGCAGACGAGTTCGACGGGCTACGGATTCCGATGAGTCAATCGCGTGCACGGTTCGCTGAATGCTTGGAGATCATCCGCCGGGGCCTCGAACAGGTGGCGCCAGCGTCCGCGAACACCCGGCCGACCCGAACTTGCAGGTCGGGCAGCTGGCGCGGCGGCACAACGTGTCGTGGGTTCTCGGCCGCGGCCGCCAGGTCGGCGTTGTCGCCGCTCTGCTGCACGCCCGCGGTCGCGACGTCACCGCGGTCGACGACGACGTCGCCAACGCAGCCGGTGCCGCGTCCCGCTGGTCAGCCGCGCCGTCGTGACGAGCGCGGCGTGACATCGCATCTGACGCGCTCGAGCCGATGAGTTCCGGGTCGTGCGCAGGTCCCAGCCCGTAGGACCGCTCGCAGACGCGCTCGTACCCGAAAAGAGACGCATGGCAAAGCTCATCTACTCGATGATCACCTCCCTCGACGGCTACGCCGAGGCTGCGGAGGGCGACCTCGGCACCGGGGCCGACGACCAGGAGGTGCACACCTTCATCAACGACCTCTTCCGCCCCGTCGGCACGTACCTCTACGGCCGACGGATCTACGAGACGATGGTCTACTGGGAGACCGCGCACACCGAGCCCGACCAGCCGCCGCACATCCTGCAGTACGCCCGCGACTGGCAGGCCGCGGAGAAGATCGTGTACTCCACGACGCTGGAGTCGGTGTCCAGCGCGAAGACCAGGATCGAGCGGACCTTCGACCCGGACGCGGTGCGCAAGCTCAAGGCCGAGGCGGATCACGACCTCACCGTCGACGGTCCGAACCTCGCGGCCCAGGCGATCGCGGCCGGTCTGGTGGACGAGTACCACCTGTTCATCACCACGAGCGTGGTCGGCGGCGGCAAGCGGTTCTTCCCCGACGGCGTGCGCCTCGATCTCGATCTGGTCGAGGAGCGTGCCTTCGACAGCGGGCTGATCTACGCGCGCTACCGAACCCGTTGAGTCGCACCGGTTGGTGACGCTGCCGCGGCTCGCGCTTGTACCCGTGTTGCCCGTCTGATTCAGCGATTCGGGAGCTGGATGCCGGCACCACTGTGCGTTGGACTCGCTGTCGCCGCGAGGCCAACATTCGAACCATGGCGGACACCGAGACCACCGACCTCCTCCGGCTGCTGCGGCGGTTCGGCGTCCAGTCGCTCGCGCTGGCCGCGGTCGCCGTGCTGGTCGGCTACACCACTGTGGGGATCCGTGACCGCCGACATCTCGCCCCGCGCGGCCACCACGTCCGCGACGATCCGGTGCGCCAGCGGCATCAGCGCCCGCCCCGCCTCGGTCAGCGTCACCCTGCGGGTGGTCCGCTCGAACAGCGGCGTCCCCAGGTCGTTGCTGCAGGGAGGGAGCGGGCCCCGTCGACGGGTCAGGTATCAGGTGGCTGACTGCCCCTGCGGCAGCATGAGCTCCTGCCCCTCGGTGAGCCCGGAGACCACCTCGGTGTACTCGTCGCCGACGAGCCCGGACTGGAACGGGGTCGGGATCGGCGCACCGTCCGGGCCCCGCACGTCGACGACCAGGCGGCCGGCGTCGGTACGGGTGGCGGCGGACGGCGCCCGCAGCACGTTGTCCACGGACTGCACCATGACGTCGGCCAGTGCGGTCTGCCCGTCGCGCAGGCGGTCGTCGTTCTCGGTGAGCACGACCGTCGCGTAGTAGCGGACGACCCCCGTGGTGGAGTTCCCGGAGGGGGCGATGGCGAGCACCGTGGCCGGTGCCCGCAGGTCCGGGACCGCGTCGACGGTGACCTCGACCCGCTGGTTGGCGGCCACTCGCGCTGCGTCGGACTCCTCGAACGGCACGACGAGCTGGAACGAGTCGATGTTGTTCAGCACGATGAACGCGCCGCCGCCCGGAGCCGGGCCGGCGCCGCCGCCGGCGCCCCCACCCGAGGTGGCGGCGATCTCCGGCAGGGCCGCGGAGCTGCCCGGGGCCAGTGACGTCGTCCCGGACGCCGAGCCGACGTACTCGCCCTGCGCCCCGTTGACGGCCGAGACGACGGCCGCGACCGGAGCGCGGAGCACGGTGTTGTCGACGTCGCGCTGCGCGAGTGCCACCTGGGCCTCCGCGTCACGGACCGCGGCCTCCTGCGCGGAGGTGTCGGCGGGCTTGTCGCTGCCGGCGCCGTCGAGCTCGTTCTGGGCCGAGACGACGCTCTGCTTGGCGTTCTCGATCGACAGCCGCCCCGATGCCTCGTCGACGTTCTGCCGTTCCTTCGCGGTGTCCAGGGCCGTCTCCGAGGACAGGACCACGCGCTTGGCGTCCGTCACCGCCTGCTTGTCGGCCGGGATCCGGTCGCAGGCGGGGTTCGCGACGATGCCGCCACTCTGGTTCGGTTCCATGGCCGGCGCCGAAGATTCCGGCGACCCGCCCATCCCGAGGAGCCCGGACGACGGCTTCTCGGGGGCAGCGGGTGCCTTCGGGGCCGGCGGAGGTGCGGTGGTGGTCTTCGAGGGCCCGGATCCGCACGCCCTCTTGTCGGACTCCAGCCGGTGCTCGGCCTGGTCGAGCACCTTCTGGTCGAACTCGAGCTGCTTCTCGGCCCGGTCCGTGGCGGAGTAGTTGGCGTTGTTCGTGGCGTCGGCCTGGTCCTCGGTGGCGTCGAGGATCCTCTCGGCCTGCTCCAGCGTCGCCTGGGCCGCCTCGATCGAGTTGCCGTTGCGGATCTTGGCCAGCTGTGCCTGCTGCTGGGCGAGCCCGGCCTGGCGCTGCTCGAGGGTCTGGCGCAGGGTGAAGTCGTCGAGGCGGGCCAGCACCTGGCCGGGTTCGACCCGGGTGCCGACGCCGACGAGGACCTCGGCGAGCTTCCCGGCCTGCGGAAAGCCGAGGTTCTGCTCGCTGATCGCCACCAGCGTGCCCGACGCCGACACGGACGTCGCGACCGTGCCCCGATCCACCCGCAGGGTGGGCGGAGGCGGCTGCTCTGCCGTGCACGCGGTTGCGCCGACCACCGCCAGCACGGCGATCGAGAGCGTCACCCGGGTGCGCCGCCGGGTCGTTCGGGACATGAGAGCTCCTGCCATGGTCACGTTCACTGGTAGCGGAGGGCCTCGATGGGGCGCAGCCGTGCCGCGCGGTTCGCCGGATAGCCGCCGGCGACGAGGCCGATCAGCAAGCTGATCGAGAAGGAGAGGACCACCGAGCCGACGGACACCGACGGCGGTGGGAAGTCCGGGACGAGCTGGGGGAGTATCGCGGCGCCCGCGAGCGAGGCGCCGACGCCGATCAGGATCCCGACCAGGCCGCCCAGCCCGCTCAGGAACATCGACTCGAGGAGGAACTGCTGGAGGATTGCGCGGCGACGGGCACCGATCGCCTTGCGGATCCCGATCTCCCGGGTCCGTTCGGTGACGGTGACCAGCATGATGTTCGCGACGCCGATGCTGCCGACGACGAGCGAGATGCCGGCGACGGCACCGGTGAACAGCGTCAGGAACGTGAGGAACTGCGAGGACTGGTCGAGCAGGCTCTGCAGCGCCTGCACGTTGAAGTCACGTTCGGCCGGCTCCCGGATGCCGTGCCGGGCGGAGAGGATGTTCGTGATCTGGTCGGTGGCTGCCGGCACCGTTGCCACGGAGTCGGCCCTGGCGATCATGCTGCTCAGGCTGTCGCCGCCGCCGAGGAGGTAGCTGCGTGCCGCCCCCAACGGCATGATCGCCACGTCGTCCTGCTGGCCGCTGACTGCTGCGACCCCGATGACCCGGAAGATCGTGCGACCGATCCGGATCTCCTTGCCCAGCGCGGCGGCCGCGTTGCCGTCGAAGAGCTCGTTGACCGGGTTCGGGCCGAGGATCACGACCTTGGCCTTCGTCCGGGCCTCCAACTCGGTGAAGTTCCGGCCGACCTGCAGGTCGCGGGCGTTGACCTCGAGATAGTCGGCGGTGGTGCCGGTGATCGACGTCCGGTACTGGCCGCCACCCACGAGCTGGAGCAGCCCGGTGCCGCCGACGACCGGCGTGATCGACTCGACGTTCGGCGCCTTGGCCGAGTCCTGCAGCGCCTCGATGTCGGCGTCGGTGAGGTCCCGGGCGCGTCCGCCGCTGGGCGCGCTGCCCTGCGTCGGGGTGACGGTGATCTGGGTCGCCAGCGATCCGAAGATGTCGTTGAAGCCGGACTGGATGCCGTTGCCGAGGGCGACGAGGATGATGACCGACGCCACGCCGATGACGATGCCGAGCGTGGTGAGTGCGGAGCGGAGCCGGTTCGCCCGGAGACCGCGCAGTGCGATCCGGGCGGTCTCGAGCAGGTTCACGTGTCGGCCCCGACTCCGCTGCCCACGCCGTTGCGGACGTCGCGCACGATCTTGCCGTCGCGCAGTTCGATCACCCGCTTGGCGAACCCGGCGACCTCGTCCTCGTGCGTGATCAGCACGACGGTGCGGCCCGTCTCGTTCAGCTCGGCGAGCAGCCGCATGATCTCGACGGTGGACGCCGAGTCGAGGTTTCCCGTCGGCTCGTCGGCCAGGATCATCGCCGGATCGGTGACCAGCGCCCTCGCGATCGCGACGCGCTGCTGCTGGCCGCCGGAGAGCTCGTTGGGCATGTGGTTCTGGCGGTCGGCGAGCCCGACCCGCTCCAGCGCCGCGCGGGCGCGCGCCCGGCGATTGCGCCGGCCGACTCCGGCGTAGATGAGCGGTAGCTCGACGTTGCGCACCGCCGATGTCCGCGCGATGAGGTTGAAGGACTGGAAGACGAACCCGATCTGACGGTTGCGGATCTCGGCGAGCCGGTTCTCCCGGAGCTTGCTGACGTCGATCCCGTTCAGCATGTACTTGCCGGATGTCGGAACGTCCAGACACCCGAGGATGTTCATCATCGTGCTCTTGCCGGAACCGGAGGGGCCCATGATCGCGACGATGTCGCCCTCATCGATGGTCAGGTCGACCGCGCTCAGCGCATGAACCTTGATCGGTCCTGTGCGGTAGAGCTTGGAGACGGCCTCGAGCTCGATCACATTCCCCCCATCGTGGGAACGCCCGAACCAGGAAAATGCGCCCCCGCTACCCAAACGGCACAAGACCAGCGGGGTTACTCGGGTGAGGTACACCCATCCGAGGGCTTGCAGTGGGCCGGCCGTGACGCTCAGTAGGCCCAGCTGGTCCGCGATGCGGCCCTTACCAGGCGGAATCCGGCGCTGCAGCGTGGAGGCGCCGGGATCCTGTCACCGGCCGCACTCATAAGATCATGTGACGTACGACACGTTTCGGTGGCCGAATCGTTGGTGCCGGCAGGCAGGTTGCGCTCGTTGGCGTCGCAAGCGGCGAACTTCCGCGCCGGACGCACCGTCTGGCCGTGACCGACATCCTCTGCCGGGTCGGCACCCGTCGCGGTACGCGGTGTGCCGCGGTTGCCAGGTGTCGTCAGGCCGGAGAGGTGACGAGAAGAACTCCTGAACAATAGGTGAACCGCGGGGCGAACTGTCCGGATTATTCTTGTTGGCCGACCGGATTCAAGACCGTCGTGAATGATCGTTCAGCGTTCCTGAGGTCCCCTCCATTGTGCTGTTTACCACTGCGTCGACCCGCGCGTTTTCGATCTAGTAGATTCGAGATCCCGTTTGGAGGTCCGGATGCTCCCCATCACATGCAGATCACAGGCAACGGACCGATCATATCCTCGCGCGAGGGCCCATAAGTTTCTGGTATTGCTCGCGCCCGCCAAGGAGACTGAATGCCAGCGTTGCGCTCCACCACGCCCCGACGTCTTGCCCGGTGCGCCGCCGCCACGACACTCGTACTGGCCGCCGCAGCCCTCGCCTGGCCGCTGACGCCGGGCCAGGCCCACGCCGGTGAAGAGCCCTCGAAAGCCACCGCGAATGCCGCCACGTACTCGACCGGTACCGGCGGCGCGCTCGCAGTCGACGCCGCCCACGGCCTGCTGGCAGGCGGCAGTGATCAGATGCTGGTGCACTCCGACCCGCACCACGGCTCGCTGCAGCTCAACCCCGATGGCTCGTTCAAATACGTCCCCGCCCCCGGGTTCACCGGCCACGACAGCTTCACCTACACGGTCAGCAACGCCGTCTCGCTGTACACCGACCACCTCCCGTCCCTGGGCAGCTACGGCAACGTGCCGCTGAACGCAGGTTCGTTCGGCTCCGCGGTGACGACGGTGCCGGGACACTCCGACGAGGTCTACGGACTCGAGGACCGCGGCCCCAACGTCGCCGCTGCGAACGGAGACGTCATCGAGCCGATCCCCGACTACGACCCGGCGATCGCCCTGTTCAAACTCGACTCGGGCGGTCGGGCGACGCTGATCCGCGAGATCCCGCTCGCCGACCACTCCGGTCATCCGTACTCGGGCCGGGTCAACCCTGACAACCCGACGGGCGAGAAGACCGAGGACCTGGGCGGCCATGTCCTCGCGCCCGACCCGAACGGCTACGACCCCGAGGGCCTCGTCGCGCTGCCCGACGGCACGTTCTGGGTCTCGGACGAGTACGGCCCGTTCATCACGCACTTCGATGCCGGCGGCCGCGCTGTCCAGCGCCTCTCGCCGAAAGACGGAACGCTCCCCAAAGAACTGCTCAACCGCGTGCCGAACCGCGGTATGGAGGGCCTGACCATCACGCCGGACGGCAGGACCCTCGTGGGTCTGATGCAGTCCGGGCTCCAGCAGCCGGACCTCGACGGACAAGACGCTACGGAGCTCGCGCCGACGCGGATCGTCACCTGCGACCTGCAGACGCATGCCCTCCACGAATACCTCTATCTGCTGCACGATCCGAAGTCGAACGACACGGCAAACAGCGAGATCACCGCGCTGTCGGACACGACGTTCCTCGTCGACGAGCGCGATGCCGAATTCCCGAAAGCGGACGGCTACAAGAAGCTCTGGAAGATCGACCTGAGTGACGCGACGGACGTCGGACCGTCGGCGAGCGTGCCCGGTGCGACCTACGACGCGTCGAAGGGCCTGCTCGTCGGCGGCAAGACGATCGAGGCGCTCTCGCTCACGGATCGGGGGAAGCCGCAGACGACCGCGGACGCTCTGAAGAGCTACCAGGGCCTCGGGATCACGCCCGTCGCCGATTCGCAGTTCCTCGACCTGGACCGCCTGCTGGCGTCGCTGGACCCGCACCCGGTCGACGGATACAGCCGCTTCTTCTCCCACGACAAGGTCGAGGGGGTCGCCGCGCTGGACGGTGGCAAGACGCTGATCATCAGCAACGACAGCGACTTCGGCATCTCCGATATCTCGGGCTCGACGCCGAAGCCGCCGTACAACCTCGAGTCGAAGCTCAGCCCGGCGACCGGCCAGCAGGACAACGGCGAGTACCTGCGGATCGATATGACCAAGCTGGCCGGCAGTTCCGCGGCGACCACCACGGCCACCGCGACGATCGACGTCGGCTAGCCATCTGAGCCGGCGACGGCCCGGCGCGCCGGTCAGGGGCGGCAGAGCACCTCGCCGTTGACGATGGCGAACCAGCCGTCGGGGTGGGCGGCCCACTCGCGCCATGCCGCGGAGATGTCGGCGAGCTCGTCGGCGTCGGCGTGCCCGCCGTCGAGCGCCTGCTGCGTGATCGACGTGGTGAGGATGCGGTCCGCCCACAGCCCGCCCCACCAGTTCCGCTGCTCGGGCGTGGCGTAGCACCAGACGGACGCGCTCGGCGCGACGGAGGACGCCCCCGCGGCATGCGCCCATGACAGGAGGTGGCGGGCGGCGTCGGGCTCGGCGCCGTTGCCCGTGGCGATGGCGCGGTAGATCTCCAGCCAGCGGTCGAGCCTGGGGTCGGCGGGATACCAGGTCATCGCCGCGTAGTCCGCGTCGCGCGCTGCGACCACCGCGTCGGGACGGCAGACGCGCAGCATCTCTCGCAGCGCTGCGACGGGGTCGCTCAGGTGTTGGAGCACCTGGTGGGCGTGCACGACGTTGAACGAGTCCTCGGCGGCGTCGAGGGCGTAGACGTCGCCGACCGCGAAGGTGACGTTGCCGAGCCCGGCTTCCGCGGCCAGCGTGCGGGCGCCGTCGAGCGGGCTGGCCGAGCTGTCGATCCCGAGTACGGGGCCGGGGGCGACCCGCGCGGCGATGTCGACGGTGATGGTGCCGGGGCCGCAGCCGACGTCGAGGACGTCGGCGCCGGGCCGCAGGTACGCGGCCAGGTAGGCGGCGGAGTTGTCGACAGTCCGGATGAGGTGCGAGCGCAGGACGCTCTCGGCATGCCTGTGGGTGTAGGTCTCTCGGTCGGCGCGCATGCCGTCGATGCTCGTCCTCGGCGTCCATATAGTGCAACAGTTCTCCCAGATAATGAGAAGATGACGTGTTTGTGCAGGTGGCGAGATGAATTGATGGCGGGAACACTGCCGAAACCATGTCCTGCAGCGCGGGGGAGAGGTCGGATCGAGGACGCGCCGGCCGGACACGCGCCGCCACCGGAGGCGAGACCCCCCTTTAATAGAGCGAGTGCTCGTTTTATGCTCGCGGAGCATCGCGCAGCGCGATCAGCGTCGGCGCCGCCCGTGCCTCCCTCGCCGCCTGTTCCCCGGACCGCGAGGGGTCGGCAGACCGCGGGGCCGATCCCCGGTACGAACGACGACAGGACACCAGTGACAGCATCGACAGATCCGATCGACCGGCTCCACGCCGCCATCAACTCGCACGACGCACAGCAGGTCGCGGACTGCTTCACCACTGACTACCGGGTCGAGATTCCGCACCGGCCCGCTGAGGGGTTCACCGGTTCCGCCCGCGTGCTCGCGAACTGGACCGCGATCTTCGACCGGCTGCCGGACCTGCGGGCGACGGTGCTGCGCCGTGCTGAAACCGGTGCCGAGACGTGGTCGGAGTGGGAGATGGTCGGCACCGGTCCGGGCGGGGCACAGGCGCTCATGTGCGGACCGGTCGTGATGACCACGCGTGACGGACGAATCGACTGGGCCCGGTTCTACCTGAATCCGGTCCCGCCGACGGTCCTGCCCCGCGCGCCCGCGGGCGGATGAGCACCCGGCGCCGCGCGGTCGAGCGGATCGCTCAGCCGCGCGGTGCCTCGTCAGGTGGGGGGTCGACGAGACTCGCCAGGGCGGCGACGAACCGTGGCTGGTCGACGGGCACCCCCGCCGCGACCAGCGCCGCCATTCCGATGACGGCGGACAGGGCGACCTGGGCGAGGGCCTCGTCGTCGGGACCACGCTGGTCCGGCTCCGCACCATCGCGGAGGAGATCGACGAGATGGTCCTGGAGCCGCTGGTGGATCGGCGCAACCCGGGCAGCCAGCTGCGGCTCGACCGCTGCCTCTCCCCAGATCTGGATGGACAGCCGGGCGTGGCTGCGTCCGGGCCCGACCTCGTCGGCCAACCGGGCCAGCAGTTCGGACGCCCGCTCGACCGGGAACCCGTCGCCGACCTCTCCGCCGTGACCCTCGCCCGTGGCCACCACCAGATCGACCTTGCTCGGGAAGTAGCGGTAGATCGCGCCCATCGACAGGCCCGATGCCTGCACGACGTCACTCATGCTGGTCCTGGCGAAGCCACGTTCGGCGAACAGCGTGGCCGCGGCATCCAGAATCTGCCGGCGACGTGCCGCCAGATGCTCCGCGCTGACCCGTGGCACCACTACCCCTCACCCGATCCCCCGGAGCCGACCCACGCCGCCAGTGATCGGGGCACCACCGAATGAATCATAGAGCGGACGATCGCTCCACCCACTGCGTGTATGAGCCCGGGCGGGAGCTGCTCAGCGGCGAACATCACCACGTCGAGGTGATCGGGAACGGCCGCAGAGAGTCACCATTGAGGAATGAGCTTCGAAGTCACGGCCGACGCCTACGCGCGCTACATAGGTCGCTTCTCCGAGCCGCTCGCGAGCCGATTCGCGGACCTGTTGCAGCTACGACAGGGCCGGCGCGCCCTGGACGTCGGCTGCGGATCAGGTGCACTGACCGCAGTGCTCGTCGGACACCTGGGGGCCGGCGCCGTCACGGCCGTCGACCCGTCCGAGTCGTTCGTCGCCGCCGTGCGGACGCGCCTGCCCGGGTTGACGTCCGCCGCGGCGCGGCAGAGCACCTGCCGTTCGAGGATGCCGCCTTCGACGTCACAGCCGCCCAGCTCGTCGTGCATTTCATGACCGATGCCCTGGCCGGGCTGAAGGAGATGTCCCGCGTCACGCGACCCGGTGGGCTCGTCGCCGGGTGTGTCTGGGACAACGGGGCCCGTTGTCCCCCGTTCTGGCGGGCGGCGCACGACCTCGACCCGGACGTGACCGAGTCCGATCGCGCCGGCTCGCGCGAGGGCCAGCTCGCCGACCTGTTCGCCGCGGCAGGACTGCGGGACGTCCGGTCCTCGGAGTTGGCCGTCACGGTGACCTACCCGTCCCTCGAGGACTGGTGGGAACCACTGACGCTCGGCGTCGGCGCCACCGGCAGCTCAGGGCTCGACGACGCCCGGCTGGCGGCGCTGCGGGCCCAGTGCGCCACAGAGCTTCCGCCGCCACCGTTCGGGATCACGGGCGTCGCGTGGTCGGCGGTGGGTGTGGCGGCCTGAGCCTCGCCACCTGCCGTCGCCCTCAGATCGTTATCGACACCTTTCCGAAATGGCCCTGCGTGAGGAGATGGTCGATTGCTCCTTGGGCTTCCGCAAAGGGAAACGACCGTGTCTGCTCCGCGCCCGCCGGTGATGTCCGCGACCGCGCTGCTCCATCTCGGCTGCCGGCGATAGTTGATCGTATGGTCCGCGCCCAGCTTGCGCCCGCGTTCCAGCTTGGAGTCCGACGATGAGGTGAGAACAACTGAGGCACCGGCAATCTTGGCAAATCCGAGAGCGAAGAGCGACACGCCCCCGGCACCTTGAATCACGACGGTATCGCCAGACCGCACGTTCGCCAGTGACAGGGCGCGCCATGCCGTCACGCCGGCGCAGTCCAGGGTGGAAGCTTCGACGCCGGACAGGTGAGCAAGCGTGGTGCGCGAATGCGCAGCAGGACTTCTCCTGATCGAGGGCGAGCCACCGCGCGAATGATCGGCTGGGGCAGCTTTCCCGGACTGTCGACCAGATATGCAAGCGAATGCACGTCGGCTCCTCCCGCCGTTCGGCACGGTGACAAGCAGGTTCAGCCCGAGGTCATGCCGCGACCCCGCAGCGCACATGACCGCTGATCCACGAGCTGATCCGGTCCAGTGCATGTTTCCCGAGCGGAGGGACGACGGTGATGAATCCGTGGATGGCGCCGGGGTAGAAGTCCATCTCGGCCTCATTGCCGGCCGCGCGCCAGCGCTCTGCCATGAACAGGACGTCGTCGAGCAGCGGGTCGAGCTCCCCGATGGTGAACAGGGCAGGTGGCAAACCGGTGAGGTCGGCGTACAGCGGGGAGATCGTGGGGTTGCGCAGCACCGCGGCCGTGTCGGGGAAGACCACCTTGCGGGTGCTGCGCAGGAAGGACGTGTTGACGATCGGCGTGGCGGGGGTCGCCAGGCGCTCGGCAAGGGTCAGGGACGGGTCGAATACGCCGTAGGCGAAGCTGATCCCGACCACGCGGTCGATCGCGCCGAGCCTGTCGCGAACGTGCAGCACCGACAGCGAAGCAAGATGCGCGCCAACGGAGTTTCCGCTGATGAGCAGCTTCTCGGTGCCGAACTCGGAAGCGGCATTGTCGAGCAGCCACTCGGCGGCGGCCAGCACGTCCTCGAGGCCGGCCGGGTAGGGATGTTCGGGCGCCAGTCTGTAGTCGACGCTCACCGTCGCGACGCCGGCTTCCCGGGCGATGAGTGTGTTGGCGTAGTCGTTCTCTTCGGGACTGCCACCGAACCAGCCGCCGCCGTGCACGTCGAGCAGGACGGCTCGGGCTGCCCCGTCCGGCCGGATGATCCGGACACGCACATCGCCGGCAGCACCCGGAATCAGCTTGTCCACAGCGCCGTCGGCCCGCGGCGCGTTGTCCGCCGACAACCGCAGCATGGCCAGCCCGTCCGGTGTCGCGGGATCGGGCATCGGCTTGGAAGCCCTCTCTGCGGTGATCACCCGCGCAGCCTCCCGGTCGACGTCCGGGATCGGAATCGTGCTATAGAACATGGATGTCATCTCGCTCTTCTGTTGCGTGATCCGGTAGCAGAACCTTGTCGGCACCAGGAGTGGCTACTTCTGCGTGCGGCGGACCCTGCGGGATCTCAAATCGAAGACCGGCCCCTCGGACGGTGCGTAGGTAACGCGGTTCCCTCGCGGTCTCTCGTAGCTTGCTGCGTAGCCAGGAGATGTGGACCTGTACCGTCGTACAACGACAGGTATCAGGCAGTCGCCACACCTCCGTCAGTAGCTCGCGGAGGGTGACCACTTCGCCGGCACGAAGAGCCATGTACACCAGTAGGTCGTACTCCTTGGGCGAGAGGCACAGCGTTCTGCCGTCCACCTCGACGATTCGCTTCGCAACGTCGATCGTCAATCCGCCGAAGGCGAGTATCGATCGGCCTCGGGCGGTTTCGGATTCGACCCGCAGTGCGGCCCCCACCTTGGCCAGTAAGAGATCGGCACTGAACGGGCGAACCATGTAGCTGTCGGCGCCGGCGTTCAGTGCTGTGACGATACGGTGCTCGTCGGAGCGAGAGGTGATGGCAATGACCGGAGCCCGCGCGGCAGCCCGCAACGTGGGCAGCAAATGCATCGTGAACTGATCGGGCAGCTCGAGGTCCACCAGCACGAGATGGGGCTGTGCGGTGACGGCTGTACGTAGCCCGGCTATGGCGGTGGGAGCCGTACTGACGAGGTGGTCGGACAGTTCGAGCGCCGATGATACAGCCGCGTCCGGACAGGCCGGCATGTCCTCGATAACCAAGATGCGTGGCAGGATAGTGCGCCTTTCCTGGCCGTGCGTTGATGCTGGTATCCATCCTGTTCTCTGAAATGCGGCTCGACAATAACCCCTGAGGGGTATTTTCCGCGCAGGCGTCTGGTGCGCCACATGACGCATTCGGTGCGCCAAGTCGTGCGCTCGGGCCGGAGGAACGCGTCGATCAGCACCCCGAGGTCAGCTTCGACGTGGGCGAGATGGGCGCACTGGACGTCGCGAAGCCCTACTGACGACCCCGTCTCGCGCGGGCATCACGTCACATATCGCTCGCCTGGAGGTAGCGGAGGGCATCGAGGCGAGAGCGCACGCCGAGCTTCCGGAAGATGTGCTTCATGTGTTGTTTGACCGTGTTCGTGGCGATTCCCAGGTCGATGGCGATCTCGGCGTTCTGCAGCCCACTCGTGGCGAGGACGAGCACTTCGCGTTCACGCTTGGTCAGCACCCCGATGGCATCGGGACGGGCCACAGCCGGCAGGTCGTCGTGCTCACCGGCGCGCACGTCGTCCAGTCGAAGGGTCTGGGTGTCTCCATCCGTCCAGCTGGGTGGGGCCGACAGCTCCGCTGCCGGCCTGCACCGCGCGTGGGTGACCGCGTTTGCCAGCGCGATCGCCAGGAATCCGCCCAGCCGGTCGGCGACAGCCAGTTCCTGCGAGGTGAAGGGCGGGCGCCTGGTCCGTCGCGCAACGGTGGCCGTCCCCACCGGCCGGCCACTGTGGAGGAGCACCGTGAACAGACAGTGCTTGAAACCGTAGCGCGACAGGACGAGGCCTTCCGGCGACCGCTGGTGCTCGATCGCCCGGCTGTGGATCATCGCGTCGTGCACGGGGAACCGCGAGGCGAGCGACTTTCGCAGGTAGACGTTCGTGCGGCGGGAGATCGACTCGAAGTCGAGAAGCATTCTCACCGGCGCACCTCGGGCCGTCGCGACCACGCTCTGGTAGCGGTGATCGATCAGATGGATCGCGCCCGAGTCGGCCTTCAGCAGGCGAATGAGCTCCGGCAACGTCCGCCGCTGGACGGTGCCGGGGTCGAGTGAGCCGCACGCCAGCTCGCCGAATCGGGCAACGTCCTGCCAGTCGACGCTGCTCATGGTTTCTCGGGTCCCGTTGTATTCATGGGTGGTCGCACTCGGGAGTTCATGGTTGTTCGGCATGCGCGCCCGGGCTACACGGTCGATGGGGCGCGCAGAAGGTGAGCGGCGCGTTCGGCGACTGCGTACACCGTGGCGTTGGTGTTGGCGTTGACCGGGGACGGCATCACCGAGGCGTCGATCACGCGCAGCCCCTCGATCCCGCGCACCCGCAAGTCGGCATCGACCACGGCATTCTCGTCGGTTCCTGCGCGGCAGGTGCCCGCGTAGTGGAAGTAGGTGTGCACGCTGCGGCGTACGTAGAAGCGGCGCCGCGTGCGGATCGGCGCTGGTCAACCGGACCGAACCTCGGCTGAACGGCGCCAGAGTCGCGACGACGATGGTGTAGCCGGCGCCTCGCTCCGGGCTCGGGACCGTATCGCCCAGCATCGGCGCGACCGCGCAGAACAGTTGCACGTCCGGCCATCCCGCGTCGGGGGTGGTGCGGATCGTGCCCTTGGCCTCGCCCCCGCCATTGCCCACACCGGCCACGACGGGCTGCCGCGCTCGGTACACCACGCCCGTCAGCGGGTGATCGTGCAGGTTCGCGCCCACCCCGGGAAGGTCGACGACAACCGGGACCCCGACCTCGCCCAGGTGCGGCTGCGGGCCGACGCCGGAGCGCATCAACAGTTGCGGTGAGCCGATCGCACCGGCGGCCAGCACAACGTCACGGCCGCACTCCACACTGACGGACTGCGAGCCGACACCGTACTCGACTCCGGTGCAGCGCTCACCGCTGAAGCGGAGCCGGTGCACCAGCGCGTCGGTGACGAGATCGAGGTTGGGCCGTCGCAGCGCCGCCCCCAGGTAGGCGTCCGCCGCGCTCTGCCGCCTGCCGTCGACGATCGTGAACTCCGCCCAGCCGAATCCCTCCTGCACGCCACCGTCGATGTCGTCGACGATCGGATGACCGACCTGCCCGGCCGCCTCCAGCATGGTCTCCGACAGTGGATGGGGCGGGGACACCCGCCACAACCGCAACGGACCGCCCCGGCCCCGCACAGCCGGGTCCCGGCCCTCGACGTGCTCGGTACGTGTGAAGAACGGCAGCAGGTCGTCGAACCCCCAGCCCTTCGCCCCCGCCGCGACCCACGCGTCGTAGCTTGCCCGGTGGCCCCGGATGAACGACATCGCGTTGATGGCCGAGGACCCACCCACGCCGCGACCGCGCGTCAACCGCACGCGCGGGCTGCCGGGCACACCCACCGACACGTCGTCCCAGTCCATCGAGGAACCCGCCAACGACGGCCAGGCCTGGGGGTCGGCAGCGGCCGGCAGCGGATCCCGACTCCCTGCCTCCAGCAGCAGCACCCCGGTGCCGGCGTCCTCGGTCAGCCGGGACGCGAGCACACAACCGGCCGTCCCGGCACCGACGATCACGACGTCGTACGAATGCATCTGTCGAGCTCCCATGTAGATGTGTATTCCCTTTTGCCGGGAGGCTGATCGTTGCGCCGCCGAGCACGGCAACGATGAATGGTCCGCGTGCCCGACCGCGCTGTCTGCGCCGCCGGATATACGACCCCCCGGCGGCGATGCCCGGGATGGCCATGGTGTGCTGCCGGCGATGACTGATCCGCCTTTGGTAGTCAGCACATATGACTAATCGTACAACGTCGGCTGGCCGAGGGCTGACGGTCGCCTGACTGCCCGGAGGACCATGCGCCGCTACCTTGCGTCCGAGTCGTCGATCTGTTAGTCATGTTTTATGACCATGTTCTGCTGATCGTTGTGGCGCGCGCTCGCAGTTCCTCGGGATAGTCCGTTTTCGTAGATTTGATGTCGACTGTGGGATTTTGAGTAGGTCCCCGACGGTAGTGCGGATGGCATCCGGCGGCTGGTGTCGGGACCATCTTTACTCCGGTTGTGTTCCGGTGGCCTTCGAAGAGGAAATGTCTCCCAGTTGAGGAAAAAATGTCCGTCCGGAGGTGGTTCGATGCGGTCGACTGGGGTGACTCGGTTGGGCCTGGGAAATGGTCGTGCGGCGCAGGACGAGGAGGAGGTTACGATGGCAGGACGTCTCGAGGGCAAGGTCGCGCTGATCTCCGGCGCGGCGCGGGGGCAGGGACGGTCGCACGCGGTACGGCTCGCCCAGGAGGGCGCGGACATCATCGCGTTCGACGTGTGCCGCCGGCTCGCGACGGTGCCCTACCCGATGGCCACGCCGGAGGACTTTGCGGAGACGGTCGCGCTCGTGGAGAAGTCCGGCCGCCGGATCATCGCGCGGGAGGCGGACGTGCGCGACTCCGCGGCCGTGCAGGCCCTGGTCGACGAGGGAGTGCGCGAGTTCGGCCGCCTGGACGCGGTGTGTGCCAACGCGGGAATCGGCGGGGTCGCGGAGAACACCTGGTCGATCACCGACGACGAGTGGGAGGAGATGATCGCGGTCGACCTCACCGGGGTGTGGAAGACCGTGAAGGCCGCGGTGCCGGCGATGATCCGGGGCGGCGACGGCGGCTCGATCGTGATCACCAGTTCGGCGGCGGGTCTGAAGGGTATGCCGGGCGCTGCCCATTATGTGTCGGCCAAGCATGGCCTGGTCGGTTTGATGCGCACGCTGGCCAACGAGTTGGCCCCGTTCTCCATCCGTGTGAACACGGTGCACCCGACGGGTGTCAACACGCCGATGGTGGTCAACGAGTTCATGGCGCAGGCGCTGTCGAGCGCGGACGGGTCGTTCAACCTGCAGAACGCGTTGCCGGTGGAGTTGGTCGAGCCGGTGGACGTCTCCAACGCGATCGTGTGGCTCGCTTCGGAGGAGGCCCGCTACGTCACCGGCGTGGCGCTGCCGGTGGACGCCGGGCTCCTGCAGCGGTAACCGCCCCGGCCCCGTCCCGCCGGTGCAGGACTGCTCACGACTGCTCGCCCCTGATAGTCCGAATACATGACTATAGTGCGCCATTTGCTCACGGAAGCCCGAGGCCTCCACCTGGACGTCGAAAGGTCCACTTTGGGCGATATCGGACGTCCATCGGTGTGGAGGTCAACAGGTAATGTGGCAGCTGCAATGGGTCTGGCCTGGGGATATGTTCGCCAATTGATCGAATGTGGCTGGTCGTGTCCGGCGGGTGCAGTGATGAACGTTTGACGGGCCCACGGTGGTCCATGGGCACAACCTTGCGCCCGGGCCGCGCCTGTGTTAGTCCTGGTTTATGACAAGAGGTTTCCGGTCATGGTGCTCTCGATGTCGGCCGACCTCCTGTTCGGTGTTTCGCACGTGCCGTGCATCGATGTCGCACCCACATCCGACCCATCCCGTCCCTGGTTGAAGGAGAAGTCATGTCTGCAGACACGTTCACCGAGCGGCTGAGCCGCGACAACACCGCGGTAGTGCTCGTCGACCACCAGGTCGGCCTCTACAGCGGCGTCCGGGACATCTCGGTCGGCGACCTGAAACACAACGTCGTGGCCATGGCCAAGGCTGCCAAGGTGCTGGGGTTGCCGCTGGTGGTCACCACGACCGCAGCCGACAGCATGTGGGGCCCGCTCATTCCGGAACTGGCCGCAGTACTGCCTGCGGACCTGACGGTGATCGACCGGTCCACCGTTAACGCCTGGGACGACGAACGCGTCGTCGCGGCCATCCGGGCAACCGGTCGACGGCACCTGATCATTGCCGGAGTGTCGACCGAAGTATGTCTGGCGCTTCCGGCCATGGCCGCGGTGGCCGAGGGGTTCTCGGCCTACGCCGCGATCGACGCCTCCGGAACGTTCTGGCAGGCCAAGCGGGAAGCCGGGTTGCTGCGGATGGCGCAGGCAGGCGTTATTCCGGTCGACTACTCGAACGTGATGGTCGAGATCCTCGCCGACAACGCCGACCCGCTCGCGCTCGACGTCTACGCCGCTCTCGACATGCCCTTCGCTGTGCTCGTCGGCCAGATCGCCGACGCGTACACCAAGCACTGAACCGAAACGACGCCGGCAGATGACCGGCTGGTGACAACATTTCCGCTCGTCCACCGGTCGCGCGAGCAGCGGGCCGATATTCATGGGAGTGCAGCGTGAGTGGAAGGTTCAGTAACGGTTCCAGGAAACTGGACGGCCCGCCGGCAACCGTGGCGATCGTCGGTGGGGGTGCGAGCGGCACGCTCAGCGCGATTCATCTGCTGCGCGCAAACAGCGACCCGAACTTTCGGGTCGTGCTGTTCGAGGCCGACGCCCGGGGCCGCCACCTCGGGGTCGCCTACGGTACGACCGACGATCGACATCTGCTCAACCTCCGCGCGCAGATGATGAGCGCATTTCCGGACGAGCCCGACCACTTCGTCGAATGGGCCCGGCAGGCCGGCCGCGGGTGGAAACCCACCGACTTCCTGCCGCGGATGGCCTACGGCAACTACTTGCGAGACCTGGTCAGCGAGTTCGGTGACCATCGGTTGAGCATCGTCGCTGCCCGGGTCGAGGACGTGGTGGCCCATGACGGAGGCTTCGAGGTCACGACGGACGGCACGAGCACGCGTGCCGGGTCCGTCGTGCTCGCGTACGGCGTCGGCGTGCCCCGCCGGTTGGAGACCACCGCGGGGCCGCTTCCGGACGCCGCGTGGCATCTGCAGAATCCGTGGGATCTCGGGGCGATCGCCCGCGTGCCCGACGACGCCACGATCGTCATCGCCGGAAGCGGCCTCACTGCCGTCGATGCTGCGATCACGCTCCTGGAAGACGCCCCGCGGCGTCGGGTGGCGATGGTCAGCCGCCGCGGTGACCTGCCGCGCGCCCATCTCGAGGAGGTGCCGGCCTGCTGGGTGACCCCGATTCCACCGGGGCCGTTGACCACGGACGGTCTTGCCGAACTGGTCTACGACCAGATCGCACGAGCCCGGCGCCACGGCGTCGACTGGCGCGCGGTCCTCGACGGCATGCGCCCGCAGTCGCAGTCGATCTGGCGTCGCCTCGACCGGTGCCAGCGCCGCCGTTTCCTCGCCGAGTACGAGCATGACTGGCACGTGCACCGGAATCGGATGGCTCCGCAGATCTCCGCCCGGCTCAGGGCTTTTACCGAAAGCGGGCGGCTCACCCTCCACGGCGGCGGCCTCCGGTCCGTGGAAGACCTCGGCATCCGCTGCCGCGTGCACCTCGGCGACACCACGATCGAGTCGGACGCCGTCGTCAACTGCACCGGCCCGCTGAGCGACATCACGAGAACCACGGACCCGCTACTGCGTAGGCTGCTCGACCGCGACAGCATCGCGCCCGACCCGCTCGGCCTGGGGATCTCCTGCACCCAGCCCGGCGAGCTTCTCGACAGCCACGGTAGCGCCGTTCCGGGCATGTACGCCATCGGCCCGCCCACCCGGGGAACTGTCTGGGAAGCCATTTCCGTACCCGAGATACGAGGCCAGGCCGCCCGACTCGCCGAGCATCTGACGAAAACCGTGAAAGCGATCGGCGCACCGGTGCCCACGGGACGGTGAGAGGCAAGTCGACACACCATTGACGCTGCTGAGAGGAACCGCGATCATGCCCGTCGCACGGGTACCACTCAACTTCTTCGGAATGCCGTTCGGACTCGCCGGGTTGGGCGGATGTTGGCTGACGGCGGCCGAGTACGGTCGGGCCCCGCGAGCGGTGGGCGAGGCGATCCTGGTCGTTTCCGCCGTGGTGTGGCTGATCGTCGTCGGCCGCTACGCGCGCGACGCTCTGTTCGACCGGCCCGCCTTTGCCCGTGACCTGCTCGACGACGTCGCGGGCCCCTTCGCGTCCCTGGCGGTGATCACACCGATGCTGTTGGCGGCCGAAGGGCTCCATCCGTACGCGCCGCTGGCCGGCACCATCGTGACCGACGTGTTCATCGGCCTGACCGTCCTGCTCGGGGCGTGGTTCACCGGTCAGTGGATCTACGGCGCCGTCGACATGGACAAGTTCCACCCGGGCTACTTCCTGCCGACCGTCGCCGGCGGCCTGGTCGCCGCGTTCGCGGCCGCCGCCGTCGGCCAGCCTCGGCTGGCGGAGGTCATGTTCGGGCTCGGCACGATCTGCTGGCTCGTCGTCGGCTCGATCATCCTGACGCGGATGTTCTTCCGGCCGCTGCTGCCGGGTCCGCTGCTGCCGACAGTGGCCATCGAGGTCGCCCCGCCTGCGGTCGCGAGCCTGGCCTACTTCACGATGACCGGCGACCGCGTGGACATCGTCGCGTCGATGCTGGCCGGCTACGGCCTGTTGATGACGCTGGCGCAGCTACGGTTGCTTCCCGCCTACCTGAAGTTGCCGTTCATGCCCAGCACCTGGGCATACACCTTCAGTTGGGCCGCGGTGGCCAACGTGGCAATGCACTGGGTCAACGCCACCCGGCCGAGCGGCTACGCCCTGTACCACTACGTGATCCTCGCGGCGATCACCGTGTTCATCGGAGGCGTCGCCCTGCGCACCGTGATCGCGCTCAGCCGCCACCAGCTGATGCCGACGCCGATCCCTCGGGTAGTCGTCTCCTCCGCCGGGGCCGGAAGCTGACCGGGACCCGCCGCCGCAGCTGGTGCGACGCTTCTCACGTCGACCATGATCGATCACTCGTCGGGGAGATGGCCGACGTAACTGCGCTGGTTTTCGGTGACCTGGAAGAAAATGCGCTTGAACAGCTGGTAGTCCTCACGCCCCACGATTTGTGCGTGGCGCCGCTGCATGGCGGCCAAGATGAGGTCGGCAGCGCGCATTTGCGCCAGGCCGCGCTCCGTCGGGAAAACAAGCTTGGCCCGACCGTCGCTCGGGTCCGGCCGCCGCTCCACGTAGCCCAGGCCCTCGAGCTCGTCGATAAGCGTCCCGATGTTCTGTTTGTGCTGGTGTGACAGACGAGACAGCTCGGAGGGGCGCACCCCGTCGGCATCGAGGTAGGCCAGAACCGCGCCGTGCCTGTACTTGAGGTCATCGAAGCCCAGCTCGGCCAGCGCCGTGAACAGCTCGCCCTGCACCGCGAACAAGAGTCGACCAGCTAGCACGCCCAGATCTGGATCAGTTGAGTTCCGCTCTGCGCGGGTCACCACCGGTCGTGCTCCTATCGCTTGCTCCACACTGCCGTCAGTAATTTAACGACTGACGCGACTCCTTACGATAGGCCTCCGCGCCGCGCGGGCACACCCAGATCAAGAACCTCCTGGGAGAGATCGCGTCCCCGTCCGACCTGCGCGGTGCTCCCGCCCCATGACGGGGAGGCTGCGGCGGGGACGGCGGAGCGCAGGGATGCAGCAACCGACCTGGGCTACTCGCCGGCGGCGTGACACATGCCGACGGCCTCGTCGCGGGACGAGCACCCTGTATGTGTGAGCTCTCCCAGACGGCCTGTGGTCAGGCTTTGTGACTAAAAGTGCTGCCCTGGGAACTCGCCGGACGGGCCGCCCCTCATGTCTGCGGGTTTCCGGCCGTCGCCGGACCCACGTGCCGGACGTGTTGCCGCACCTCGCGATAGCGGTGCACCTCGTAGGCCACCAGCGCGCTGAGAACGGCGGCGAGGAAGCCCAGGGTCACGAGCGCCGGGAGCGCGGCGACCAGCGGCATCACGGCCAGCAGCACCGCCCCGACGACCAGCCGGACGGGGTTGGCCGTGCGCAGCACGTACCAGGTGAAACCGACGTGCGCGAACAGGTACAGCACCGCGCCGCCGTAGAGCGCCGCTAGCGGGATGCCGTAGAGCGGGTCGGAGATCGTGTGTCCCTCGCCGCCACCGATGTAGAGCAGGACCTTCTTCAGCCCGAGCGACATCAGGATGATCCCGATGACCATCGGCAGGTGCAGGTAGGTGTACCCGCTGCGGGCGATCCGGACCTGCCGCTCCCCACTGGTCTCGGCCAGGGCGTGTTCGGCGCGCAACGTGACGACGTCGAAGTAGAGCCACCACAGCGCGCCCGCAACAGCCAGGCCGAGCACGCCGGCGATGATGATCGGCCAGGAGACCGGCAGCTCTGCCACCCCGATGCCGATGGACACAATCGACTCGCCCAGCGCCACGATGATGATCAGCCCGTGCCGCTCGGCGAAGTGGCTCGACGAGTTGAGCCGCCAGGCGGCGCCCGCCAGGGCTGTGCCGACGTAGTCGCCGACGATCGCCCCGGCCCACAAGGCGGTCTGCACCCAACCCTCGGTCTGCGAGGCGACGAGCAGCAGCACCGTCCCCAGCACCGCGGACGGTATGACGCGCACGATCTGTGCGCGCAGCTGCGCGTCCCCGCGGCTGCACACCCAGTACATCGCCAGATGTACGGCGCGCACGCAGAAGTACGCGACGGCGAACACCACGGGTCCCGACAGGCCGCCGGGCAGGTCGTTGAACGCCTCGGGGATGGTGATCGCCCCGACGAAGACCGCCGCCATCGCGACGAACATGCCGAGCCGGATCAGCCCCTCGTCCGCCTTCGCGACGTTGCCGAGCCAGGAGTAGGCGACCCACGACCACCACATGACGACGAGGATCAGCACGCCGCGCAGTACCGCCTCGGCCGAGCTGTCCTCGGCCATCCAGTCCGTGACCCGGGTGAGCGCGAACACGAACACCAGATCGAAGAACAGCTCGAGCGTCGTGACGGTGGCGCCCTCGCCCAAGGACTCGAATCTCCTGCGGCCCGGGGTGACCGTCCGGCGCCGTCTTCCGCCTGTCACGGGCTGATCTCGACGACGACCCGGCCGGCTGAGCCGGTCCGTTCGGCGGCGTCCTGCGCATCGGCCGTCTGTTCCAGCGGGAAGCGCGCCGCGATCGGATAACGCAGGTCGCCCGCGGCGAGGGCCGCGGTGAGGTCGCGGGCCGCATCCTCGTTGGCCGGTTCGGGGAAGTCGTCGTTGCTGAGGAACTGGATCGTGATGTTCCGGAACGCGAGGGTCCAGTACGGCAGGGACGCGTCAGGATCGCTCGTCGCGTAGGTGGCGATGGTCCCGCCGACCTTGAGCACCTCGACGTCGAGTCCGGCGTTGCCGGCGATGTCGATCTCGGCGATGCGGTCGACGCCGTCCGGCGCGATCGCGCGGATCTGCTGCGCGGTGTCCTCACCGCCGAGCACGACGACGTGGTGGGCGCCCGCGGCGAGGACCTCGTCGATCTGCTCGGCGTGCCGAACCGTCGCGATGACGGTGGCGCCGCTCCGGCGCGCGATGGCGAGGGCCGCCCGGCCGACGCCGCCCAGCGGCCCGGTGACGATGATCGTCTGCCCGTCGATCGGTCCGCTCGCCAACACGGCGCGGTGACCGGTGATCCCGGGGATGCCGACCACGGCGGCCTGCTCCCACTCGACCGCGTCCGTGAGCCGCACCGCGTGCTCGGACGGCACGACTGTGTAGTCGGCGGCGGTGCCGAACGGGCGGTAGGACTGCGCCAGGTACACCCAGACACGCTCGCCGACCCGCGCGGAGTCGACGGTGGGTCCGACCGCGTCGATGGTGCCCGCCCCGTCGCCGTGCGGGATCACCCGCGGGTAGCTCATGGTCGAGCCCCAGAAACCGCGTCGCTTGCCGACGTCGCCGACGTGCACGCCGGACACCGCGACCCGCACCCGGACCTCACCGGGGCCGGGCTCGGGCGTCGGCACCTCGCCGACCCGGACGACCTCGTGAGCGGGGCCCTGCTTCTCGTAGTAGGCGGCCCGCATCAGCGCCTCGCCTCCTCGATGCGGCGTCATACGACGGCCCGGCCGCCCACGCGCTCCCGGACCCTGGGCGCGACCTCCTCGGCGAAGAGCCGGATCTGCCGCTCGTCGGCCCGTTGCGGCCACAGCACGAACGTCGTGAACGGCTGCTTGGTGGCCAGCCGGGCCAACAGCTCGACCCAGCCCTCGACATCGGCGCGGATCGGGTCGTCGCCGGATTGCGCGAGGGGCCCCCGTGTCGCCGCCCGGACGTCGACGGTGCCGACGAGCTGCGCGATGCGCCGGATGTCCGCGGGATCACGGCCGGCTCCACGCGCCGCCGTGTCGAGGACCTCGTTGCTCTCGGCCCACCGCTCGTAGGGCAGGTAGGACGGGATCGGAGCCGCCCAGCCGTCAGCGAGCTGTCCGGTCAGCGCGAGGCTGAGCGGGCCCTGTGACCCGACCCAGATCTCCACGCCGCCGGGACCCGGCTCCTGCCCGCCGACCCCGTCGACCCGGTAGAACTCGCCGTCGTAGTCGACGCTCGCGCCGGCGCTCCACAGCCCGCGCATGATCACGATCGCCTCCTCGAGCGCCCGCAGCGCCTCACGCGGGGTCCGTCGAGGCGCGCCCATGGACTCGATCGCGTCCCAGTAGCCGCCCGCGCCGAGGCCGAGCTGGAAGCGGCCCCCGGACACCTGGCTCAGCGCGCTCGCCGTCCGGGCCAGGACAGCAGGCGGGCGGAGCGGCAGATTGGCCACGTCGGGAAACACCTGGATGCGTTCCGTGTGGGCGAGGAGATCGCCGATGACGACGAACGCGTCGAGGTAGTGCGCCACGTACGGATGGTCCTGGACGCCGATGTACTCCAGTCCCGCCTGCTCGGCCACCACTGCCAACCGGCGGTTCTCCCCGAGATCGCGGGTCGGGATCAACGAGACGCCGAACTGCAGGTCCGTCACGAGGCTCTCCTCCTCACAGGTCGGAAGGGTGCGCGGGCTGCGCACCGGGCGATCAGCGGGCGACCGGGATGTCCCCGACACGACGGGAACGGTGTCCGTGCCCCTGGACACTGGTAATAATATATGACTATCAAAGAGGGTGGCTAGCCGCAAGCCAGGACGCCGGCGCGGGGACGACTGACGGGGGATGGAGTCATCGGCTCAGTCTATCGGTACCGTGATACCGTATCTGCATACCGATCATCTCGTGGTCGGCTCGAGCGGCCGACGTCGGCACGCCGACGGGCGCCTCGGCTTGCATGCCCGTGACCTTGCATGCCCGTGACAACACCCGCACGTCCGCCGGGCGACGGACGGCAACCTCCGACGTTCCCTGTGGTCAGCGGTTCGTGCCGTGCGCGGTGAGACGAATCAGAAAGGCGTTGACATGCTCCCCCCATCTACTTCCTCCTCTTCTCTCGCGTCCGTCGGCGGGCCCGTCTTCTTCGCGGGAGACGAGGGTTTCGCCGACGAGGCGTCCGTGTTCAACATGTCCGTCGCACATCGGCCCTACGTGATAGTCGGCGCCACCGGAGCGGCGGACGTCCAGGCGGCGGTGCGCTTCGCCAGGACCCACGACCTGCCCGTCGCGGTTCTCAACACCGGTCACGGCCCTTCCGTGCCGATTTCCGGAGCCTCGCTCATGATCACCACGCGCCGCATGGCCGGCGTGCGAATCGACAGTGCGAAGAAGACGGCCCGGGTCGAAGCCGGCGCCCGCTGGGGCCAGGTGGTCGAAGAGGCCGCGAAAGTCGGACTCGCGCCGCTCGCCGGTTCCTCACCGCAGGTCGGCGTCGTCGGGTACACGCTCGGCGGCGGGGTCAGTGTGGCGCTGGCGCGGGCCTTCGGCTACGCGGCCGACCACGTGCAGGAGATCGAAGTCGTGACTGCGGACGGCGAACTCCGCCGGGTCACGCCGGACTCCGACGGAGAGTTGTTCTTCGCCCTGCTCGGCGGGAAGGGGAACTTCGGCGTCGTCACCGCGATGGAGTTCACCCTGTTTCCCGTGCGGGAGATCTACGCAGGAGCCCTGCACTTCTCGGGGGACAACGCGCGGGAAGTGTTGGAGGCCTACGAGCAGTTCACCTCGACGGCGCCGGACGAACTGACCTCTTCGATCGTCTTCCTGCGCGCACCCGACCTGCCCTTCGTCCCCGAGTTCATGCGAGGAAGGCTCACCGTCTCCATCCGGATCTCCTATCTGGGCGGAGGACCGGACGGTGAGGCGCTGATCGAACCGTTACGGGCGGTTGCGCCGGTGCTCGCCGACACCGTGACCAAGATGCCGTTCGCGCACGTCGCGTCGATCACCAATGATCCGAGCGAGTCGGCTGCCGCGGTAGAGCACTTCGCTATGCTCGACGAGTTGTCCCCGGCTGCCATGGAGGTGATTCTCGACATCGCCGGGTCCGATTCCGACTCCGCCGTCACCATGGTCAACCTGACCCATCTCGGGGGTGCGCTCGGTCGGCCGTCGGAAAAGGCGAATGCGGTGGGGCGACGTGATGCCGCATTCGCCATCTTCGCGTTCACGGTCGTGCCTCCCGGCGAGGTGCTGAACGTCGACACGGACGAGGGCCTGGAACTGACGCGCCGGCTCGCGCCGCCCGGCGGCGGCCGGAAGCACCCCGGCTACCTCTCGCCGGCGGACGCCTCCATCGAGAGTATGCGTCTGGCGTACGACGAGCCGACATACGAGCGCCTCCAAGCGGCGAAGACCCTTTATGACCCGGACAACATGTTCCGTTTCAACCACAACATCCCGCCCCGCGTGTAGTCGCCGGGCCCGAGGGCGAACAGGACCAGCAGATCTGCCGGTTTGACCATCATCCGGCCTGACTATATGGTGCGATCATGTCCGCTGCGAACCTGCCCACCACTAATCGAAAGAGACGTGCCGGTGGTGGGAAAAGGGCCCTCGTTCTGGACACGGTGGTAGAGGTGCTCGCCGAACGCGGATACGAGAACACGCGCTTCGTCGACGTATCGACGGCTGGTGGCGTGGCCATCAGTACGCTGCAGAACTACTTCGGTTCGCGCGAGGACATGGTCATCGAGGCCCTGGAACTGTCCACCAGTCGGGAGGTGGATGCGCTGGAGTCGGTAGCCGCGACCGAACGTGATCCGTGGGCGCGGCTGGTCGCGATGATCGACCGGAGTCTCAACAATCCCCATCGCACTCAGCAGATGCTCGTCGAATTCTGGCGGTCCGCCATGCGGGACGATGAACTCCGCAAATACAGTGCCGAGATGTGGGGGCGCTACCGGGCACCCTTTCTGGCCGCGGTGAGCGAAGGCCGCGAGCAGGGTGCGTTCACCCCCGCCCTCAGCCCTGACGACGTGGCGGATTTCGTGCTGTCCGCCCTCGCCGGAGCCGTCGTCTCCCGCGTCCTGCACCACCCCACGCCGTCGCCCGCCAACTTCCGCGGCGTCCTGCTCGCACAACTCCGGTCGATGCTGGGACTCGAGGTCTGGACGACGTAGCCGTGTGTGCTGGGCACGATGTGGTCAAGCGTCGACGTAGCGGCCGCGGGCCACTCCGTGCAGGTGTCCCGGTGGGAGTTTTCGGCCATATGTGACCAGCAGGAGATCCTGTGCTGCGCCGGTCAGTGGTGTGCCGGTGCCGAAGGACCAGTCGAGGTCGTCGGCCCGCAGTTCGATGCCAGTGAGGTCGGCCCCGAAGAACATCAGGGTCCGGGGGGTGACGTTCCCCAGGAGGATGCGCAGTCGGTCCTCGGGAATCCGGCGGTCGATGCCGAGGGCGACCGTGATGTCCAGGCCGTGGATCACGTCATGTCCCAGTGCCGCCGCGATCCCGCCGACCGGCGGTTTCCAGGGATGGTGTGCGTTGTCCCTGATCGCGCTGACGATCTCGGTTGTCGACAGGCGGGCCGCATCGTCGCGGGCGCACCGGTCGGCCATCCTGTTGATGTTGCCCCGGGCTTTGACGAGCTCGAGGGCCATCCTGGACAGCGGGTATCGGAATCCCATCGACATATGGGCCGCGACCTCGCGGACGCACCATCCGGTGCACAGGGTCGGTGCGTCCCACGTGGCGGTCTGCAGCTCGTCCAGTAGCGCTGCCAGCTCTCGGCGTTCTGCTGCGATCGCCGTCTTGACGTCCATCGTCTGTTTTCTCTCCTCGCAGATGTGTCCGACGGGCCGGCCGGGTTCGATGGTCGGCTCCACGGGCTGGGGTGTCGCGGTCAGCGGCAGGGCGGAGGGCCAGCACGTCAGGGTCGCCGAGCGGGCGCCGCTGCTCGCGGAGGTCGGCCTCAACTCATGTCCACCCCGACTCCCATAATGAGATTATTGTAATAATGAGATTATGAGGATGACAAGGGCGGAGACCAAGGAGCGCAACAGGCGGGCGTTGCTGGATGCCGCGCGCCGGCTCGTCGCCCGCGACGGCCACCGGGCCAGGCTCGAAGAGATCGCCGAGCAGGCCGAGCTGACCACCGGCGCCGTCTACTCGCTGTTCGGCAGCAAGAACGGCCTGCTGGTCGCGCTGGTCACCGACTACCTCGGTCCGCACTACGAAGGCGGCGACGAGTCCATCCCCGCCGACCTCGATCTCATCGAGACGGTCGACGCCTTCGCTCGCTACTACCGGCGCCGGTGCGATGATCCCGACGCGCTGAGGCACCTCTCGTTCGAGATCAGCCTGCAGGACACGGCGCTGCGCGACCCCGACCTACGGCGCAAGCTCGCCGCGTCCGTCCGAGCGCACGAACAACGACTGACCGCGCTCTTCGCCGGCAGGCCACACAGCGGCGCCACCCTCACCCCACGGCAGGCGCAACGGCTGGCCACGGCGCTCAGAGGACTCCTCGTCGGCCTCAGTCAGGCGGTCGTTCTCGGCCTGACCGACCAGGCTCCTGAGCAGTACTTCGCCACCACCGCTCGGGCCCTTGTCATCCCGGACGTTCTCGGGCCGCCCTGAACCAGCCCTCGGGGTGGATGGGGCCCGCAGCCCGTCCGACACGCCCACACGCTGCCGAGCTCGCCGCGCTGTTCCCCTCCGTGCAGGTCGACCCCGCTAGCGTCGGGGGAGAGGTAGCCGGACGGCGCGCGGAAGCGGCGACGGCACGGGGGAGGCCTGGAACGACTGGATCATCAGCGCCGCGAAGCGTCGCGACGCCGCCGCCCTCGTCTCGGGTGACTCGGCGCGGATGCCTTCGTTCGCCATCAGCGCCAGGCTCATGTCCTCCAGTACGAAATCGCTGCGCAGGGCGCCCGCTTCCTTCGCGCGCCGCACCAGGTCGAGCAGCAGGCGCAGCGTGCGATCGCGGTCGGCGGCGAAACCTGCCGCTTCGGGGAGTCGCGAGGTGAACGCGCGGGCGAAGCCGCGGTCGAGGGCGTGAACCTCCATGAGCTTCTCGAGCACCAGGCAGAACCCCGTCCACGGGTCGGCCGCCGCGAGGCCCTCTTCCACGATCGCCGAGCACAGGGTCATCTGCTCGGCGAAGGCCTCGGTCAGCAGTGCTTCCTTGGTCGGGAAATGCCGGTAGACGGTGGCGACGCCGACCTCGGCGCGCCGTGCGATCTCCCGGATCGGCACGTCGAGGCCCTCGGCGGCGAAGGCCGCGTGAGCGACCACGAGGATGCGGAGGCGGTTGTCGCGGGCGTCCGAGCGGAGCGTCGCTACCACTTGGGTCGTCACCGCTCTCACTTTAGATAAACGGACGGGGTGCTTCGTTTACGGTCCGGCGCATGAGAGCAATCCAGTTCGACCGGTACGGACCGCCCGACGTCATGCACGTCGCCGAGGTGGAGGAACCACATGCCGGGCGGGGCGAGATCCGCATCGCGGTGCGTGCCTCCGGAGTCTCACCGGGGGAGATCCGCGTCCGTTCCGGGGAGATGCGTGACGTGGTGCCCGTGACCTTCCCCTTCCGGACCGGATTCGACGCCGCGGGCGCGGTGGACGAGGTCGGTGACGGCGTCACGGGCGTGGGCATCGGGGACGAGGTCTTCGGCATGACCACGTCGGCCGTGCGCGGCGCCAATGCCGACTTCGCGGTTCTGGCCGCGTGGGCGCCCAAGCCGGCGGCGTGGAGCTGGGAGGAAGCGGGTGGAGCCGCGGGCGCCGTCGAGACCGCTACCCGGGTCCTCGACCGGCTCGGGGTCGGCGCCGGACACACCGTGCTCGTGCAGGGCGCGGCCGGTGGGGTGGGCACCGTCGCCGTCCAACTCGCGGTCGCTCGCGGCGCCACCGTGATCGGTACGGCGAGCGAGCACAACCACGACTTCCTGCGTTCCCTCGGCGCGGAGCCGACGACGTACGGGGCCGGCCTCGCCGAACGGATCCGCACGCTCGCACCGGCCGGAGTGGATGCGGTGTTCGACTGCGCCGGAGGGGCGCTGCCGGACCTCATCGCCATCGCGGGCGACCCGGCGCGTGTGGTGACGATCGCCGACGTCACTGCCGCGGCCCACGGCGTGCACATGTCGCACGGGGCGCCTGCGGACGACACGGCCGCGGCGGTGGGAGCCGCCGCGGACCCGCTGGCGGTGCACGGCCTCGCGATCGCGGTCACGCTCGCCGGCGAGGGCCGGCTGCGGGTGCCGGTCGCGGCGGCGTTCCCGCTGTCCGAGGTCGCGGCCGCGCACGAACTGAGTGAGAGCCGCCACGCCCGCGGAAAGATCGTGCTCGTGAACTGACGCGGGCCCGCTGAGATCGGGCGACTCGCGCGCGCGAATCGGGCGACTCGCGCGCGCGAATTGGGCGACTCGCGCGTCCGGAGGGGGCGACTCGCGGGCGGCGGCTCGGTCACCGGTGCTGCCCGCCGTGACCACAGCCCGTCCGGCAGCTCGAACCCACCGTGACCTGCTTACTGTCCCCGGGTGAGCGAGGTTGTCGGCATAGCGGGCGTCGAGTATCCGGTGCGCCCGATGATCGCGGTGCCGGCACTGCGGATCCCGACGAGTTGCCCCGGCGGCTGGGCCGTGGAGCCGAAGATGGACGGTTTCCGGTGCATCGCCCACCGCGGTATGAATCGGGTTGCTCTGCAGTCGCGCCAGCAGCGCCCGCTGGGTCGGTACTTTCCCGAGATCGTCTCTGCCGTCGGCGAGTTGGGCGTCGACGTGGTGCTGGATGGGGAACTGGTCCTCTGGCACGAGGGCCGGATGGACTTCACCGCGCTGCAAGGGCGGCTGCATCCCGCTGAGTCCCGAGCCCGGGAGCTGTCCCTGACCGTGCCGGCGTCTTACGTGGTGTTCGACGTTCTCGCGCTCGACGGCAAGGACGTCCGTTCCAGTTCCTACAGCGTGCGTCGGGCACTGCTCGAGGAGTTCCTCACCCGCCGGCTCCCGCATGGCCTGGTCCTCATGCCGATGTCGACCGAGCTCGCTGTGGCGCGGGCGTGGTTGCTCAACCACTCCGACGCCGGCATCGAGGGCGTCGTGGCGAAGCGGCTGGACCACCCCTACCGCGCGGGCGGCAGGACGTGGCGCAAGGTCCGCACCCGCTTCACCGCGGAAGCCGTCGTCGGCGGCGTGTTGGGCACGTTGGCCCAGCCCGAGGCGCTCATCGTCGGTCGGACTGATCACCGTGGACGGCTACGGGTCGCCGGCCGGACCACCCCGTTGTCCCGGGCTGCCCGCGGGGACATCGCCGCGGTGGTGACCGCGCCCGGTGCCGGGCATCCGTGGCCCCCGACCATCGCCTCCAGCCGGTTCGGACAGCGACCCGCTGAACCGGTGACCTACGTCCAGGTCGAGCCGACGACCGTCGTGGAGCTCGATGTCGACACAGCCTTCGAGGACGATCGGTGGCGCCACCCGCCCAGGTTCATCCGCGTCCGGCGGGACCTGTGGCCGAGCGACGTGTCCATGGCTCCACCCGTGCACTGATCCCGTCTGCGGAGAGCTCGGCTCGCCCCAGTACCTACGGAGCCGGGCTGGAGGCGACGCACTCTCAGCGGTGAGCCCCGGCTTGTAACGGATCGCGGTCAGACCCGAAAGCCCTGTGTCGGAGCACAGGAGGACACACCGTGAGCACGTCGCGGCATCCGTCGTACCCACCGCACGATCCCACCTGGCAGCAGTCGCCAACTGCCTACCTGCCGCAGCCGCCGCGAGATGTCGACGCGACGCAGCCCATCCCACTCGTGCCGCCGCCGCGGAACCGCTTCGGCGCAGTCACGTTCGGCATCGTGGTCCTGGGGGCCTTGTTGGCCGTCTTCCCGGCCACGGCAGTGCTGGGACTCCTGCTGTGTCTGTTCGCGATCATCCCGGCCATCTTCGCGTTCCGGCGGGTCCGCAAAGGCAGGGCGACCAACCGCGGCCTGTCGTTGGCTGCGCTCGGCCTGGCCCCCGTGTTCTTCATCGTGGCCGTCATCGTCGTCGGAGCCACGGCGCCGCCACCCGCGGGCACCAACGCCGGGACCACCGCGCCGATCCAGGGCGTGGCCGGACCACTGGCGTCCCCGCAGTCGCCCGGGGCCGTTCCGGCGCCGGCGCCCCAGCCCGACCTCCCGCCGACACCTGCTGCGCCCCCTGCCCCGGTTGTGGCTCCTGCTCTCGCACCGGCTCCACAGCCGTCTCCGATCGCTGCGCCTGCCCCCGCCCCACCCGTGGCCCCCAGGAATCAGCCCGCCCCGCAGCCCAAGCCGGCGCCGAAGCCGGCACCGAAGCCCGCGCCGCCACCGGCGCCCCACGACCCCCCGAAGAACAGCGCGTACTACAAGAACTGCGCGGCGGCGAAGGCCGACGGAGCTGCTCCGCTCCATGCCGGCGATCCGGGTTACCGCACCGCCTTGGACGGCGACAAAGACGGGACCGCCTGCGAGTAGGGGGCGCTGTTCACCGACGGCAGGGGCCAGGCGTCGGCCGCGATGATCTCAGGTGTGTGCCGGGCAGGGGCCGGCGTAGTTTGCGCCTCATGGCCGTGATCCACCGTGCGCAGTTGGTCCCGAACAAGCGTGAGCTGATCTCCGAATGGCTGCCGGCACGGCCGTGGTCGGGCAATCCCGCGGCCGGACCGGTCGAGCCGGTCGGTGCCTTCCGGTTCGACGACCCGTCCGGTGCGGTGGGGATCGAGACGGTCCTGGTGCGGACGGGCGACGCGCAGCTGCTCCAGGTGCCGCTGACCTACCGCGATGCGCCGCTGGCGGGCGCCGAGGACTTCCTCGTCGGCACCACGGAGCACTCCGTGCTCGGGCGCCGGTGGGTCTACGACGGGTGCGGCGACCCCGTGTACGCCGCCGCCCTCGCGACGGCGATCCTCGCAGGCGGCCGGGAGGCCGAGGAGTGGGTGGAGCAGGCGGACGGCCGCAGTGAACGCCGCGAGACCTCCGCCCGGGTGGTCGGCTCCGGTGCCGGCGGCGTCGACGCGCTGTCGGTCGTCTCGGTGTCGGTCGTGGACGGTGCCACCACCACGACGGTCGGTGCGTCCGGGCTCGATCTCGTGGTGCGGCGCATCCTCGACGGGCATGCCGGCGCCGACGACGACGTCGAGACCCTCACCGGAACCTGGCAGGGGAGCGCCGAGCCGACCCTGCTGGCGTACGCGCGTCGCCAGCCGAGCTGACCGGCGGCGGTCGACGCCATAGTCGCCCGTTCCACACCGGACGATCCGCACGTCGACGTCGTCGTCATGACGGTCTCGTCCCCGCCCACGGTGCCTTCCGCTAGCGGGGTCCATCCAGCGGGGTGAGCAGGACGATCGGGATCTCGCGGTCGGTCTTCTCCGCGTAGTCCTCGTAGAGCGGGAAGATGGTCACCATCTGGGCCCAGAGGGCCGCGCGCTCGGCCGAGGACGCGACGCGGGCGCTTCCGGTGAACCGGCGGGTGCCGACCTGCACCCCGACGTTGGGATCCGCCTCGAGGTTCTTGAACCACGCCGGGTCCTCGTCGGCACCGCCCTTGGAGGCGACAAGGACGTACTCGCCGCCCGAGGTGCCGTAGATCAGGCAGGTGCGGCGAGGCGTACCGGTCCGGCGTCCGGTCGTGGCGAGCACGAGGGTGTGCACGCCGTTGTTCTCATGCCCGTCGGTGCCCCCCGACGCCAGGTACGTGCGGGTGTGCTCGGCGACCCAGTCCCACTGCGAGTCGGTGGCGCGGTCGAGGTCCTCGGCGATGGCCATGGCGGCTGTCCTTTCGGTACGTGCGATGGTGCGGCCACGCCGGCCGCATCTGCCCCTGAGACGGAGCCGTCACGCCGGTCTCGACATCCCGGCAGCATCGCTCGGAGTCCGACTCTTCGAAAGCACGTGCTCCGGCTGACCAAGCACGCGTTGGCGACGGACGCGGCGGCGGAGCCGGTGGACGTCGGCCACGCGATGAGTGCCCTGTACGTGCCGACCAGGGAGGGTGAGCGGTGGTGGGTGGTGGCGCGGCAGAACACCCTCGTGCCCGGCTCCTGACAGCTGCGCGTGGAACGCCGAGCACGGGGAAGCGGTCGCGCGTGCTCGCCAGGAGCACGCCCAGCGCGTCTGAACGTCCGGCTCGTGCGCTTCGGGCACTTCGTGATCGCCGCGTGGAACGGCGGCGCGACCCCACCCGTTCCACCGTCATGGACGGACGAGACGTCTCTGCGCGGCTCGCCGCGGAGCGGGAGGAGACGGCGGATCGGATCGCCGGGCTGGAGCGGCAGGTCGAGGGGTTGGCCGAGCAGCAGGCCTTCGACACCCACGACGACGAGCACGACCCGGAGGGCGTGACGATCGCGGTCCAGCGCGCGCAGTTGCTGGGTCTGCTCGCCGGCGCCCGCCGGGACCTCACGGCGCTGGGCCGGGCGGCGGACCGCTTGGCCGCCGGTGTCTACGGCCGGTGCGTGCCGTGTGGGCGCGACATCGGCGAGGCACGCCTGGAGGCCGTGCCCGCCGCCGAGACGTGCATCGTCTGCGCGGAGCGCCGGTCCGGCCGCCCGCGATGACGGACGCACGTGGTGCGCTCGTCTGAACTCGGCCGCGCGTCGCGTGGCGGATTGCGCCCGGCCGCGGCTGCTAGCGTCACCTCCCGCGTGAAGGAGGACCGATGGCCGGCAAGCGGGTGACGATCCGCGACGTCGCCATTTCGGCGGGGGTGTCGTACCAGACCGTGTCGCGGGCGCTCAACGACAAGCCCGAGATCGACGCGACCACCAAGGAACGGGTGCTCGACGCCGCGCGTGAGCTCGGCTTCCGGCCCAGCAGGTTCGCCCGCGCGCTGGTCCGGCAGGACACGACGTCGGTCGGGCTGGTCATCCCCGACCTGCTGAACCCGTTCTTCACCGAGGTCGCCTCGGCCGCGCTGGAGGCGGCCAGGAAGCGCGGCTGGCACGTGGTGGTCTACGACACCGCGGGCGACGGCGAGCAGGAGCTCGGCACGCTCGAGGTGATCGGCTCGCAGGTCGACGCGATCGTCGGATACCTGAACGCCCCCACCGACGTCGTCGCCCGGTACACGGGCGGCATCCCCGTGGTCTACATCGGACGGGAGAGCGCCGGTGCGAGCTTCGGTTCGATCCGGGTGGACGGTGAGGCCGGGATCCACGCCGCCGTCGCGCACTTCGTCGCAGGCGGCAGGCGCCGGATCGGCATGCTCGACCACGAGCACGCGGCGCCCAGCGTGCGCAGCCGCTGGTACCTCGACGCGATGCGCGCGCACGGACTGGACGGCTGGGTGATCGGCGCGGCGCAATCGGTCGAGGGCGGGGAGATCGGCGTCGCTGCGCTGCTCGACGCGCACCCCGATCTCGACGGCCTGCTGACCTACAACGACGTCATCGCGATCGGCGCCGTCCGCAGGGCCAGGATGCTCGGGCGTCGGGTGCCGCAGGACTGCGCGGTGATCGGGTTCGACGGCGTGCAGATCGGCAGCCTCGTCGAGCCGCCGCTGTCCACCGTCCGGATCGACACGCGGCAACTCGGTGCGCTGGCCGTCGAGCAGGTGGCCACGCTGCTCGCCGGCGCCACCCCGGAGGTCACGACGATCACGGGCGCGCTCGTGCTGCGCGGAACGGCGTAGGCGCACTTCTTGACAGTGGATCGACGCGGTCCCACACTCTCCGTGACCGTTCACGTGACCGGTCACGGCACCGTCGCCGGAGGTGTGATGACTGCACTGACCCGCCGCCGTTTCCTGGCGGCAGGCGCTCTCGCATTCGCGCTCGCGGGGTGCGCGAGCCCGAGGACCGCAAGCCCCGGGAAGCTCACCCTCTGGTACTGGACCCGCGGTCTCTCGCCCGCCGTGCTCGACGAGGCCGCCGTGCGCTTCGCCGGCGCCGGGTTCGATCCCGCGAACGTCAGCCACGACCTGCGCCACAAGCTGCTCGCGACGATGTCCGGCGGTGCCTACCTGCCGGACATGACGATGCTCAACGACGACATCGCGGGGTACTTCGGCGACGCCGACCAGTTCGTCGACCTCAACGCGATGGGCGCGGAGCGGCTCCGCGGCGACTACCTGCCGTGGAAGTGGGAGGCAGGCACCACGCCGGACGGCCGGCTGCTCGGTTTCCCCGTCGACACCGGGCCCGCCGCGCTGTTCTACCGCCACGACCTGTTCGCGCAGGCCGGGATGCCGAGCGAGCCCGACGACGTGGCCCGTGCCGTGGCGACGTGGGAGGACTACTTCGCGTTCGGCGAGGAGGTGCAGCGGGCGCTGCCCGGCCGGTACCTGATCACCGACGCCAAGACCGTCTTCACGTACTCGATGGCGCAGGAGCCGCGCAAGTACATGGACCGCCAGGGGCGGTTCATCGGCGACGAGGAGCCCGTCCGGCGCGCGTGGGAGCGGGCACTGACCGCCGTACACAAGGGCCTGACCGCCGGCTACTTCGACAACGGCAGCACCACGGGCTCCGTCGACCGGCACGCCGCCTGGAACAACGGCACGGAGCTCAGCCTGGTCAACGCCTCGTGGATCACCGGCGAGATCAAGGAGTCGGCGCCGACCACCGAGGGGGCGTGGCGCCTGTGCCGCAGCCCCGGTGGGCCGGGCAACCAGGGCGGGTCGTTCGTCGCCATCACCCGGTACTGCCCGCAGCCGCAGGCGGCGTTCGAGATCGTCAGCTGGCTGCTCTCGCCCACCAACCAGGCGCGCCACTACGCCGACGTCGGGCTCTTCCCGTCGGCTCCGGCCGCGTTCACCGACGTCACCGCCCGGCAGCCCGACCCGTTCTTCGGCGGCCAGATCACGGCCGACGTGTTCGGCGAGTCGGCGAAGGGCGTGCAGCCCGCCTACTTCAGCCCGTGGGACATCGACATCAGCAACTGCTTCACCGACGAGTTGGTCAACGTGGAGTCGGCGGGCAAGGACCCGCAGCAGGCGTGGCAGGACGCTCGCTCCGCGATCGACCGGCTCCTGCAGCGATCGGGGGTGTTGTGATGACGGACCTGCTCCCGCGCAAAGCGCCGAGCGCGCCGCCCATCGCACAGGTTCCGCAGCGGCGGCGGTTCCGCCATCTTCCGCAGTACCTCGCGATCTCGCCGTTCTACATCCTGTTCGTCGTCTTCGGCGCGTACCCCGTGTTCTACTCGCTGTACCTCGCGCTGCACCGCTGGGACGGTATCGGGCCGATGGAATGGATCGGGCTCGACAACTTCGCCTTGCTCGTCACCGACGCCGAGTTCTGGAACGCGATCGGCAACACGTTCATCATCTGGATCATGTCGACGGTGCCGATGACGGTGCTGGCGCTGCTCATCGCGCTCGGGCTGAACGCCTCGATCCGTTTCAAGGGGCTGTACCGGATCGCGTACTTCATGCCCAACGTCACGTCGGTCGTCGCGATGGCCATCGTGTTCAGCTCGGTGTTCTCCACCGAGTTCGGCATCCTCAACGCGTTCCTCAGCGCGATCGGCCTCGACCCGGTCGGCTGGCTGACCGATCCGTGGGGCATCAAGGTCGCCATCTCGGTGATGATCATCTGGCGGTGGGTCGGCTACAACGCGATCATCTTCCTGGCCGGGCTGCAGGCGATCCCGGCCGACGTCTACGAGGCCGCCCGCATCGACGGCGCCGGGCCGGTGCAGACGTTCTTCCGCGTCACGCTCCCGCTGCTGCGGCCGGTGGTGCTGTTCTCCGTGGTGATGTCGGCGATCAACGGGATGCAGGTCTTCACGGAGGCTCAGGTCCTGGTGGGCGACCGCGGCGGCGTGCAGGACGCCGGAACCACGATGGTCCTCTACTTCTACAACATGGCCTTCCTCGAGAACGACTTCGGCTACGGGGCCGCCATCGCCTGGGGGATCTTCGTCGTCGTCGTGATCTTCGCGATCATCAACTGGCGGCTGATCCAGCGCCCCGAGCGCGCGGAGGTGTCCCGATGACCCCGTCGCTGCGGGTCAAGCTGCTGGGCGGCGGGCTGCTGGCCGTCGGCGCGGTGATCACGCTGTTCCCCTACTACTGGCTCGCCGTGATGGCGACCAACACGACGTCGGACATCTTCACGACACCGCCCAAGCTCACGTTCGGCCCGCACCTGTTCGACAACGTCGCCGAGGTGTTCGCGAGCATCGACTTCTTCGGCTCGCTGCTGAACACCGTGATCGTCGCGGTGGCGACCACCGTGCTGGTGCTGTTCTTCGACTCGCTCGCCGCGTTCACCTTCGCGAAGTACCGTTTCCCCGGCCGGAACGTGCTGTTCGGGATCCTGCTCGCCACCTTCGTGGTGCCCACCCAGCTCGCGGCGATCCCACAGTTCTCGATCATGGCGACGATCGGATGGGTCGGCGACCTCAAGGCGTTGATCATTCCGGCTGCCGCCAATGCGTTCGGCATCTTCTGGATGCGCCAGTACTGCGCGAGCGCGCTGCCCGACGAACTGCTGGAAGCAGCGCGGATGGACGGCTGCGGGTTCTTCCGGACGTACTGGCACGTGGCGCTGCCCGTGCTACGCCCGGCGCTGGCGTTCCTGGGGATCTTCACGTTCATCACTGCGTGGAACGACTACCTGTGGCCGTTGATCATCATGGTCGACTCGCGCAACCTCACCCTGCAGGTTGCGCTCTCCCAGCTGAACGGGGTGTACGGCACCGACTACAGCTTGGTGATGGCGGGCACGCTGCTGGCGATCCTGCCCCTGCTCGTGGTGTTCCTCATCGGTTCCCGCCATTTCATCAAGAACATCGCCGCCGGCGCCGTGAAAGGCTGATCTGCCCGCATGTCCTACATCGACGACCCGGCACCGGGCCACGGCGCCCGTCCGGCCCGTGCCTGGTTCGCCTCCGACGCGCCGTCGCTCGATCTGGGCGGGCAGTGGCGCTTCCACCTCTCGCCGAGTGCGGCGGCAGCGCCGGACGGCGTCGAGCGCGAGGACTTCGACGACTCCGGCTGGTCGCTGCTGCCGGTGCCGTCCCACTGGCAGCTGCACGGGCACGGCAGCCCCGCGTACACGAACGTCGCCTACCCGTTCCCGATCGACCCGCCCTTCGTCCCGTCGGAGAACCCGACCGGCGACCATCGCCTCGCGTTCGACGTCCCGGACGAGTGGGCCGGGCTCCCGGCGCTGCTGCGGTTCGACGGGATCGACTCGTGCGGGCGCGTCTGGCTCAACGGCACCGAACTGGGCGTCACCCGGGGAAGCAGGCTCGCGAGCGAGTTCGACGTGAGCGCGGTGCTGCGCACGGGCGCCAACCTGCTCGTCGTGCGCGTCCACCAGTGGTCGTCGGGCAGCTACCTCGAGGACCAGGACATGTGGTGGCTCTCGGGGATCTTCCGCGACGTCACGCTCGTCGCGCGGCCGGCAGGCGGCATCGACGACTACTGGCTGCGCGCCGACTACGACCACACCACCGGCCACGGCCTGCTGCGCGTGGAGACCGCGGCGCCCGCCCGGTTGTCGGTTCCGGAGCTGGGCATCATCGACAGGTCCGTCGATGCGCCGATCGAGGCGGGCGAGGTGGCGCCGTGGAGCGCCGAGAGCCCCCGCCTCTACGACGGCACCCTGGCCACGGACACCGAACGGGTGCCGCTGCGGATCGGGTTCCGCACCGTCGCGATCACCGACGGCCGGATCACGGTCAACGGCCTGCCGATCATGTTCCGGGGCGTGAACCGGCACGAGTTCCACCCCGAGCACGGGCGGGCCGTCCCGTACGAGACCGCGCGGGCCGACGGACCAGCCACTACCCGCCGCACCCGGCGTTCCTGGCGCTGTGCGACGAGCTGGGTCTCTGGGTGGTCGACGAATGCGACCTGGAGACCCACGGGTTCAGCGCGGTCGGCTGGGACCACAACCCCACCGGTGACCCGCAGTGGCGCGACGCCTGCCTCGACCGGATGACCCGGACGGTCGAGCGGGACAAGAACCGGCCGAGCGTGATCATGTGGTCGCTCGGGAACGAGGCGCACACCGGCAAGAACCTCGCCGACATGGCGGACTGGGTCCGCCGGCGCGACCCCACCCGCCCGGTGCACTACGAGGGCGACAGCGCGTGCGAGTACGTCGACGTCCACAGCCGGATGTACGCGAGCCACGCCGAGGTCGAGCAGATCGGGCGGGCCGGCGGGATGCCGTTCGTCCAGTGCGAGTACGCCCACGCGATGGGCAACGGCCCGGGCGGGCTGCTGGAGTACCGCGAGCTGTTCGAGCGGTACCCGAACTGCAACGGCGGTTTCGTGTGGGAGTGGATCGACCACGGCATCGCCCGGCGTGACGCGCAGGGCCGCGAGTTCTTCGCCTACGGCGGTGACTTCGGCGAGCCGATCCACGACGGCAGCTTCGTCATCGACGGCCTGCTCTTCCCCGACCGCACCCCCTCGCCGGGGCTGCTCGAGTTCGCGAAGGTCATCGAGCCGGTGCGGATCTCGGGAGACCGGACCTCCGGCGGCCTCACGGTCGAGAACCACTACGACGTCGTCGGGCTCGACCATCTGACGTTCACGTGGATCCTGGAGGAGGAGGGTGAGCCGCTGGCGTTCGGCGTGCTCGACGTGCCCGAGGTCGCACCGGGCGCGTCGGTGGTCCTGCCGACGCCGCACCTGCCGGCCACGTCGCGCGAGGCGTGGCTGACCGTCACCGCGGCACTGGCCGATGACGCGCCGTGGGCCGCGGCGGGGCACGTCGTCGGGTGGGGGCAGGTGCCGGTGAGCCCGCCTGCCTCCGGAACCCCGTCCGCCGGGGTCGCGCCGTCCCGGACGCTCGGCGCTCCCGTGTTCGACCCCGTCGACGGCACGCTGCGCGAGCTCGGCGGATACCCCGTCGCGGGGCCGCGGCTGGACCTCTGGCGGGCCCCGACCGAGAACGACAAGCCGGTGGAGGAGAAGGCGTGGCGGGCCGCGGGCCTGCACCGGCTCCAGCATCGCGTGATCAGCGTCGAGCAGGCCGCTGACGAGGTCGTGGTCCGCAGCCGGGTCGCGCCGCCCGCACAGGCGTTCGGCATGCTCGCGACCTACCGCTGGACGCTCGCGCCGGACGCGGTGCACCTGCACCTCGACGTGGAGCCGGAGGGGGACTGGCCCTGCACCCTGCCCCGGCTCGGCCTGCGGATGGCCCTGCCCGCCGGACTGGACCGCGTCACATGGTTCGGGCTCGGGCCCGGCGAGGCGTACGCCGACAGCAGACAGGCCGCCCGGGTGGGGCGGTTCAGCGCGACCGTCGACGGGTTGCAGACCCCGTACGTCGTCCCGCAGGAGAACGGCAACCGCGCGGGTGTCCGGTGGGCGACGCTCACCGGCGCCGACGGGCGCGGCCTGCGGATCGAGGGCAGCCCGACGTTCGAGCTCACGGCCCGGCACTGGACCAGCGAGGACCTGGCGGCTGCCCGGCACGCGGTCGAGCTCGTCCCCGGCCCGCTGGTGCACCTGAACCTCGACGTCGCGCAGAACGGGCTCGGCACCGAGTCGTGCGGGCCGGGCGTGCTGCCGCAGTACCGGCTGCACGCGCACCAGGCGAGCCTCCGGCTGACCTTCCGCCCGTGGTGATCTGAGCGGGGCGGGGCCCCGCCGATCCGGGTAACGGCAGGGCCCTCCTCGACCGCAACCACCCGCATATCGTGGCGTGTCGGGCCAGATCGACCACCACGCCGAGGTTCGCGATTTCCTCAGCTCGCGGCGGCAACCGTCGCGTCACGGGGCTGCGTCGGGAAGAGGTCGCGATGCTCGCCGGCACCAGGAGCTACGGACCACCACCGGCCAGTTCTGAACCGCACCACGGCGTTTCGGAGCCGTCCTGCTGTCGGAGGGGGGCCACAGCAGCACTACGGCTCCGAAACGTGCGCTCCATCGGGTTCGGCTGCATGGGCGTCAGCACCGTGCCGATCGAGGAGGTCGCCGGGGCGGTCGGGGACCTGATCCGGGCCGGGAAGGTCCGGCACTTCGGGCTGTCCGAGGCGGGGTGCAGACCATCCGGCGCGCCCACGCGATGCAGCCCGTCACCGCCCTGCAGAGCGAGTACTCGCTGTGGTGGCGCGAGCCCGAGGCCGAGATCCTGCCGGCCCTGGACGAGCTCGGCATCGGCTTCGTGCCGTTCAGCCCGCTCGGCAAGGGCTTCCTCACCGGGAAGATCGATCCGAACGCATCGTTCGCCCAGGTCGCGCTGGCCTGGCTGCTCGCGCAGCGGCCGTGGATCGTCCCGATTCCCGGTACCCGCAACGTGTCGCGGCTGGCGGAGAACGTCGGCGCGGCCGAGGTCGAGCTGACCGCGGACGACCTCGCCGAACTCACACGGCAGCGGCCGCTCGGCGGCGCTGCTCCACCTGCTCAGGTTTGCGTGCGCGCTGGAACCGGGGCGGTGGCGGCATGACCACATTCTTGCGGCATCACTCCGCGCATCGGGCGGCGCGGCGTGCCGCTCTCCGCGTCGCCCTCGCAGGCCACCCTCGCCTGGAGGGCTCTCATTCTGGGGCCGGCACTTACGCAGATATTGTCTCTTACAGTTCTGGGACGATATTCATCGCATATCCGGCGCCGGGCTCGGCAAGTGTCCGGGGCGTCATATACCACGTCCGGAATATCGGGCATTTCCGAATACGTGGTGGACGCCACCGAACGCCGGGTGCACCCTGCAGGTATACCTGTAGTGCAGGCGCCGGGGGGTTCCAGCTGCAGGGCAAAACGTCCAGTACCTCCGTGTGCATCACGTCGGAACGGATTGGACGACGAATCGATGGCCCTTCTTCATGCCGGGTTCAGCTCCGCGGACAAATCCGTGAGTGTCGTGGACTCACCTGCGCTCGACACCGACCTCCTCGCGTACTTCCGCCGGATCGGCATGCCCGCTGCGGAAGCCGGCGCCCCGGCCCCCGACCTCACAACGCTGAGGCGGATCGTCGCCGCGCACGCGCGGTCGATCTCCTACGAGAACCTCGACAAGTTCACCGGACGGGAGGTGCGGCTCGACCCGGACGCCCTGACCGCCAAGTTGGTCCACCGTGCGCGCGGTGGCGGGTGCTTCGAACAGAACATGCTGCTCCGCGGCGTGCTCGACGCGCTCGGCTACACGACGACCGGCCTTGCCGCGCGGGTGCTCTGGAACCGGGACGCCGACGCGCCCATGCCACCGCGCAGCCACATGCTGCTGCAGGTCGACCTGCCGGAAGGCTCGCACCTCGTCGACGTCGGGTTCGGTGTCCTCACGCTCACCGGGGTGCTGGCACTCGAGCCGGACGTCGAACAGGCCACGCCGCACGAGCCGTTCCGCCTGCGGCCGGACGGGCGCGCGCTCGTGATGGAGGCCCGGACAGGGAGTCAGTGGCGCAGGCTGTACCGGTTCGACCTCGCCGAGCAGTATCTCGCCGACTACGAGGTCAGTAGCTGGTACAACGCGAACCATCCCGATTCCAAGTTCGTCAACGGACTGTTGATCGGGCGTCCGGCCTCCGACCGCCGCTTCACCCTCAAAGGCACCAGGTCCGACGGCGCCAGCCTCGCTGTGCATCATCTCGACGGCCCGTCGGAGCGACACGACCTCGAGTCGCCCGCCGCGGTCCGGACCGCCCTGGAAAAGCAGTTCCTGCTCGATCTCTCCGAACTGCCCGACCTCGACGCCGCCCTCGCCCGCCTCTTCTGATCGTTCGCTGACGGGCCGGTCAGGGGGAGGGGCATCAGACACGGCGCCGAGCGGTGCGCCCGGTCAGGCACGACCAGGCGAGCACCCAAGCGGTGGCGAGCGTCAGCGCGATGGCGAGCGGGACGTGGACCGGGAGCAGCCCACGGTCTCCGACATAGGCCTGTGCCAGGCCGATGACGAACACCGCGGCGCTGATCACCACGGTCCACACGTGCCCGCCTGTTGCGCGCCACAGCAGGAAAGCCGCGATCAGCATGAGCAGCGACAGCACGTGGAAGACGATCGCGCCACCACCGTGGACGCTCACCACGGCCTCGCTGCCGTTCAGGATCTCTCCGGCTGTCGCACCCTGGAACAGGAGTTCGAGCGTGCACAGGGCCGCGGTGATCTGCAGGGCGGTTCGGGCCCTTCGCGCGGCCCGGGTGGGGCCGACCATCTCGAATCGTGGCATCGTGACACCTTTCTCGGCCGGTTCGTCCAACCGGCGTCGTGCAGACGGCTGAGAATGGCTTGTGGTTTGCCGGTCGAATGGCGATAGCCGAGCCCGGTGCTCACCGGCTACGCGCACCCAGCCGGCAACGGGTACGTGCTAGTCGAGCCGACCTGCGTCCTCCAAGGCCGAGGCGCGGGCCAGCGGTCGTTGTGCGGCCTCGAACATCGCGGCCGCCCGGAGCAGCCCGTCGCGGTCGTGCAGGAGCAGCCCGCGGGCGTGCGCGTGCGCGGCGACGAACAGGGGCACGTCAGGGTTCGCCCTGGCCCGACGCCTTGTGGTGGCGGCCGCTCGTTCGGCGCGATCCCTGTGCCCGGCACGCAGGGCGACCCGGACGAACCACGGCACGTCGGCGATGTCGAGCGGGCCGCCGGCCCACGGGCCGATGGTGTCGAAACGGCAGGCCCCCTCGGTGAGGATCGCGATGGCGCCGCCGGGGTCACCTCGGAAGTCGGCGATGAGGGCTCGCAGCCAGGCGCCCGCAGTGCGTACCGACGCCGACCGGCTGGTCACCATCGTGTGCGCGGCTCGTTCCGCCGTGGCCAGCGCCTCCTCGTCGCCGGTCAGCACGGCGACCCGCCCCAGCGTGGAGATCGCGGTGACGGCTGAGAAGTCGCCGGGACCGAACTCGCCGGCGGCGGTGAGCGCTGTCCGGGCCGCCGCACGGGCATCAGCAGGCCGTCCGGCGTCCAGCAGCAGCCGCGATCGGGTCGCGTCCCACAACCGGCTCAGTGCCGGGCAGGCCCCCGTGCCTGCCTGGCGCCGGTCCGCGATGACCAGGGCCTCGTCGAGCCGCCCGACGCCGGCCAGTGCGGACACCCGCCAGAAATCCGGCTCCCAGAGGCGCTGCGGCGCGTGCACCCGCTGCGTCAAACGTGTTGCTGCCTCCGCTCCCGCGAGGGCCGTGCGCCAGTCGCCCCGGTGGAAGTCCGCGATGGACCTGACGCACACGATGAGCGCCTCCGCCGGCGCGTTGCCCGATTCGTGGGCCGCGGTCATCGCTTCGCGGGCGATGTCACCGGCCGCCTCCGGGTCCCCGTCGAGCGCGGTGGCCAGCGAGAGCACGGCGAGCAGGTCGGCCTGCAGCGACTGCGGCACCCCCGGCAGTGCCAGGGCGGCCCTGCAGTGCCGGATCGCGTCGACGAACGCGGACCGGAGGCCGACCAGCGCGTTGCCCAGCCGCACCCGGGCCTCGGCCACCGGGCCGACCGGAGTCTCCAGCGACTGCTGCGCGAGTGCGGCGGCCTGAGCCCCACGGCCGGCGCCGAGCAGCAGCCGCACGGTCTCCGTGACCAGGTCCGCCCACCCCGAAGCCCGGGGCGGGGTGAGCTCGAGCGCCCGCACACTGAGCTCAGCCGCCGCCTGCGGGTCCGAGTCCGCCGACATCGACGCGGCCTGACGCAGCAGCGAGACCACCGCGGAGTCGCCGGGCACCGCCAGCGCGGCGAGCAGCGCAGCGGCGTCCGACAGCCCCGCTCGCGCGCCGTTGACCTCACGAGTGGTGGCCGCGACCGCCGGCTGCAGGTCGAGGGTGTGTGCGCCCTCGTCGGTGAGCCGGTCGAGCGTGGCGAGCAGCGGCTCCGTCGCGAGGTCCTCCTGCGCGGAGAGGAGCCACAGCACGGGCAGATGCGCGAGCCTGCGCGGCAGGTTGCGCAGCGCCAGCAGGGTGGTGGGATCGGCCCACTGGAGGTCATCGAGCGTCAGGAGCACCGGAGCCTGCATCGCGGCACGTTCCAGCCGCCGTCGGACCGTCTGCAGGAGCCGGAACCGCTGGTCGACGGAGGTGACCAGCGCGGCCGGCCCGGCCGGGAAGTCCGGCAGCGGCTCCGGATCGGCCGCCACGGCGTCCATGATCGGCCCGAGGGGTGTCCGGGTCTCCCGCCCCGCCACCCCGGAGAGCGACCGGAACCCCATCGAGTGCGCCATCCGACGGGCCTCGACGAGCAACGCGGACCGCCCGGCCCCCGCCGCTCCACGGATGATCACGACCGACCCATGACCGGCCCGGAGCGCGTTCAGGCTCACCCGGACAGCACCCTGATCATCGACCCGTGCCCAGCCGGGGGCCTCCCCGGAATTCACGCTCATCGTCGTCTCCGATCACCGGCACGGCCGGGGCCGCACCATCCCTTTCGGCGCAACCGTCGCGCCCCGGCCCATGGTTGATCGACGCGCAAGAGGCCAACATCGGTCATATGACTCCATGGGCGGCCGCGGGTCGATGATCGGACAGTTCGCTCCACCGCATTGTCGAACGGTCTTTTACAGATCGTCGGAATCATCTGGCCGACGTTCACCGGGGTTCGGGCCGTCCACCACGATCAGGAGTGGCGGCGAGCGCGTCCCGGAGCCCTGCTCGAGAGCTGATGCCCAGCTTCGGAAAGGTGCGGTAGAGGTGGGCGCCGACCGTCCGGTGGGACAGGAAGAGTCGCTGTGCAATCTGCTTGTTGGACAGGCCGGATGCGGCGAGCATCGCGATCTCGCGTTCTTGCGGGGTGAGGGTGGCTGCGGCCTCGGTGCGGCCGGCGCGGCTCTGCCCGGTGGCCCGGAGTCCGTTCTCGGCGCGGTGTGACCACGGGTGGGCACCGAGGCGCCGGAAGGTTTCCATTGCTGCGGTGAGATTGTCCCGTGAGGCTGTGGTGGCTCGGGTGCGGCGGAGGTGTTCGCCGAAGGCGAGCTGTGTCCGGGCGAGGTCGAAGGGCCAGCGATCGGTGCTGGGGAGGGTGAGGGCTTGTTCGAACAGTTCGGTGGCCTGGTCGTCGGTGGCGGTGAGGGCCGTGGCGTTCGCGACGAGCAGTGCGAGTCGGGGTGAGAGTGCGGCGACGTTCGCGTGGTGCATCGCGGCGACGTGTGCCGCGGCTGCGCGTTGGCGGCTGGTTCGCAGCGCGGCCTCCACGAGATCCCCCATCACCCACAGCGCGTTCGGTGTGTAGGGGGCGAACGAACCGGCGGGGCTGATCGCGGTGGTGTGGCGGTAGGCGCCGTCGAAGTCGCCGTGGCCGAGTGCGGCGAGTCCGCGGGCGTGGTGGACGAAGTGCAGCGGTCCCCTCGCCCCTCTCGGCGACGCCCACCGGATGATCTCGTCGGTCCAGTGCAGGTTGGCGGCCTGGTCACCGCGAACGGCTGCGATGAGTGCCTTGTAGTAGTGGAACTGCCACAAGAAGTGCCGGTAGCGATTGTTGTCGCACATCTCGAGGGCCTCGTCGGTGAGTTCCACGATCTCGTCCCACCGGCCTGCGGTGAAGTTGTCGGCGCACAGGTGCATGGTGGCGACGAGGGCCTTCATGACGGCGCCGCCGTCGCGGCCGTCGCGCAGAACGCGCCAGGAACTGTCGCGGCAGGGTCCCAGCCGGTCGAGGTAGACGGCGCAGCGGGAGGTCCGCACGATCGTGGCCGGATCGTCTTCGGTGTGGAGGCGGGTCACGGCGAGGTCGAGCTCGTCGAGCACTGAGGGGGTGGCGCGGACCGGGTCGAGGAAGGTGCTGGTCTGGAGAGTGATCAGGGCGGAATCGGACGGGGGGAGTCGAGCGACCGCTGCCTGGAAGGGCGCCCAGTGTTCGGGTGTCCCGCCCAGCCAGCACAGCAGCGACAGTGCCCAGACTGCTTCCACGAGCTCGGTGTCGTCGGCAGGCTCCTGCGTCGATCGGTTCTCGATTGCCCCGACCAGCAGTGCGTGGGCGGTGTCGATATCGGTGTCGCCGGTCACGAGCAGGTAGGCGGTCGTGGCTGCGGCGTAGAGGGACCCGGCCTGGCCCAGGCCGGCGTCGGGGGCGCGGTCCAGGCCGGCAGCGTGCGCGTCGACCAGCAGTTGGGACGCCGTTCCCATCTCGCCGGTGACGTCGGCTCCGATGAACGCTGCTTGGGCCAGCCGTCTGCTCCGGTCCGTGCCCTGGGGGCTGAGGTGCGCGGCCCGGACCAACGCGGAGATGGCGCCGGTGGCGTCGCCGCGGTCGAGGCTGCGGTGCGCTGACTCCTGCAGCAGGCGGGCTACCCGTTCGTCAGGCTTGTCGGTCGCCTCGCCCAGGTGCCACGCCTGGCGTTCCGGCCGGTTCGTCCCCAGCTGCGCGAGCACCAGGTGCGCGCGGCGCCGTTCGACGTCACTCGACATCTCCACGATCGCCGCCCGGGTCAGTGGGTGTCGGAAGGCCAGCCGTCGAATGCGACGGTCGATGCGCACGAGCCCCGCACGTTCGCCCGCTGCGAGGTGCTCCATTGCGGTGCGCTCGTCGCCGGTGGCCTGGACGAAATGGAGGTCGCCGGTGCCGTCCAGTGCGGCGAGCAGCAGCAGCCGGCGGGTGGGCTCGGAGAGTTGTGCGATCCGGGCGGTGAACAGGGCCTGGAGCCGTCGGCCCAGGGGCAGGACGGCCGGCTGCGGCTGCAGTGCGTCGCCTGGGGGGCCGTTCAGCGCGGTGGGTAGCTCCACCAGGGCGAGTGGGTTGCCCTGTGCCTCTGTCAGCAGCCGTCGCCGGACTGCGGCGGGCAGCGTGGGGAAGCGGCGGTTCATCAGGCTGCGCGCCGCGTCGTCGTCGAGGGGCCGAAGCTCGTGCTCAGGCAGGCCGCTGTGCTCGAAGAAGCCTTCGATGTCGGAGCGAGAGGCCGCCAGGAACCCGATCCGGGAGCCGTCGAGTCGGCGGGCGACGAATCCCAGCACCGCTGCGCTCGGCCGGTCGATCCACTGGGCGTCGTCGACGACCACGAGCACCGGCTGGTCGGCGGCGATCGAGCGCAGGAGCGCGAGCGTGGCGTTCGACAGGACCAGCCGGTCCGGCGCCGCTCCGGTCCCGAACCCCAGCGCCACCGCGAGTGCCTCGCGGTATGCCGCACCCAGACGCCGGTCGAACTCACTGAATACGGGCAGCAGAGCCTGGTTGAGACCGGAGAAGCCGACCCCGGCCTCGAACTCGACACCGGCCGCCCACAACACCCGCACCCCGGCCACCGCCGCCATCTCCACCGCCGCCCGGAGGAGCGTCGTCTTACCGATCCCGGCATCGCCAACCAGCGACAGCGCGGCGCCCGAGGCCGCCGCGTCGTCGAGAAAAGAACGCACGATCGCGAGATCCGTGCTTCGGCCGAACATCTCGTCAACCCCCTTCCGAACCGTAAAATCGGACAATGCCCGGCCTTCAGACCGTCCATAACGACCGTCGGCGGGTAAAGCTACCCTCGCCGGATGAAAAATCGGCGCCAAATGCGGAAATTCATATGTGACGGTACGAATCCGTACGACTACGATTCCTGCCATTCTGCGTAGAACGCAGTGATCGCGTAGTGTGCGCGAAAGCCCACGGGCGAGGTGATGAGTGCAGCGGTGAGATTCGCCCGGAAGAGCGAGTAGACCCGTTTCCACAGGCGCAGGCGACCACCGAGCGAGGCGAGCTCACGACCCGCAGGACGACTGGTTCGCTGCGTGCAGGGGGTCGGCGAGCAGGCCGGCCATCGTGGCGCTGTACGTGGGGCTCAGATGGTTGTCGTCGAGGTAGACCAGGATGTTCCCGATCACGGCTGGGCAGCGGGTGGTGTCGCAGACCGCGTCGGCGATGTCGATGAACGTGACGTCGGACGGGACGTCCGACAGCCGCGTCCACGGCGGGGCCGGCGTGTAGACCTCGGCGCGGTCGGTCCCGCAGGAGTCGAGGTCGTCCGGTCGGGTCTGCACGCAGTCGGGCACGGAGTAGGCGAACCGGGGCGTGTCCCGCCCGGCCACCACGGCGATCCCGGCGGCGTCGAGTCGGCGCCATTGGTCGACGAACCCCGGTGGGGTCCACTCGGTCAGCCCGGCGCGTACATCCCGGCTGGCCAACGTGACGACGGTATCGGGGTGCAAGGAGATCCACGGCTCCGGTCCGGAGGGCTGCCGCGCCGGGGTGGGCGGCGTCGCCTGCTTCCCCGTGGCCTCCGGTGCCCGGACCCCGACCACCTGCCAGGTGACGGCCACCAGCAGCACTATCCGACGAGCAGGACCCAGTGCCAGAGGTAGAGCGAGTAGCTGAGGTCGCCGAGGTACCGAGCGGGACGGGAGGCGAGGAGCCGGTCGGCGCCTGCGGGGGCGCCCGTCCGGCCGGCGATGAGCACGAGGGCCGCGCAGCCGGTGGGCCACAGCGCGGCCACGCCGGGGAACACGTCGGCGACCGGGATGGCCGCGCCGCACGCCACGAGGCCGGCGACGCCGACCCAGCCGGCCGCGACCCGCGCACGCGGCGAGAGCGCGATCCGGTCGGTGGTGAGGGCGTGCAGGCCGCCGAGAGTGAACTGCCCACAGGCGGGCGGGGGGTGTGGAAGTACGCGAGGGGCTGGTTCGTGATCGTCAGCTCCACCGAGTACACCGGGGAGGCGGAGAACAGGCTTGTCAGCACGGCGGTCAGCCGGGGACGCAGCCGGGCCGGGGAAGCGGCGCAGCTGACCGCCACGACGGCGACCAGGAGCGGCCAGACGAGGAACACCTGGCCCTGGATGGACAGCGACCAGAAGTGCTGCACGACGCCGGTCATGTTGGTGCGGGCGGCGTAGTCGACCGAGTCAGCGGCGAGCTGCCAGTTCTCGGCGAAGAGCGCCGAGGCGGCGATCTCCCGGATCGTCTGCGCCCAGCGTCCGTGGGGCAGCACGGCGATGCTCAGCACTGCCGTGGCCACGAGCACCACAGCTGCCCCCGGGATCAGGCGCCGCAGCGTGCGGCTCCACTGCCGCCGGACGTCGAGCGTGCGCGCTTCGGCGGCCCGCACCAGCTGCCCGGTGAGCAGGAACCCGGTGAGCAGGAAGAGCACGTCGACGCCGCCGGACACTCGGTTGATCCACACGTGGTAGACCACGACGAGGGCGATCGCCAGCGCTCACAGTCCCTGCAGCTCGGGCCGGTGGACCGTGCCCTCCCGCGCACGCGTGCTCCTCTCCGACGGCTGGGGCACCGTCACACCACCGCTCCGGTGCTGCGGCGCCGGGCAGGCGTGCGCCGCGGTGCCGGCGGCCTGCGCCTGCCCTGGAGTTCGATCGCGAGCGGGGCCGCCACGCTGATCGTCGAGGCCGTACCGACGACGATGCCCACGAGCAGGGCGAGCGCGAAGTCGACGAGCGTGTCGCCGCCCAGTAGGAGCAGCGCCACGAGGATGACCAGGGTGGACACACCGGTGTTGACGGTGCGGGGAAGCGTCGCCAGCACCGCCGACCCGACGAGCCTGCGCAGGGCCGGCCCGTGCTGGGTCGTCCAGCCCTCGCGGACGCGGTCGAACACGACCACCGAGTCGTTCACGGTGTAGCCGATCACCGTGAGCAGCGCCGCGAGGAACACCCCGTCCACGGGCCGGCCCCACCAGGCGAACACCCCGACGACCACGCTCACGTTGGCGATCAGGGCGACGACTGCGCCCACGCTGAACACCCAGCGGAAGCGGACTGCCAGGTAGATCAGCTGCGCGGTGAGCGCCACACCGAGCGCGACCAGTGCGCCGCGGCGCAGTTCCTCGCCGAGGCTCGGGCCGATCCGCTCGTCGCGCAGCAGGTTCGCACCGCCCGCGGCGTCGGCCAGTACGTCGCGCAGGGCCGTGACGTCCTCGTCCGTGAGGTCGCCGCTACGGACGGACAGCCCGCCCGTGCCGGTGCTCTGCACGGCGACCGCCGGGAACCCGGCGTCGGCGACGGCCTCGCGCGCGACCTCGGGTTCGAGCGGCTGGGCGGTCGAGAACTCGACGGCGCGGCCCCCGGTGAACTCGACACCGAAGTTCAGCCCGCGGACAGCGACCCCGGCCAGCGCGATCAGGACGACGACGGCCGAGCACGCCAGCCACCGCCGGTGCCTGCGCAGCAGGTCGGGGTCGCGGCGCCCGAGCCAGGTGCGCACGGGCCCTGGCGAGGCCAGTCCCGACCACGCCGGCCGCCGCCGGATCGACGGGCGGCGCACGAGCCAGATCGTCAGCATCCGCGACAGCACGAGCGCGGAGTACAGCGAGACGAGCACGCCGAGCGTCAGGGTCACCCCGAACCCGCGCACCGGTCCGGAGGCGAGGCCGAAGAGCAGGCCGGCGGCGAGCAGCGTCGTCACGGCCGAGTCGGCCACGGCGGGCAGAGCGCTGCGGTAGCCGATCTCGGCGGCCCGGTCCAGCCGCCGTACGCGCTGGTACTCCTCCCTGGCCCGTTCGGCCACCAGCACGTTGGCGTCGACCGCCATCCCGATCGCGAGCACGAAGCCGGCCAGCCCGGGCAGGGTGAGCGTCGCCCCCAGCGCGGTCAGGCCCGCGTAGCTGATCACCACGTACCCGACGAGCGAGGCCACGGCGGCCAGCCCGACGAGCCGGTAGGCCGTCAGCAGGAACACCCCGGTCAGCGCCACCCCGATCGCCGCAGCCACCGCACTGGCCTCGATCGCGGCCGCGCCGAGCGTCGGGCCGACCGTCCGCTGCTCGATGATCTCGACCGGGACCGGCAGCGCACCCCCGGAGATGAGCACGGCGAGGTCACCGGCCTGCTCCCGGCTGAACGACCCGGTGATCTGCGTCGAGCCGCCGGGCATGCCTGCCCCGCAGGCGATCGACGGATCGACCTGCGGGGAGGAGATCACGCGGTCGTCGAGCACGATCGCGATGCGCCGGGCCGGATCACCCGGCGACGCGCACGCCGCCTGCGCGGTGAGCGCCCGCCAGCGCTCCCGACCATCCCCGGCGAACGCGACGTCCACCACCGATCCGATGACGCCGGGCGTTGCGCTGGACGCACGGGCCCCGGAGACGTCCTCACCGGCCAGGGCGGGTGGGCCGAGCGCCAGTGCCGCTCCGGCCTCGTCCGGCAGGACGCGGGCCGCGTCGGCGCCGGTTGCCGGGCCGAGCACGGGGTGGATCGTGAGCTGGGCGGTCCGGCCGAGAACGTCGGCCGCCTCCGCCGGGTCCTCCAGTCCGGGTAGCTCGACGACGATGCGCCGCTCGCCCGAGCGGGAGAGCGAGGGCTCGGCGACGCCCAGGCCGTCGACGCGGTCGCGGAGGACGCCCAGCACCCGGTCGGTGGCTGCGGCGTCGGCCACGGTGCCGGGGGCGTCGCGGGTCTCCAGCACGATCTGCGTGCCGCCACGCAGGTCGAGGCCGAGGGTGGGGGTCAGGGTCAGGGCTGACCAGATGGACGGGACGAGCACGGCGAGCGCCAACAGGGCGCGCACCAGCACGGATCGGTGCACAGGGGTCCTTGCGAACAGGGCCGCCGCGCATACGCGCGTGGCCGGGGGATCAGATGGTCGGCTGATCCCCGGCGGGCGGCGCCCGCCCTGGTACCGCGGTGGACTCGCCCGTCCGCTGCCCGATCGTGCCGCGGACGGGCGTGTGGGAGCACACCGCCGGCGCGACGGGAGCGGGTGGTGCGGGGACGATCGCGGGGTGGCTGCCGATCCCTGTGCAGGTGACCAGGGGGCGGTCGGTGCGCACAGTGGCTTCGCCTGCCGGCGCCTGGTCGACACCCCAGCCGAACGCGGCGGGGGCGGACGGCGCCGGTGCGTTCGGTGCGTCCGAGGCCGCGGTGGGCAGAGCCGCGGCCGTGAGTGCGAGCGTGGCGAGCAGCACGAGCACCGAGCCCAGCAGGCGCCGGACGAGTGCGCTCGACTGCTGCACGTCCCCACCTCCCGGTGTCCGCCCGCCCCGAATCGGGCAAAAGCCTACTAGGCCTCCTGTCCCGGGCGGTCGTCCGTCGCGCTCGCGGGGTCGGTGAACGCCCGCGAGACGGCTCTCATGGCGGTGGTGACCTCGGTGGGGACCATCCAGAACGTCGAGCCCGCGCCTTGGGCGAGCTGGGGAAGCACCCGGTTGACGCGCAGGCCCACTTCCCGGTGGCGTCGTCGAGTACGACACGAAGCCGGCTGTTGACGCTGTCGCGGGAGGTGAGCGCACGCTCCAGGTCTTCCACCACGAGGTTGTCCTCGGTGATCACCGGCTGCGGGGAGAACGCCACGACCTGCTCCCGCAGATCGATGGGTGGGTACACCCGGTCGACATACGGGATCACGATGCTGAGGCCCGGCTGCAGAGTCCGGTGGTAGCGGCCCAGCCGCTCGACGTTGCGTGCCCGCGCCTGCGGCACGATGCGCACCGCCTGCACGACGGTCACGACCGCGAACATGGCGACGACCAGCCCGACGACGAGCAGCGGCGGAAGACCCATCGTCACTCCCCGGAGTGCACGCGCGGCCGCGGCACGGGTGTTCGCTCCTCGCCCGGCTCGCCAGGACGTGGGAGGGGCAGGTCGATGCGGGTCAACAGGCGCCGGATGGCCCGCGGGTCGTTGTCGAGATCGACACCCGGCGGTGGCACGGAGGTCCCGTCGAAGCCGGTGACCGCCCAGTTCAGGACGTCGGCCGCAGTCGGCACGAGGTCCAGCGCGGCCGCCCGGGAGCCGGCGTAGTGGCTCAGCGCAGCGCTCGCCGTGCGGTGCGACGAGGACCATCCGTGCGCGGTACACCAGCGCAGTGTCCGGCCGGCGAGGTCGGGCCGGCCGGGACAGTGCAGGAACGTCAGGCAGATCTCGAGAGGGTCGGGCCGTCCGGGCCCGGTCGCCTGGTCGTCGACCAGGCGCAGCCCCCGTCCGCGGGCCTCGGACATGACGTCCAGCCGGTACCCCTGCACGGCGGCGGACGCGTCCGCACCGAGCGCGGCGACCAGCGCGTAGGTGTCCATGCTCGGCCTCTCGTCGTGGTCAGGCCCCGGTGCCGCTCCCGGGGCAGGAGCGCTCCGGCCAGCCTGACGCGACGCCGATGCCGGCACCATCGGGTCCAACACCCATCTCCGCGCCCTGCGACATGCAGAGGGATCGCACCCCGCCCGTCACGGTTCGACGAGGCCTGCGCGGATGGCGTACCTGGTCAGGTCCAGCCGATCGCGCATCCCGAGTTTCTGCAGGATGTTGGCGCGGTGCCGGTCGACGGTCTTGATACTGATCACGAGCGTCTCGGCGATCTCCTTGGAGGAGTTCCCTTCCGCGATGAGCTTGACGATCTCCTCCTCGCGCGGGGTGAGGATGGTGTCGGGGAGCCGGTCGCCCTGCTTGCTGCGCTGCAGGTAGTCGCGGATGAGCGCGGTGATCGCGCCGGGGTAGAGGAAGGGTTCGCCGCGCATCGCCGCGCGGCAGGCCTCGAGCAGGTCGCGATCCGCCACGGACTTGAGGACGTAGCCCGACGCCCCCGCCTTGAGGGACTCGAAGAAGTACTGCTCGTTGTCGTACATCGACAGCATCAGGATGCGGATGCCCGGGGCGCGGCGGGAGATCTCCCTCGCGGCCTGGATACCGGTCATCCTCGGCATCGCGATGTCGAGGATCGCGAGATCGCGGCCATCGGACGAGGGCGTGGCGGACGCGGTGGCGACGATCTGCACGGCCTCCGCTCCGTCGGACGCCTCGGCCACGACCGTGAGGTCCGGCTCGGCGTCGAGGATCAGGCGCAACCCCCGCCGGACCAGGGCATGGTCGTCGGCGAGCAGGATCCGGGTGGGGGAGGAGTTCACGGGTTCCGCCTCTGCTGGGTGGCCGCGGGCACGACGAGCCGCACATCGGTGCCGCCGCCGTCCGGTGTGGTGATGGTCAGGTCGGCGCCGATGAGGTGGGCGCGCTCCCGCATGCCGATGATCGGCGATCCGCCCAACATCATCATCGGCAGCCGGGCCGGGCTGTCCTTCAACGACTTCCTCGTCCACATGGCGCCGGTCGTCGTCGTGCCGACGTCTCCGACACCTTGCGCGAGGTCGAATGGCCCACGCTGGTGTTCTTCATGGGGCTGTTCGTCATGGTGGCCGGGCTGGTCCACACCGGGGTCATCGCCACGGTCGGGACGTGGAGCATCGCGATGGTGGGCGACAACTGGTTCGGCGCGGCCACGGCACTGATCTTCGGCTCGGCCGTACACGGCGCCTTCTTCGACAACATCCCCTACGTCGCCACCATGACCCCCGGGTCGAAAGCCTCGTCGAGCAGGTCCCGGACCCGGCCACCGGTCAGGCGCTCTGGTGGGCGTTCGCGCTCGGCGCCGACTTCGGCGGCCAACGGCACCGCGGTGGCCGCGAGCGCCAACGTGGTGGCCATCGGAATCGCCGCCCGCACCGGCCACCGCATCACGTTCTGGCAGTTCACCGAGTACGGGATCGTCGTCGCCGCCCTGAGCACGACGATGGCCCGGGTCTACGTGTACCTCCGCTACTTCACCTAGCCGGTGCTCGACGTCTGACTTGCCTGGTAGGCAAGTCGAGTGGTAACTTTCCTGCCAGGCAAGTCAAACGTCGGAGGGATCGGAATGAACAACATCGAGGATGCCCAGGCCGGCCTCGCGGAGGTCGCCAAGCGCCGCAACCAGGCCATCGACGGCGCGTCCCGCGGCCGGCACCGCGGCTGGGACGCCACCGGCATGCTCGCGATGGTCGCCGGCTTCGCGGCAATGGACCTTCCGGTGTCCGAGTTACTGGGGCTGACCCTCTTCCTCATCGGCATGGTCGCCGCCGTGATCTGCTTCACCCGGGCCGGCCGGCGCAGCACGGTAGTCATGCACAAGTCGCAGATGACGGGCCGGTTCTGGGCCGTGCTCGGTGGCATGGGGCTCGCGGCCGGCGCTGTCAGTCTCGCGTTGTTGTGGCTGGTCGACCAGATCGACTTCCCACTGCGCAACACCCTCGTCGGCGTGCTGTTCGTCGTCCTCGTCGCGGCCGGCGAACCGCTGTACCGGGCGCTGCTGCGCCGGACGACGGTATGACCACCCCAGCCGGCTTCGACGAACTGATCCATCCGCCGACCCGGCTGGGCCTGATGGCACTCCTCGCGGCCGCCGAATGGGCGGAGTTCAGCTTCCTCAAGGAAAGCCTCGAACTCACCGACTCCGCACTCTCCAAACAGGTCTCCACCCTCAGCGACGCCGGGTATGCCGAGATCCGCAAGGAAGGCGCGGGTCGCCGACGGCACACCCTGGTCACCCTGACCCCGAAAGGCCGGAAAGCCTTCGACGGCCACGTCGAAGCCCTGCGGCAACTGGTCAACCGCGCGCCCTCGGTGTCCGCATCCGGCGCCGCCCCGCGGGAAACGCCCTGACCCGACCCGTTCGACCGACCCGGCGGGTGCAGTGGTCGAGGACGTGGTGGGGTGGCTGGGTGCCCGAACCGGGCGACTCGCGGGTGGCGGGGCGTCTTCGCAGCCCGGGTGGGTTCGTCGCAGAGGCTGTGGGCCCTGCGAGGAGCACGGCGGCTCTGCGAGGACGTGGCGGGGGTGGCTGGGCGCCCGAACCGGGCGACTCGCGCGCCTGAACCGGGCGACTCGCGGGTCGTGGGGTGTCCTCGCAGCCCGGGTGGGTTCGTCGCAGGGGTCGTGGGGTCTGCGAGGATCACGCCCGATCTGCGAGGACGTGGTCGGGGCGACTCGCCCCGCGAACCGGGTGACTCGCGGGTGGGCCGGCCGAGCGCAGCGGCGTGAAGGTCGGGAGGCCAGTTTGGCCGACGGCCCAGGTGCCCGAACCGGGCGACTCGCGCGCCTGAACCGGGCGACTCGCGGGTGGCGGGGCGTCTTCGCAGCCCGGGTGGGTTCGTCGCAGAGGCTGTGGGCCCTGCGAGGAGCACGGCGGCTCTGCGAGGACGTGGCGGGGGTGGCTGGGCGCCCGAACCGGGCGACTCGCGCGCCTGAACCGGGCGACTCGCGGGTGGTGGGGTGTCCTCGCAGCCCGGGTGGGTTCGTCGCAGGGGCGGTGGGGTCTGCGAGGAGGACGCCCGCTCTGCGAGGACGTGGGCGGGCGACTCGCGCGCGCGGACCGGGCGACTCGCGGCGGCCAGGCCCGGCAGGTGGTCGCCCGACAGCTCGGGCGCGGCCGGGGCTGGATCGCTCGCCGCCACCTCGTGCGGCATCTGACCGGCCACTTCCTCGTCGGGACGGTGCTGCTGGTCCCGCACGCGATCCTGCACGAGGCCGCGCTGTCGTTCCTCGGCCTGGGGGTCGACCCGGCCGAGCCGTCGATCGGGGTGCTGCTCGCCGAGTCGATGCGCTACCTCACCGCCGGTGCCTGGTGGCTTCCTCGACGCGGTCACCGAGGCCCGCATCGGGCAACTGCTGCTGACCAGGGCCCGGACAGCGGGATCGGGGTGCTCGCGATCTCCCACGACCAGCCGCTGCTGGACGCCGTCGCCGACCGCACCCTCCACCGGGACGACATCATCCGCCTCGACGGAGCGTCGACGGTGGTCAGAAGCCCAGGTCGCTCAGGCTCGGGTGATCGTCCGGACGGCGACCGAGCGGCCAGTGGTAGGCGCGCTCCGACTCGCTGATCGGCAGGTCGTTGATGGAGGCGTGCCGGACAGCCATGACGCCGTGCTCGTCGTACTCCCAGTTCTCGTTGCCGTAGGAGCGGAACCAGTTCCCGTCCAGGTCGTGGCACTCGTAGGCGAAGCGAACGGCGATCCGATTGCCCTCGAAAGCCCAGAGCTCTTTGATCAGCCGGTACTCCAGCTCTCGTTCCCACTTGCGCGTCAGGAAGGCGATGATCTCATCGCGCCCGTGCAGGAACTCGTGACGATTGCGCCACCTGGAGTCGATCGTGTAACCCTGCGCCACCTTCTCCGGGTCGCGGCTGTTCCAGGCGTCCTCGGCGAGGCGCGCCTTCTCCCGCGCCGTCTCCAACGTGTAGGGGGGAATCGGGTAGCGGTCGGCCATGCCAGCTCCTCGATCATTCATAGGAAACGGCGACGGTCCGGGAGGTCCGGGCGCCGAGCCCCACGTTAAGAGCCGCGATACGGCAAGGCATCACGCGTCCGAGCGATGTGTACGACCGCGTCGGTCAGTGGGTCGGGACCACCGAGCTGAGCCAGTTGGGGTCCTGCTGCCAGTTGACGACCTTGCCGTTCGCCACGACGGTCGGCGTGCCGAAGGCGCCCTGCTGCTGGAGGGCGGGGTCGGCCTCCGCGGCGGTCAGGTTGGACTGGATCTTGGCGCCGTAGGTGTTGCCGTTGACCACCGAGTCGAAGGCGGGGCCGCTCACGCCGAGCCGCCCGGCCAGGTTGGACAGCTGGGCCTGTGTCCAGCCGGGTCCGTTCTCCTCGGGCTGCTTGCTGAACAGGCTGTCGTGGAAGTCGATGAACTTGTCCGGTGCCGCGGCGGCGACCGCGAGCGCGGTGTTCGCGGCCATCGTGGAGTAGCCGGACGGGGTCGAGCGGTCGTCGAGCAGGTTGAGCATGTGGTACCGGACCTTGATGGTGCCTGCCTCGAGTTGCTTCTCCATGGCGGGGAAGTTGGCCGACTCGAACTCCCCGCAGATCGGGCAGAGGAAGTCCTCGTACGCGTCGACCGTGGTGGGTGCGGTCGGCTTCCCGGCCAGCACGGTGGCCGTGGCCGGGTCGAGCACCACCGGGTACTGGGCGGAACCGGCCACCGTCACCGTCGGAATGACCGACTGTGCCGCGGTCGTGGCCTTCTGCTTCTGGAGGAAGACCCCGCCGAAGACGGCCGCCGCGATCACCACGATCACGACGGCGGCGACGATGTTCTTGCGCTTGTTGTCGCGGTCGGCGCGAGCGGCGGCGACCGCCCGGCCCGACGAGGCCGACTTCCTCTTTGCGCCCTTGCTCTGCTGGGTGTTGCTCACGATGCGTTCTCCAGGGTCACGGGTTCCGGTTGCGACCGGACGAGCCAGCCGTCGACGGAGGCGAACGTCCTCGGCCGGACGACGAGCCACACGGCGAGCAGCAGGAACCCGGTGTCGCGCAGGATCTCCTCGGGGTAGTGCGTCTGGCCCGCGGCGACCTGCCCGCCGCCGCCGAAGCAGCCGCAGTCGATGGTCAGGCCACGGGCCCAGGACTGCGCGATGCCGGCGATGTAGACGAGCAGCACGATTCCGGACAGCACCGCCACCAGGCGGACGCCGACGCCCAGCACCAGCAGCAGGCCGAGCGCCAGCTCCAGGAACGGCAGCACGCCTGCCACCACGCTCACCAGGCCGTCCGGGATCAGCTCGTAGGCCTTCACCGACGCCACGGTGCCCCCGGGGTCGGCCAGCTTGATCGCGCCCGACACGAGCCACACGGCAGCCAGGCCCAGCCGGGCGAGGGTGCCGACGGTGTCGAGCATTCGGGTCGAGGGACGCGCCACGGTCGCGAGGCTACCGCCGGAAAATGTGTGTCCCCGGGGGATGCGCATCACGCGGTGCGGCCGGTTCAGCGGTCGGCCGCCTGCTCGACATCGGCCGGGCCGCTCATGACCCCGTTGAGCACGGCCGCGCCGTGAACCGCGCGGTACGGTCGACGCCCCGCCGCCCCCGTCCAGTGGCAAGATCGAGAAGCACGTGGTCCGGGAGCTGTACGCCGGGCACTACCAGGGAGCCCGATGACCGTACTGAGGTCGCAGCTCGACGTGTCCTCCGAGACGTATGCGAGCCACCGCACGGCCCAGCTCGAGGTGCTGGCACAGCTGGACGAGCAGCTCGAGCTGGTCGTCGCGGGCGGCGGTGAGCGCTACACCCAGCGGCACCGTGACCGGGGGAAGCTCCCGGTCCGCGAGCGCCTGGAGCTGCTGCTCGACCCGGACAGCCCGTTCCTGGAGCTCTCGGCGCTGGCGGCGTGGGGCACCGGGTTCACCGTCGGCGCGTCCGTCCTCACCGGGATCGGCGTGGTGTGCGGTGTGGAGTGCATGGTCATCGGCCACGACCCCACCGTGCGCGGCGGCGCGATGAACCCCTACTCGCTGCGCAAGGCGCTGCGCGCGCTGGAGATCGCCAGGGTCAACCGGCTGCCGGTGGTCAACCTCGTCGAGTCCGGCGGCGCCGACCTGCCCACGCAGGCCGATCTCTTCGTGCCGGCCGGACGGATCTTCCACGAGCTCACCGAGCTGTCGTCGCTCGGCGTTCCGACCGTGGCGATCGTCTTCGGCAACTCGACAGCGGGAGGGGCGTACGTGCCCGGCATGTGCGACTACGCCGTGCTGGTCGACCGCCAGGCGAAGGTGTTCCTCGGCGGGCCGCCGCTGGTCAAGATGGCCACCGGCGAGGAGTCCGACGACGAGGCGCTCGGCGGCGCCGAGATGCACTCCCGCGTCTCCGGACTGTCGGACTACTTCGCCGTCGACGAGCACGACGCCATCCGGCTCGGCAGGCAGATCATCTCCCGCATCAACTGGCACAAGCTCGGGCCGCTCCCGGCGGCGGCCCCTGAACCGCCGCGCTACGACCCGGAGGAGATCCTCGGGATCATCCCTCCGGACCCGAAGGTGCCGTTCGACCCCCGCGAGGTGCTGGCCCGCACCGTCGACGGCTCGGACTTCGACGAGTACAAGCCGCTCTACGGCACCTCGCTCGTCACGGGATGGGCGAGCATCCACGGCTATCCGGTGGGCGTGCTCGCCAACCACCGCGGCGTGCTGTTCAGCGAGGAGGCCAAGAAGGCCAGCGAGTTCATCCTGCTGGCGAACCAGACCGACACGCCGCTGGTGTTCCTGCAGAACACCACCGGATACATGGTCGGGGCCCGGTACGAGCAGGGCGGGATCATCAAGGACGGCGCAAAGATGATCAACGCGGTCACCAACAGCACCGTGCCGCACCTGACGATCACCATGGCGTCGTCGTTCGGGGCGGGCAACTACGGGATGTCCGGCCGCGGGTACGACCCGCGGCTGATGTTCGCCTGGCCGGGCGCCAAGCTGGCCGTGATGGGCGCGGCGCAGCTCGCGGGCGTCATGTCGATCGTCGGGCGGGCCTCGGCGGCGTCGCAGGGCAAGCCGTTCGACGAGGAGGCCGACCGGCGGCGCACCGAGGCGATCGAGGCCCAGATCGAGGCCGAGTCGCACGCCTTCCACATCACCGCCCGGCTCTACGACGACGGCATCGTCGACCCCCGCGACACCCGGACCGTGCTCGGCATGTCGCTGTCCGCCGTCCACTCGACCACCGTCGCCGGCCGTCGCGGCTTCGGCGTCTTCCGGATGTGAGCGCCCCCATGCCGTCGACAGGGATCTCGAAGCTCCTGGTCGCCAACCGCGGGGAGATCGCCGCGCGGGTCGTGCGCACCGCTCACGCCATGGGTGTCGCCACCGTGGCCGTGTACTCCGACGCGGACGCCGACGCCCCCTTCGTCCGGCTGGCCGACGAGGCGGTGCGGCTGCCCGGGTCCGCCCCGGCGGACACCTACCTGCGCGGTGACCTCGTCATCGCCGCGGCGCGGGCCACCGGCGCCGATGCCGTGCACCCCGGGTACGGCTTCCTCTCCGAGAACGCCGGCTTCGCCCGGGCATGTGCGGAGGCGGGGCTGACCTTCGTCGGACCCCGGCCGGACGCGATCGCGTCGATGGGGTCGAAGCTCGAGGCCAAGGCCCTGATGGAGAAGGCCGGGGTGCCGGTGCTGCCCGGTGTCGTCGTCACCGAGGACACCGACCTGGCCACGGTCGCCGCGGACATCGGGTTCCCGGTGCTGGTCAAGGCCGCATTCGGTGGTGGCGGACGCGGGATGCGGACCGTCGCGGAGCCCGCCGAGCTGGCGGCGGCCGTCGAGGGAGCACGGCGGGAGGCCGCGTCGGCGTTCGGCGACGGGACGGTGTTCCTGGAGCGGTTCGTCGTCGACCCGCGGCACGTCGAGGTGCAGATCCTCGGCGACGCCCACGGCGAGGTCGTGCACCTGTTCGAGCGCGAGTGCTCCATCCAGCGCCGTTACCAGAAGATCGTCGAGGAGAGCCCGTCGCCGGTCGTCGACCACGCGCTGCGCGCCGAGCTCGGTGCCGCCGCCGTGGCCGCCGGGAAGGCGATCGGCTACACCGGCGCCGGGACCGTGGAGTTCGTGCTGGACCGGGAGGGGCGCTTCTTCTTCCTGGAGGTCAACACCCGGCTGCAGGTGGAGCACCCGGTCACCGAGCTGGTCACCGGGCTGGACCTGGTGGAGCTGCAGCTGCGGGTGGCCGAGGGGGAGCCGCTGCCCCCGGAGGTCACCGGCGCCGCGATCACCGGGCACGCGATCGAGGTCCGGCTCTACGCCGAGGACGTCGCCGCGGGTTTCCTGCCCGCGACCGGAACACTGCACCGCTTCCGCATCCCCGCGCTGCCCGGTGTGCGCGTCGACTCCGGCGTGGTCGACGGGTCGGTCGTCGGCACCCACTACGACCCGATGCTGGCCAAGGTGATCGCCCACGGCCGCACCCGCGCCGAGGCGGTGCGGATACTGGCCCGGGCGCTGCAGCGGGCCGAGATCCACGGCGTCACGACCAACCGGGACCTGCTCGTCGGGATCCTCCGCGAGCCGGAGTTCCTCGCCGGCCGCACCGACACGGGCTACCTGACCAGGCACAACCCTCGCGCGCTCGGCGCGGCTGCCGCCGGCGGGCCGGTGCACGCCGCTGCCGCCGCACTCGCCGCCCAGGCCGCGAACCGGGCGTCGGCACGGGTGCTGGGCGGCTTCCCGTCCGGCTGGCGCAACGTCGGCGGGATGCCGCAGCGCGCCGCCTACACCGCAGGCGAGCAGACGTTCGAGGTCACCTACGCCTTCCGGCGGGCCGGGTTGGAGCTGGCGGTGAACGGCGAGCCGCTGCCCGCCCGGCTCCTGCTGGCGACACCGGACGCCGTGGAGCTGGAGGTGGGGGGCGTGCGGCGGACCTACACCGTGCACCGCGTGCCCGGTTGGTCCTATGTGGATGGACCGGACGGGTCGGCCGCGCTGGCCGAGGTGCCGCGCTTCGCCGATCCGAACGCCGTCGCACACCCCGGGTCGCTGCTGGCGCCCATGCCCGGCGGCGTGGTGCGGGTGCTCGCGGGCCCCGGCGACGCGGTCACCGCGGGGCAGCCGCTGGTGGTGCTGGAGGCGATGAAGATGGAGCACACCGTCGCAGCGCCGGTCGACGGGATCGTCGCCGAGCTGGCGGTCGCTCCTGGCACCCAGGTGGACATGGGCCAGGTGCTGGCCGTGGTCGAGGAGGCAGGCGTGGACCGACGATGACCATCGCGGGAGGTGGTAGCCGATGCCGGTATCGATGACGGCGCTCGCCGACGACCTCGCGGCCGAGTCCGCCGTGCTGCGCGCGATGGTCGCCGGCCTGGACGAGGCCGGGTGGCGGCGCGACACCCCCGCGGCGGGGTGGACGATCTCCGATCAGGTCTCGCACCTGGCCTTCTTCGACGACATGGCCGTGCAGTCCGCCGTCGATCCCGACGCCTTCCGCGCCGAGCGGCAGCGGGTGGACGCCCGGGACGGCGTGGACCCGGACGCCGTCGCCGCCCGGTACCGCGACCGGTCCGGGGCCGAACTGCTGCGCTGGTTCGACCGGTCGCGGTACCGGTTGGTCGAGACGTTCCGCGGGCTCGATCCGCGCCTGCGGGTGCCGTGGTTCGGGCCGGAGATGAGCGCGGGATCGTCGCTGACGGCGCGGATCATGGAGACCTGGGCGCACGGCCAGGACGTCGCCGACGCGCTCGGGGTCGTGCGGGAGCCGAGTGCGCGGCTGCGGCACGTCGCCCACATCGGGGTCGGCGCCCGGGCGTTCAGCTACGCGATCCACGACCGCGTGCTGCCCGACGTCCCGGTCCGGGTCGAGTTGGCCGCGCCGGACGGGTCGGTGTGGACGTGGGGACCGGCGGACGCCGCGAACAAGATCGCCGGTCCGGCGCTGGACTTCGCCCTCCTCGTCACCCGGCGGCGCCACCGCGACGACCTCGTGCTGGACGTCACGGGGCCCGCTGCCCGGGAGTGGGTCGAGATCGGGCAGGCGTTCGCCGGGACGCCAGGACCTGGCCGCGAGCCGGCGCAGTTCTCGGGAGGGACCGCGTGAGCAGGCGCGCCGTGCGGATCGGCAACTGCTCGGGCTTCTACGGCGACCGGATCGAAGCCGCCCGCGAGATGGTCGATGGTGGCCCGATCGACGTGCTGTGCGGCGACTACCTCGCCGAGCTGACCATGCTCATCCTGGCGAAGGCGCAGGCCAAGGACCCCACCGCGGGATACGCGCGGACGTTCCTGACCCAGGTCGAGGCGGTTCTCGCGACGTGCCTGGACAGGGGCATCCGCATCGTCGCCAACGCAGGCGGCCTCAACCCCGCCGGGCTGGCCGTGGCCGTCCGGGAGGTCGCCGCCGGGCTCGGGCTGGATGCGAAGGTCGCGCACGTCGAGGGCGACGACCTGCGCGGCTCGCTGGGGGCGATCACCCCGCCCGTCGAGGGCAAGCCCGTGTCCGCCAACGCCTACCTCGGCGGCTGGGGGATTGCTGAGGCCCTTGCGGCCGGGGCCGACGTCGTGGTGACCGGGCGGGTCACCGACGCCTCGCTCGTCGTCGGGCCGGCAGCGTGGTGGCACGGCTGGGGGCACGGCGACTGGGATGCCCTTGCCGGCGCGGTCGTCGCCGGGCACGTGATCGAGTGCGGACCGCAGGCGACCGGCGGCAACTACGCCTTCCTCGACGAGATCACCGACCGCCGCTACCCCGGGTTCCCGATCGCCGAGGTCGCCGCGGACGGATCGTCGGTGATCACCAAGCACCCGGGGACCGGCGGGCTGGTCTCGGTCGGCACGGTCACCGCCCAACTGCTCTACGAGATCGCCGAGCCCGCCTACCTCGGTCCGGACTGCACCACGCACTTCGACACGATCCGGCTGGCACAGGACGGCGAGCACCGGGTGGCGATCTCCGGCGTTCGGGGCAGCGCACCTCCGCCCATGCTCAAGGTCGCGCTCAACGAGGCGGGCGGCTTCCGCAACACCATGACGCTGGTGCTCACCGGGCTGGACATCGAGGCCAAGGCCGCGCACGCCGAGGCACTGCTGTTCGAGGTGCTCGGCGGCAGGGACCGGTTCGCCGAGGTCGACGTCCGGCTGTTGCGCTTCGACACCCCGGATGCGCCGTCGAACGAGCGCGCTACCGCCCACCTGCGGATCACGGTCAAGGACCCCGACCCGCGCACGGTCGGCCGGGCGTTCTCCAACGCCGCCATGGAACTCGCGCTGGGCGGGTACGCCGGCTTCCACACCACGTCCCCGCCCACCGCGGAGTCGGCCTACGGGATCTACCGGCCCGCCGCCGTCCCGCGCTCGGCCGTGCAGCACACGGTCGTCCTGCCCGACGGCGAGCGGCTGGTGATCGACGATCCGGAGGTCGGTGCGGTGCCGCCGCCTCCGCAGGCCCCCGCCGCCGCGCCGGTCCACGACGGGCCGCGCACGAAGGTTCCGCTCGGTGTGGTGTGCGGGGCGCGGTCCGGGGACAAGGGCGGCAACGCCAACATCGGGGTGTGGACCCGCACCGACGCCGAGTACGCCTGGCTGCGTGGCTTCCTGACCGCCGACAAGGCCCGCGAACTGCTCGGACCCGAGGCGGCGGACCTCCCGATCGACGTGTGGCCACTGCCCGACCTGCGGGCGCTCAACGTCGTGGTGCACGGGATCCTCGGCGCGGGCGTGGCCTCCTCGACCCGCCCGGACCCGCAGGCGAAAGGGCTGGGGGAGTACCTGCGCAGCAGGGTTGTGGAGGTACCGGTGGAGCTGCTTCCGTGATGGGCGGCTTCGTATCCGCAATTCCGGATATCCGCGTGATCAGACATGTTCGACGTAGGTCGGGAGGAGTCGCAGCGTGAGGGCGAAAGGGCAGAATCCGGGCAAAGGCAAGGTCGTGCCCAAGCGGCACGCGCAGCAGCGAGCCGATGCCAATCAGGCCGGCGCCACGTCTCCGTTGCTCTCTCCGCACAGCATCGTGCAACTCCAGCGTTCCAGCGGCAACCAGGCAGTGAACCAGCTGATCGCCCAAAGAACGGAGGAGGACGGAGCTGACGTCGCTGCCACCGTTCTCACGGGTGTCGAGGTCACCCAGGGGAATGGCAAGGGCAAGGTCATCAGCGCGACCGACACGTCGAAGACGCTGTCGACCACCGACATGGGGCCGTGTGTCGCTGTCTGCGGCTACAACGGGCAGATCGCCTTCATGCTCCACAGTGACTCCACGGGGACCGGCGGAAAGGGTCGGATCGACCTGATCACCGGGTTGCGGGCGTTGGTCGGCGGCATCGGTCAGGGGGCCGGCTTCACTCTCACCCTGATCGGCGGCTCCGTGCAGGGCACGATGCAGTACCTCAAGAGGGAGGGGCACCTGCCAGACGCTCATATCGTCGAGGCCGGCGAAGCCGATGGTGCCTATATCACCTGGAACGGGATGGTGGCTCCCAACAAGAGAAGGCTGGCCGGGAAGATGAACGTACCCGAAGTAAAGGTCGCATTCGAAGAATAGTACGAGAGGCGCCTGTGATCCGGCGACCCCGAAAACTGCTTGCTCGCTCCGGCTACCGTCATGACTGTCCGTTCCGATGTGCCGCCGGCACACAAGAAGAGGCAGGATCGTGGCCAAAGCCGTACTCACCTCGCAGGCGGAGAACTTCCCCGCCTGGTACCAGGATGTCGTTGCTCGCGCCGAGTTGGCCGACAACGGCCCGGTTCGAGGGACCATGGTCATCCGACCGTGGGGCTACGCGATCTGGGAACTCATGCAGGCCGACATGGATCGTCGGATCAAGGCGACCGGCGCCCAGAACGCCGCGTTCCCGCTGTTCATCCCCATGAGCTTCCTGGAGAAGGAGAAGCAGCACGTCCAGGGTTTCTCCCCCGAACTGGCCGTGGTCACCCACGGCGGCGGGGAGCAGCTTGCCGAGCCGCTGGTGGTGCGGCCCACCTCCGAGACGGTCATCAACCACTACTTCGCCAAGTGGGTCCAGTCCCATCGTGACCTGCCGCTGATGATCAACCTGTGGAACAACGTGGTCCGCTGGGAGCTGCGGCCGCGGCTGTTCCTGCGCACCACCGAGTTCCTCTGGCAGGAGGGCCACACCGTCCACGCCACCTATGACGACGCGGTCGCGGAGACCCGGCGCATGCTGGAGGTCTACCGGCGGTTCATGGAGGAGACGCTGGCGATCTCGGTCGCGGTGGGAGAGAAGTCGCCTGGTGAGCGCTTCGCCGGTGCCGACCACACCTTCACCTGCGAGGCGCTGATGCGCGACGGCAAGGCGCTCCAGATGGGCACCAGCCACAACCTCGGCCACAGCTTCGCGCGCGCCTTCGACATCCAGTACCTGGACGCGGGCGGCCACCTCCGCCACGCCGCCATCACCTCCTGGGGCACGTCCACCCGGATGATCGGCGGGGTGATCATGGTCCACGGCGACGACCGCGGGCTGCGCCTGCCCCCGTCGATCGCGCCGCACCAGGTGGTGGTCATGCAGCTGGGGGAGGAGAGCGCGGTCGCAGAGGCGACCGAGCGCATCGTCGCGGAGCTCCGCGACGCCGGCGTACGCGCGCACGCCGACACGCGTGCCCACACCTCGTTCGGTCGGCGCACCGTCGACTGGGAGCTGAAGGGCGTCCCCGTCCGGATCGAAGTGGGTGCGCGGGAGCTGGCCGCCGGGCAGGCCACCGTGGTGCGGCGCGACACCCGCACCAAGCGTCCGGTGCCGCTGGACGGGGCCGCACGGGCCGCCGCAGGCCTGCTCGAGGAGATCCAGCGGACGCTGTTCGAGGACTCCCGCACCTTCCGCGAACAGCACACCCATCCCGTCACCGACCTCGACGAGCTCACGCAGCGGGTCGGCGACGGAGGGCTGTTTCTCGCCGCCTGGTCCGGCGCGGAGGGGTCGGAGCGCGCGCTCAACGAGGGCACCGGCGCCACCATCCGATGCATCGTCGACGCCGACCCGCCCGCCCCCACGTGCCTGATGACGGGCGACCCCGCCAAACACACGATCCTGATCGGGCGCGCCTACTAGGAGGAGCGCAGATCGGAGCCATAGTGCTGTCTGACGGCTCCTGGAACAGCGCTATGGCTCCGGAGTGCTCCGGGCAGCCAGGAGGATGGCGGCGGGCCGCGTCGGGCGTGCGTTCACGGAGGGCGGTGACAACCGCGCCGTCCATGAGCATGTGCAGCGCGTGGGCGGTGGGGTCGGGCGCCGGATGGCCTGCGGCCTGCAGGAGCTGCGTCAGGTAGTCGATGACGGCGTTCGTGCACATCCGGCACTCCGGGGCCGACCTGGTGCAGACGGTGTCCGCGCCCGCGGTCCGACGGATTCGCCAAGGATGCGCACTGGGGAGCCACAGTGCTGCCTGACGGCTGACGGAACAGCGTTACGGCTCCACAGTGCTCCGAGCCAGATGTGCTGCTAGGCCGTCCAGGTGGCGGGTTATGGCGTGGGTCAGCAGGGCGTCGAGGTCCTGCACCCCTTCCGGGGGGACCGCGGCGAGCCTCGGGTAGCGGCCGGAGGCCATGAGGGCGCGCACCTCGTCGTCGAGCGTGACCCACCACTGGTCGTTGGCCATCCCGGTCTCCCGCTCGGCCCGCATCTCCGCTGCCGCGGTGACGGCGAGGCCGCGGACGAGTGCGGGCAGGGTGAGCGCTTCGCGCGTCTTCTCGATGGGGGTCAGGGGCAGCCCGTCGAGAGCCCGCAACGTCCACTCGGTGTGGGCCATCGCCTCCGGGGCGAGCAGTGGCCTGGTCAGCGAGATCAGCTCGGGCAGCCACGGGTGCCTGCGGTACGCCGCCCATTCCACGCGGCTCACCAGTTCCAGCTTCGCGCGCCACCCGGGCGGCCCCGGCTCGGGCAGCCGATGCGCGCGGAACACGGCGCGGACGAGGAGGTGCTCCAGCTCTTCGCGCCCGGACAGGTGCCGGTACAACGACATCGGGCCGACGCCGAGCTCGGCGGCGAGCCGGCGCATCGACACGGCGTCCAGGCCGTCCGCGTCGGCGACGGCGATGCCGGTGGCCACGATCCGCTCCGTCGTGAGTGCCCGGTCCGGTGGGCGTCCGGCGCGCCGCGACGGCGGTTCCGGGCCGCGCACGACCGTGCCCGATCCCGGCCGGGTGACCACCAGTCCCTCGTCCCGTAGGACAGTGAGCGCCCTGGTGGCCGTGGCCATGGCGACGCCGAAGTCGCGAACCACCTGCCGGGTGGACGGCACGCGGTCACCAGGCCGGAGCGCGCCCGACGTGATCCGGTGGCGGATGGCCGCGGCGACCCGAAGGTAGGGCCGCTCGCTCTCCTCGACTGGCGACACAGTCCAACTGTACTAGTACGAACGGGCCGCTGAACGACGGCCATCATGGTTTCCCTCCCGCAGATAGGGCGGGTCCGCTAGGGCACTGCGAAAGTGCACTGTCAAGATCACGTCGTTGCTGATAGTTCTCATACGGTGTACGCATGACAACGACAACCACCGACTGCGATACCGCGGTCGGCGTTCTGGTCGCGGCGTTCGCCGACGATCCGGTGGCGCGGCGGCTCCGTCCCGGCAGGTCTCGATGCGCAGGAGCAGAGGTCGCATGAGCCTGTTGGCAGACAGGTTGTCCATCACTGCGCACGTGCGGTCGTGGCACCGACCATTGATGATCATGGTGGCTGCGATGGTCGTGCTGGTCGTCGTCGCGAGCGTCGGTCTGGTCGCCGACGGTCGCGAGCTCATGGCGCAGTCGATCTGGTCGAAGCCGGTGAAGTTCGGGGTGTCGTTCGTCATCTACGGCGCGACACTCGCCTGGCTGTTGCCGAAGCTCCGCAGGGCACGGCGCACGATGTGGACCCTCGGAACGGTCTTCGCCGTCATGGGAGTGGTCGACGTCGGCTTCATCGCGGTGCAGGCGGCTCGCGGCACCTACAGTCATTTCAACACCGACACCGATGCGTTCAACCAGATCGGGCAGGTGGTCTTCTCATCGGGTGTTGTCGCGTTGTTCGGGGCGAACCTGCTCATCGCCGTGATGATGCTGTTCCAACGGGTCGGTGAGGCGGCACTCACGGTGGCCTTCCGAGCCGGGATCGCGGTGGCGGTCATCGGCATGGGGCTGGCGTCGTTCATCGGCGGGTCGGCCACGACTGCGCGGACGGCCCAGGATGCCTACGGGAACCCGGTCACGCTGGTGGGGCAGCACGGGGTGGGGGTCCCGGACGGCGGCGGCATGCCGATCACGAACTGGAGCACCGTGGGCGGCGATCTGCGCGTTCCCCACTTCATCAGCCTGCACTCCATCCAGGTGTTCGCGCTCACGGCGCTGGTCCTGGCTGCCCTCGCGGCGCGGATCGGCTGGCTGCGCAGCGAACGCGTGCGCGCCCAGCTGACCGGGGTCGTCGTCCTGGGTTACACCGCGCTGTTCGTCATCACGGCGTGGCAGGCGCTCCGCGGTCAGTCGCTCGTCCACCCCGACGCCGCCACCTGGACCGCGCTCGCGGTGACGGTCGTCGTGACCGCACTGCTGGCGACTCTCGCCATCGCAGCGGCCCGCCGCAGCGACGTGGCACCCGCCGGCGCGCGCTCACCGACCAGCGGGTGTTGATCTGTCCTGAGACAGCGCGCACGGGCCGCGACGTGGCAAGTTGCCTGGCCCGGCAGGGTCCGCCGGCGCTGCAGAACAGCTACACGCCACGTCCCGCTGCTCGTGTTGTTCGTCGTCGTCGTCGGCCGCCGGATGGTCGCCGGGATCCTGGCCCGTGATCTGTGAAGTAGCGCCGGTTCGCCGCCGGCTCGCGTCGGCTCGGCCCAGCGCCCCGAATGGCGGGCGCACGTATCGCCAGGAAAGTGTGCGCGCAGCCGTTTGGGCCGGCGGTCGGTGTTGGCGGACGCTCGGAACGGATTCGCGGTGGACTCGACGAGGAGGAACGCCGATGCTCTGGAGATCTCGTGCGTCGAGGACGTTCGCCGTGCTCGCGGCCGTGGTCGTCCTGGCCGCCTGCGGGGCGGTCGGCGCCAACCAGGGCGGCGGAGACGGGCGGCCCCCGCTGCAGGCCATGCGCCCCTACGGCGGAGACCCGGCCACCGAGGGGGAGCCCCGTAGCGGCGGCACCCTGGTCATCGGCAACGACCGCGAGGTCGTGAGCTTCGACCCGACCGTGCAGAACGGCAACGCGGTGGCGATGGCGGTGTACGACCTGCTGCTGCGGCTGACGCCCGAGGGCGAGGTCGAGCCGTACCTCGCCCGGTCGATGGAGACCACCGACGACGGGCGTACCTGGGTGATGGGCCTGCGCGAGGGGGTGCTGTTCTCTGACGGGACGCCGTTGGACGCCGACGCGGTGATCGTCAACACCCAGCGGCACATCGACGCGCCCGCCTCGCCCGCGGCGAGGTACGCGAAGCAGATCACCGCGATGCGGGCGGTCGATCCGCTCACCGTCGAGTTCACGCTGGCGGCGCCGCTCGGCGACTTCCCGGTGGTGTTCACCGGGTCGATCTTCGCGGGGACGCTGGGGATGATCATCTCGCCGGCCGCGCTCGCGCGGTACGGCGACGACATCGGCAACAACCCGGTCGGGGCCGGCCCGTTCGAGGTCACGAGCTGGCAGCGGGACAACCGGATGAAGCTCACCCGCAACGAGCACTACTGGCAGCCGGGGTTGCCTCGCCTGGACGGGCTGGAGTTCCGGCCGTTGTCGGACACCGAGACCCGTTACGCCTCGATGGTCAACGGCGACGTGGATCTGATCTACGGCGGCTACAACACCGAGCTGGTCCGGGCCTACGTCGACCCGGACTTCACCGTCTATTACGGGCCGGGAAGCGCAGGTTTCTTCTTCACCTTCAACTTCGCCCGCACGCCGTTCGACGACCGGCGGATGCGGGAGGCGGCCGTGCGGGCGATCGACCTGCGGGCCATGGCCGCGAGCCAGTACGGCAACCAACTGGTCGGCTCGGACAGCCTGTTCGAGGCCCGCAGCCCGTATCACACCGACGCCGCGTCGGACCGCTGGCCGGAGTACGACCCGGAGCAGGCCCGCCGGCTCGTGCAGGAGTACGTGGCGGACGGCGGAAGCCCGCGCATCACGTTCACGACCAGCCGCAGCGAGGTCTCGCTCGGCGAGTTCGTGCAGGCGCAACTGTCCGCCGTCGGAATGCAGGTCGACGTGGAGTTCTTCGACCTGGCCGAGTTCACGTCCCGGGTGCTACAGGGCGGTGAGTTCCAGCTGATCAGCAACCTCGCCCCGGTGGACTACCCGTTCCCGGCCGTCGAGCGCCTGCTGGGAACGAGCGGCGCGATCAACTTCGGGAAGTACTCGAACCCGGACGTCGACCGACTGCTCGACGAGGCCGCAGCCACTCTCGATTCCGGCGTGCGGACGAGGGCCTACCAGGAGGTCGAGCGGCTGGTCAACGAGGACATCGCGCTGCTGTTCCTCAGCCGCAGCTACGCGTCGACGATCACGAAACCGGAGGTGAAGGGGATCGACCGGACCATCGGCCGTGACATCTTCTTCGCCACGACGTGGCTGGACCGGTGAGCAGGGGTGCCGGTCACGTGGGCTCAGCCTGTGGGTTTCGTCCCGCAAGCTGCGGATCGGACTACGCGGGTGTCACGAGGCCGCCCTGGTAGGCAGCGATGACGAGCTGGGCGCGGTCGCGGGCGATCTCGTCGTTGGACAGGCCGCGGGCGACGAGGGCACGGTCGCACTTCGAGAAGCCCTGGCCTGCTCCCTGCTCAGGAGGCGCCGACGCACTCGCCCGCCTGCACGACATGGCGGATGCGCCGCGGGTCGGCCAGCAACCCGATGTCCTCCAGCGGATCGCCGTCGAGTACGAGCAGGTCGGCGTGCGCGCCCGGCGCGAGCGTGCCGATCTCGCCTGCCATGCCGACGAGTTCGGCCGCGTTCACCGTGGCCGCGCGGATCACCTCGATCGGCTTCTGCACCTCGCTGCGCAACCGGAACTCGTGGCTCTGGTGGCGCTGCATGCCGCCGAGGAGGTCGCTGCCGTAGACGAGCTTCACGCCGCCGCGGGCCGCCCGTTCCAGCGCCTGGAGGCCCGCACCGAGCACGTCGTCGACCTTGCGCGAGCTGCGCTCCGGTAGGCCGTGGGACATGCCTTCCTCCTTGAGCGCCCAGTACGTCACCAGCGTCGGCACGAGGTAGGCCTTGTGCTCCACGAGCAGTTCCACGCTGCGGTCGTCGAGCAGGTTTCCGTGCTCGATCGACCGCACGCCTGCCTCCAGCGCCCTGTTGACCGCGCGTGCGGTGTAGGCGTGCGCGGCGACGTAGCGGTTGGCTGCCCCCGCCTCCTCGACGATCGCCCGCAGCTCGTCCATCGAGTACTGGGTGGAGTCGACGCGGTCGGTGAGGGAGCTGACTCCGCCCGAGGCCATCACCTTGATGTGGTGGGCGCCCTTGCGGAGCTCGTCGCGCGCGGCCGCGCGGACGGCGTCCACGCCGTCGGCGACGCGGCCGAGGCCCGCGCAGCAGGAGTGGCTGTCATATGCGGTCATGCCGCGATTGCGCGCGTCGCCGTGACCGCCGGTCTGGCTCAACGCCTTGCCGCAGAACAGCAGGCGCGGCCCCCGGATCAGGCCCTCTGCCTGCGCGTCGGCCAGCCCGTAGTCGGCGCCTGAGGCGTCCCGGACGGTGGTGAAGCCGCGGTCGAGCATCTGTCCCATCGTGCGAGCGCTGTGCGCGGCGACGTAGGACGGTGACTGGGAGGACAGGGACCCGAGGTCGGCGGTGGACGCCGCGGTGACGTGGACGTGCGCGTCGACCAGGCCGGGTACGACCACGGCACCGCCCACGTCGAGCACGCGGGCGTCGCGGGCGGTCAGGCCGGGACCGGCCTCGACGACGCGGCCGTCCTCGCAACGCAGGTCGCCCTCGGTGTAGTCGCCAGTGCTCGCGTCGAGGATCACGGCGTTGCGCACCAGCAGGCTCACGTGCGGCTTCCCTGGATGGACAGGCGGTCGACCAGCTCGCGCAGCGAGGATGCGGCGAGCGGGGCGAGGGAACTCGCCACGATGATCGACTCGTCGTCGTAGCTGCCCTCGGCGTCGAGGATGTTGAGCACGCCGAGAACCTCGTCGTCCTCGCCGAGGACGGGCACGTTGAGGATCGAGCCGCAGTGCAGGCTCTCGATCAGCTCGTGGTCGGCGAAGATCTCGCGAACCGCGGCGGGATTCGGGCCGAAGTAGGGTTCTTTGGCCTCGATGCAGCGGTCGAGCCAGCCCGCGGCGACCTCGACGGTCTTCTCCCCGCCGACGGGATACTGCTCGGGGTGACTGCTGTGGGCGCGATGCAGCGCGCGCCGGTCGGGGATCCAGGCCAGCACGGTGAACAACCGCACACCGATTGACTCCCTGACTTTCTCCTCGAGCTCCTCGAGTGTGCACTTTTCGGTCACTTCTTCATCCCTTCTGCGGTGGCGGCGAGCGCGTTCTGCTCGGTGAGGTCCTCCAGGCTCCGGCCTGCGGTGGACAGCCCGAACACCATGACGCACACGACGCCGACCGTGAGGACGGCGGTGGTCATGCCGAACACGCCGGCGAATCCGAGGCTGGCGGCGGTCAGCCCGATGATCGTGGGTGCGAGGATGCTGCCGACGCGACCGAACGCGCTTGCCAGGCCGGTTCCGGTCGCGCGGATCCAGGTGGGGAACACCTCGGGGGTGTAGGAGTAGACGCCGGCGTAGGTGCCGTTGAGGAAGAACGACAGCACCGCGCCCGCGACCGTGATCGCCACCGGATCGTCCATCTGGGACAGCCAGAACGCGCTGACCGCCGAGCCGGCCAGGTAGATCGCAATCGTGTTCTTGCGGTCCAGCTTCTCCGACAACCAGGCAGCGGAGAAGTACCCGGGGATCTGCGCGAGATAGATGATGAGCGAGAACTCGAAGCTCTTGGTCACCGTGATCCCGCGCTGCACGAGCAGCGTGGGTATCCACGAGAAGAAGCCGTAGTAGGAGAACGTGATCACGAACCAGACCAGCCAGATGATCGCGGTGCGCCGGGCCATGGCCGGGGCCCAGAGGAACTTCATGGCGCTGACCAGGGTCACCTTCGGCGTGGCGACCACCGGACGTGCGGCGGCGGCATCCGCAACAGGCGGCAGCGGACGTCCGGTGGCCTTCTCGACCCGCCGTTCGAGATCGGCGACCACCGCCTCGGCCTCGGCGTGACGCCCGCTCTGAAGCAGGTAGCGGGGCGACTCCGGAAGCACGCGCCGCCACCACAGCAGCATCACGATCGGCAGCGCGGTGATCAGCTGGGCGATCCGCCAGCCGTCGTCGAACGTGGGCACCACGAAGCGGCCGATCAGCGCGGCCATGACGAACCCGAAGGAGAAGAACCCGGCCAGCGCTCCGACGAACCAGCCGCGCCGCGCCGCGGGGACGAACTCCGACAGGAACGGCGCGATGATCGCGCTCTCGGCGCCCGCTCCCGCCCCCGCCAGCACCCGGGCCGCCAGGAACACCTCGTAGTTGGGGGCGAATGCGCCGAGCACGGAGAACACGGCGTAGAAGCCCAGCGCGTACATCATGACCTTCTTGCGGCCGATCCGGTCGCCGAGCAGGCCCGCGAGGGTCGCGCCGAAGAGGAACCCGAACGGGGTCGCCGACCCGATGAGCCCGAGGTGGGCGTTGTCGAGATTCCAGACCTGCTGGGCGCTCGGCAGCAGGAAGGCGACGACAGCCGAGTCCATGCCGTCGAAGGTGTAGCCCAGCCCACCGATCACCAGCAGGCCGTAGTGCGGGCGGCTCAGCGGGAGCCTGTCCAGGCGGGCCAACAAGGCCATGCAGCACCTTCCCGATCGAGGGAACGACAGAACGAATCTCTGCAAACTATGCTGCAGGTCAAGCAGGATGCAACGACTGTTGCAGATCTTCTGCGTTACGACTGTGTAGCGTCTTCCCGCGGTCGAAGGAGAGGGGCAGGTTGACCGAGCACGTGCCGGATGACGGCTTCGAGGACTGGCTGCGCGACCGGGTGCCCGAGCGCGGGCTGCGTTCGAAGGCGGCGGCGGTGCTGGAGGTCCTGCTGTCCCAGCCGCGCAGAGCGTCGTTCGGCTCGACGGTCGAGCTGGCCCAGCTCGCGGGCGTCAACACGGCGACGGTGACCCGCACCGCGCAGGCACTGGGCTTCGCCGGGTGGCCTGCGCTCCAGCAGGAACTGCGCGCCCGGTACCTGTCCTCGCTCAGCGCCCCCGAGGTTGCTGCCGAGCACCACGGCGTGAGGTCACCCGGCTCGGCGTCACTGCGCCGTGACCTCGACAGCATGGCGCTGCTCACCCGGCGGTTCGACGAGGCGGCCGTCCGGACCATCGCCGAGGCGGTGGCGGCCGCCCGCCGCACCATCGTGGTCGCCGATGGCAGCTTCGCGGCCGTCGGCGTCGCGTTCGCGCACAACGCGCGGCTCGCCGGCTACGACGTAGCTGCCGTGACGTCCGGGGACGCAGGACTGGCCAACGCGATCGCGGCGAGCGGCTCGGGGGACGTGCTGATCGCGATCAGCTTCTGGCGGCTGTACGAGAGCACCGTTCTCGCGGCGAGCGAGGCCCGGGCGCGCGGCGTCCGCGTGTTCGCGGTGACAGATGTGGCGAGCCCGGCACTGGCGGGAGCGGCGGAGGAAGTGGTGATGGTCCCGGCGGAGGGCGTCGCGTTCTTCCCGTCGCTGACGGCCGGCATCGCCGTGGTGCAGGCCATGGTCGCGCAGCTGGCCGCGGTCGATCCGGCGCGTACCAGCGCATCCATCGAAGCAGCCGAGGGCATGTGGTCGAAGTTCGGCCTGCTGCACCACCGTCCATCCCGCCGGGCTCCCTCGGAACGCGTCGAGGTCGACCGCGAGCCGAACCGAGAACGCAGCCCCGGCAGTGAACCGGAGGGAGGAGAACCGTGTTCGACTGCTACGACGCCCTGAGCTTCGACTGCTACGGCACTCTGATCGACTGGGAGGCCGGCATCGCCGCGATCCTCGGCCCGTGGGCACGTCGTTTCGACCCGGCGTCGTCCGACGAGCGGGTGCTCACCGCCTACGCCGACGAGGAAGCCAGGATCGTCCGGGAACGGCCGACGACGTTGTATCCCGACGTGCTGGCCGATGCATTCCGCGCCACCGGGGCGAAGCTCGGCTACCCGGTCACCGACGCCGAGGCGGAGCGGCTCGGATCGTCGGTGCCGGAATGGCCCGCCTTCCCGGATTCCCATGACGCGCTCGTGTCACTGGCCGATCGGTTCGAGCTCATCATCCTGTCCAACGTGGACAACGCGAGCTTCGAGGGGAGCCGTCGGCGGCTCGACGTCGACTTCGACCACATCATCACGGCACAGGACGTGGGGACCTACAAGCCGGCGCCGCGCAACTTCGACGTACTGACCGGGTACGCGCACAGCAGGGGACTGCGGTTGGTGCACGTCGCGCAGAGCCTCTTCCACGACCACGTGCCCGCGAAGCGGGCGGGACTGCCCGGCGTCTGGATCAACCGGCGACACGATCGCCCGGGCTGGGGGGCGACCCCGGAGCCCGGGGAGAGTGTCGCTCCGGACTGGGAGTACCCCTCGATGGCTGCTTTCGCGCAGCTGGCGAGCGGCCACCGGCGTGACCGCGCTGCGCCGGCCGACTGAACACGGCCCCGTCTGCGAGCAACCCCGCCGGCCACCACCCGTTCCGTCGGCGTCGATACGACGTCGATGCGAGGTGCTGATGGCGACGAACCGCAATGCGATCGACGCGAGCGTGGTGATCCGACGACCACGCTGGGAGGTTTCCGGTTCCACTGGGGTGGGCCCGCAGGGGGTGTGGCGGGGGTCCGCACTGTGGGCAAGGATGGCGGAACCGCCTGAAGGAAGGAGGTCGGCATGGTGGACATCAACTGCGACATGGGTGAGGCCTTCAGCATCTATCGCTGCGGCGACGACGAGGGGCTGATGCCGTGGATCACGGTGGCCAACGTGGCCTGCGGGTTCCACGCCTCGGATCCCCGTGTCATGCAGCAGACCGTGGCGCTGGCCAGGGAGCATGGCGTCCGGGTCGGAGCGCATCCGTCGCTGCCCGACCGTGAGGGCTTCGGCCGCCGTGAGATGAAGCTGGACCGCGACGAGCTCACCGCGTCCGTCGTCTACCAGGTCGGCGCGTTGTCAGGCTTCCTGCTTGGCCAGGGCATGGAGCTCAACCACATCAAGGCACACGGCGCGTTGTACGGGATGGCGGCGCGTGACCCGGAGGTCGCCGAGGCTCTCGCCGACGCCGCCGACGTCTTCGGCGTGCCGCTCATGGGTATGGCGGGCACGGTGCACGAGCAGGTCTGGGGCGCCCGGGACGAGGGGTTCATCTCCGAGTACTACGCCGACCTCGACTACCGCCCCGACGGCTCGCTCATCATCACGCGCGTTCACCAGCCGTTCGACCCGGCCGCGTCGGCGCAAGGGGCGGTGCGCGCGGTGACCGACGGAGTCGCCACGGCCGTCGACGGCACCGAGATCCCGGTGCGCGCCGACTGCGTCTGCGTGCACTCCGACACCCCGAACGCCGTGGACGTCGCCAAGGCCGTCCACGAAGCCCTACGCCCCCACATGTCAGCCTGAGAGGAGACCCATGGCCCGGCACGAGGTCGTCTCGCCGATTCCCGGCGTGTTCTACCGCAGGCCCGATCCCGACAGCGATCCGTTCGCGGCCGAGGGCCAGAACGTCGGCGCGGACGACACCGTCTGCCTGGTCGAGGTCATGAAGTCCTTCCACCAGGTGTCCGCGGGTGCGGCGGGCACGGTCGTGGAGTTCCTCGTGGAGAACGAGGACGTCGTCGACGCCGGCCAGCCGGTGGCGGTCATCGAGTCGTCCTCGGACGGGCAGGGGTGAAGCGTCTCCTCGTCGCCAACCGCGGCGAGATCGCGGTCCGCATCGTGCGCGCTGCTCGGGACCTGGGCATCTCCACGGTGGCGGTGCACAGCACCGCCGACACGAACGCACCGCACGTCCGGCTGGCCGATGCCGCTGTCGAGATCGGGCCGCCGCCCGCCGGGAAGAGCTACCTGCTCGCCGACGCCATCCTCGACGCGGCGACGGAGACCGGTGCCGATGCCGTGCATCCCGGCTACGGCTTCCTCTCCGAGCGGGCGTCGTTCGCCGCGGCGGTCGCCGGCGCGGGCCTGGCCTTCGTCGGGCCGTCGGCTGCGGTGATCGAGCAGATGGGCGACAAGGTGCGTGCCCGCCAGGTGGCCGCAGCAGCCGGTGTCCCGACCGTGCCCGGCACCCCGGGCGGAGTCGCGGACGTCGACGCCGCGGTCGCCGCGGCCGCCGAGATCGGCTACCCGATCATGCTCAAGGCCGCGGCGGGCGGCGGCGGGCGTGGCATCCGGGTCGTCGCGGACGAGGCCGGCCTGCGCTCGGCGTTCCCCGCGGCGTCGAAGGAGGCCGCCAGCGCGTTCGGCGATGGCGCGATGTACCTGGAGCGATTCCTCCGCCGCGCCCGGCACGTCGAGGTGCAGGTGCTCGGAGACGGGCACGACGTCGTGCACCTGTTCGAACGCGAGTGCTCGCTCCAGCGGCGCAGGCAGAAGGTCGTGGAGGAGGCCGTCGCCCCCGGCATCGACGACGGCGTTCGGCAGGCCATGACGGCGGCGGCCGTGCGGCTGGCCCGGGAGGTGGGCTACACCAGCGCGGGCACCGCCGAGTTCCTCGTCGACGACGACACCGGGGAGTTCTTCTTCATCGAGATGAACACCCGGATCCAGGTGGAACACCCGACCACCGAGCTGATCACCGGTGTCGACCTCGTGGCCGAGCAGCTCCGGATCGCCGCGGGGGAGCGGCTGCGGTTCGCGCAGGACGAGATCGTCGCGCGCGGGTCGGCGATCGAGTTCCGCGTGTGCGCCGAGGACCCCGAGAAGGACTTCCTGCCCTCGCCCGGCAAGGTCGAACGGCTGGTGCTGCCCGCCGGGCCGTGGGTGCGCGTCGACACGTGGCTGGAGCCCGGCGCCACGGTCCCGCCCTTCTACGACTCGCTGCTGGCCAAGGTGGTGGTCTGGGGTGAGGACCGGGAGACCGCGATTCGCCGTGGGCGCCGTGCGTTGGGGGAGTTCGCCCTGGACGGCGTGCCGACCACCGCGGCGCTGAGTGCGGAGATCCTCGGCGAGGACTGGTTCGCCGCGGCGGATTTCCACACCGGCGCGCTGGAGCAGTGGTTGGCAGAACGGAAGCGGACGGTCACATGAGTACGGCGGCGACGTGAGGGAGGCAGGAACGTGACGGACGTGCAGGCCGCCCGTTACAGCTGGGGCGGCGACGAGTTCGTGTTCGTGGAGCTGGCCGAGGAGATGAGCCTGCAGGCCAACTTCCGGGTCATGGCCATCACGAAGGCGCTGCGCGAGAACCGCCCCGAGGGCGTGCTGGAGATCTGCCCGGCCAACGCGTCCTACCAGGTGCGCTACGACCCGGACGTGCTCGAGCCACGGAAGCTGCTGGGGCTGCTGCAGGACCTCGAGAAGCAGGTCGGCGACGCGCACGACCTCGCGCTGCCCACCCGGGTCGTCGAGATACCGGTGTTCTACCGCGACCCGTGGACCACCGAGACGCAGATGCGCTTCCGCGACCGCCACCAGGACCCGGACGCCACCGACATCGAGTACGCCGCGCGGATCAACGGCTACTCGTCGGTGGAGGAGTTCATCGACGCCCACGCCGGCTCGCCGTGGTTCGTCTCCATGGTCGGGTTCGTGGCCGGGCTGCCGTTCAAGTTCCAGATGGTGCCCCGGGAGCGAGCGATCCTCGTGCCCAAGTACCTGCGCCCCCGCACCGACACCCCGAAGCAGACCGTGGGCTACGGCGGCTGCTTCGCCTGCATCTACTCGGTGCGCGGCGCGGGCGGCTACCAGATGTTCGGCATCACCCCGGCGCCGATCTACGACCCCACCCAGCAGCTGCCCGACTTCACCGACTTCATGGTGTTCTTCCGGCCCGGCGACATCGTGAAGTACACCCCGATCGACCGCGAGCAGTACGACGCGCACGTCGCCGAGGTCGAGGCGGGGACGTTCCGGATCCGGACGGCGCCGGCGGAGTTCGCGCTGCAGGAGTTCCTCGACGACCCCGACGGCTACAACGCCCGGCTGCTGGAGGTGCTGCGGTGATCGAGGTACGCAAGCCCGGCCTGTCCACCACGGTCCAGGACGCCGGCCGTGCGGGGTACTACGACGTCGGCATCCCCCCGTCCGGCGCCCTCGACCAGTACGCGCTGCGTGCGGCGAACCTGCTCGTCGGCAACCCGGCGGGTGCGGCGGCCCTGGAGATCGTCTACATGGGACCGGAGCTGGCGTTCGAGGCGCCCGCCGTCGTCGCCGTGGCGGGCGCGAGCATGGCCCCGCGGGTCAACGGCGAGGAGCGGCCGTTGTGGGAGTCGTTCCCCGTGGCCCCGGGAGACGTCCTCCACTTCGGCTACCTGACCGCGGGTGCGCGGGCCTACCTCGCCGTCTCGGGCGGGATCGACGTGCCCGAGGTGCTGGGCAGCCGCTCCACCTACGGCCTCGGCGCCCTCGGCGGCTTCGCGGGACGCCCGCTGCAGACCGGCGACAAGCTCCCCGTCGGCGTCTCGTCCGGCGTGCAGCCCGGCCGTAGCGTGCCCGTCGACCTGCGGTCGTCCTACTCCAAGGACGTCGAGGTCCGGGTGATGATGGGTCTCTACGACCACCGACTCACCGCCGCGGGCCGGGAGAGCTTCCTCGGCGTCACGTGGACGCTCACGCCGGTGGCCGACCGCATCGGCTTTCGCTACAAGGGTGCCGAGCTGGAGACCGTTGAGCGGGAGGCCCCGTTCGGTGCGGGGCAGGACCCGTCCAACATCGTGGACGCGCCGTACCCGATCGGCTCCATCCAGGTGCCCGGCAGCGTCGAGCCGATCATCCTGCATCGCGACGCGGTGTCGGGCGGCGGCTACATGATGGTGGCCACCGTCCTGTCCGGCGACCTCGACATGGTTGCGCAGTCGGCGCCCAACACCCGCACCCGGTTCGTCGCGGTCGACCTGGACGGCGCCCTGGGCGCTCGGGCCGACTACCGAGCGCGCACCGGCCGGTTGACCGAGGCGCTCCAGGGGGACCGGTCGTGAGAGCGAGCCTGACTACCGTGGCGGCATGAGCGCGCTGCGGCTGCGGCGCGCTACCGGCGTTCACACCCGACGTCACCGCGTCAAGCCACGAGGCGGGGCCGGATCTTGCGGCCGGCCTGGCTGAGGCTGGCACGGCAGGCCGCCAACACCCGGGCGGTGGCGGCGCTGCTGCCCAGGTTGCAGTGTGGGCATCGCATGGTCACCGATCGCGTGAGTTCGTCCACCGCAACGGTCAGCTCCGCTGCGCAGTCACGACACCAGCGGTGTCGCGTGACCGGGTTGACGTGAACCGGTGAAGAGACGCACTGGTGGATCCACCGGCCGTGCACGTGGCATGTGCGCCGATCGTCGGGGTCGAGCCGGCCGGCGTCCTCCGCCTGGTCCTCCGCGGCCAGCCAGTGTGCGACGTCATGATCGGTCGAGCTGCGCACCTGACCACGGGGCTCCCGCTGGTCCATGCCGCCGACCTCCCCACCATCACCACCGATTCCGCCACCGACGAGGAGCGTGACCGGTTTCCGCTTCATACGAGCAGCATCGCGGTCACACCCACTCCTGCGCATCACCGCCAGCGGTCGTCATCGTCAGGTGCTGACGGGTGTCCTCGGGGTGATGCTGGCAGGTATCCGAGGTGGGGCCGGACCGGACCGGCTCGCACGGGGCGTCCCAGTCGGGGAACCCGTGCCGGGCTGTCCGATGCGTTCGGGTTCTCCTGAGGCGCGCCGCGCCCTTCTCGGTGACCGCCAGCGCTGCCCGCTCGGCCTCGGTGTACAAGGCGGACTCCCGCCAGGCGGCGACCAGCTCAACTGTACTAGTACGTATCGGTGTTGGAACGGCGGCGAGTTCGAGTTTCCCGCCCGGATCGATCGGGCTTACTGGTGCACTACGAGAAGTGCACTGCTTGTGCTCGCGTCGTCATCGACGCTGCTAATACGGTGTACGCATGCCTACGACAACAGCCGACTGCGAGCTCGCGGTCCGCGTGCTGGTGGCGGCTTTCGCCGAGGATCCGGTGTTGCGCTGGCTCCTGCCTGGCAGCACCAGCTCCGCCGAGCGGGTCTTCCGCCCGGTCGTGGAGCAGTCGGCGTCGCTCGGCGAGCTCGCCGTCTCGCCCGACGGAGCCGCCGCCGCCGTTTGGCTGCCGCGAGGAGCGGAGCCGCCCGTCCTCGACGTGGAGGCGATCCCGGACCACCTCGCGCGGCTGCGCACCTTCATGACCCTGACCGAGCAGCGGCACCCGAGCGGACGCGCGCACCTCTACCTCGTGTTCCTCGGTGTCCGGCCCGACGCGCAAGGCCGGGGGCTCGGCGGTGCGCTGCTGCGTGAGCGCATCTCCCGGGCCGACGCCGCAGGCCTGCCCACGTACCTCGAGGCGAGCTCGCCCCGCAACCTGCCGATCTACGAGCGCTGCGGGTTCCGCGTCACCGGCGAACCGATCACCTTGCCCGACGGTCCGCCGCTGTGGCCCATGTGGCGCGACCCCCGTCCCTGACACCCATCCGAACCGGAGGAACCATGCCCGCCACCACCGAGACCGTCGCCGGGAGCAGCACCGACTTCCTGGCCGTGCGGCACGTCACCGCGTCCGGTAGCCAGGTCGAGATCGGCCGGGCGCTCGCAGCGCAGGCCCGGCTGGCCTACGGCTGGACGCCGGTCCCGGCCGACCGGGTCAAGGCCCGTGCCCGCCGCGCCTGGTTCGCCCGGCACTGGCCCCAGCACCTGGCGCGCATGCAGGGCGCGGCGGACGCGCTCGGTCTCGATCTCGAGGCCGACGAGGTGTACCTGGACGGCCTCACCGGCGTCCCGAACGGATCGGCCTGCTCGGCGAGCTACTACCCGCCGGCGAGCACGGTCGACGGGCGCGCCGTGCTCGGCCGGAACTACGACTTCTTCACGACGAGCGCGGCGGCGCTGTTCGCGATGCTCGCCGGCGCCCCGGACCCGGGCGGGAACGAGCCACCGATGTCCTCCCGGCCGTACGTGCTCACGAGCGTGCCGGACGGCGGACCGGCCACCACCCTGCTCACCATGAACGAGCTGGACGGCTGCATGGAAGGCATCAACGAGCACGGGCTCGCGGTGGCCCTGCTGATCGCCGACGCAGAGTCGGCGTCCGGCCCGGTCGACGCCGGCCCACAGGTCGGGGTGTCCAGCGCGCAGCTACCGCGCTTCCTGCTCGACACCTGCGCGACGGCCGCCGAGGCGGTGGACGCGCTGCTGGGCGCCAAGCAGTACGACCTGGGCACCCCGCTGCACTACGTCGTGGCCGACCGGTCGGGGGACGCCTTCGTCTGGGAGCGTGGCCCGGGCGGTGACGAGCACGTCGTCCGGGCCGACAGCGGCGCGCTCTGCGTGACCAACCACCTCCTGCACCGCCAACGCGACCCGGCTGACCTCCCGGCGGACAACGCGGAGACGATGCTGACCTACCAGCGCTACCGCACGATCTCCGAGCGCTCGGCGGGCGAGGGCCTGTCCGGGGACCGGATGCGCGAGGCGCTCGACGCGGTGCGCGTCGACGCCGCAACCGACACGGGATACCCCATCCGTACGGTCTGGCGCACCGTGTTCGACCTGGAGCTGGGCACGATGGCGACGCAGTTCTACCTGGGCGACGCGCCGGACGGCGTGCCGCGCTACAGCCCGGAACTGGAGTTCGCGGTGCCTGCCCTGCAGGGGAGCCGGGCGCACAACTAATCCTCGTGAGGTCCGAGCGATGTGATCATCCGCCGCAGGGACATCCCCGGATTCATTCTGCGCCGGAGGACGATTCCGCGTCGTCTGCGCCGACTGTGCGTGGCATCCGTATCGGACCGCGACTGACCACCGCTCGGCCCCCGAGATGGCGAGATCCGTGGCCACCTCGGCGAGATGTGTGCGTTTTTCGGAAAGGAGACCTACTACCGTGTTAGAGGCAGAACCGGCCAACGACGCGTACCGGCCACGGACAAACGCTGACGTTCTTGACAGACGGCTAGTGGGTAAGTGCTTACCGAAGTAGAATTGCCGGTGTGGTGACCACGTGAGCTCGGGGCTGCCTACGCACATCGTCGGTCGGGACAACGACCTCAGCGTGATCCGAATGTTTCTCGAGGATGCTGCCGTCGCGGGCGGCGCGCTGCTGCTGTTCGGGGAGCCGGGCATAGGAAAAACCGCGGTGCTCGACGACGTGGTTGCCACCGCCGCCGACCGGGGTTGCCGGGTGCTGCGGGCGAGCGGCGTGGAGTTCGAGGCTGACGTCGGCTACTCGGGCCTGCATCAGTTGTTGTTCCCGTTGCTGGAGTCGTTCGGTGAGCTCACACCCTTCCACCGCGAGGCTCTGGAGGTCGCGCTGGGGTTCGGCAGCGGGCAACCGGCGGATCGTCTGGTGGTGTCCAACGCGACATTACTGCTGGTGCGCAAGGCTGCCGTCGAGGGACCGCTTCTGCTGGTGGTGGACGACCTACCGTGGCTCGATCCTGCAAGCGCGACGGTGCTCAGCTTCGTCGCCCGGCGGCTCGTGGGGTGCCGGGTCGGCTTCCTGGGCGCCGCGCGCTCGCACCGAGGGAGCTTCTTCGCGGACAACGACCTCCCGGAGCACGAACTGCAACCCCTGGACGGCAGGGCCGCGACGGAGCTCATCACGCGGCGGTTCCCGAGGCTGGCGCCCAGCGTGCGGCGACGGCTGCTGATCGAGGCGCGGGGCAACCCGCTGGCATTGCTGGAGCTGCCGACGGCGCTGAGCGGATCACAGCGCTGTGCGGCGGCGTCCCTGCCTTCGGTGCTGCCGCTTTCCAGGCGCCTGCAGGCCCTGTTCGCATCCCGGATCTCGACGCTGCCGGAACCATGCCGGCGCATCATGTTGCTCGGCGCGCTCGACCGCAGCGGCGGCCGCGATGCGCTGCGCGTGGCCTACGAATCCTACGATCTCGAAACGCTCGCGCCCGCTGAGCGCGAGCAGCTCGTCCACATCGACGACAACGCCCGGTGCTTCGAGTTCCGCCACCCACTGATCCGATCGGCCGTCGTCGAGGTGTCAACCGCCGGCGAGCGGCGCTGGGCCCACCGGCGCCTCGCCGATGTGCTGAGCGAGCACCCTGAACGCCAGGCCTGGCACCTCGGCGAGGGCACGGTCGGTCCCGACGAGCAGGTCGCGGCACGCCTGGAGAAAGCGGCGCACCTCGCGCAGCTCCGCGGTGACGCCGTCGGCGCCATCGGTTCGGTCACCCGTGCGGCAAACCTCAGCCCGGACGCGGCCGACCGGGCTTCTCGACTGGCTGCGGCGGCCTACCTGGGAGCGGACTCGGTCGGCGAGCTGCTGGGTGCGTCGCACCTCTTGGAAAGGGCCCGCCGTACCAGCCCTTCGGGGGCTGCGTCGCTGCACGCGGTCGCCGCGACCGCGATTCTGCTGATCAATGACGACGGTGACGTGCTCACCGCGTACAAGTTGCTGTTCGGCGCGATCGAGACGGGCGCGCACGGATACGACGCGGACGACCCGGCACTGGTCGAGGCGTTGTACACCCTGCTGATGATGTGCTGGTTCGCCGGCAGACACGAACTGTGGGGTCCGGTCATCGCAGCGATCGACCGGTTGACTCCCCAGGCCCCGGAGCTGCTCCGGATCCTTCGCAGAACCTTTCCGGACCCAGCTCGCACCGGGCAGGACGCTGCGCCGACCCTGGACGCGCAGCTGAGCATGTTGCGCGACGAGACCAACCCGACGCGGCTCGTCCGGCTCGGCACCGCGTCCGTCTACCTGGACCGGCTGGGCGCAATCCGGCAGGGGCACTGGCGGATCGTGCACGAGGGCCGCGACGGACTCGTCGCGGTGCGGCGTCACGTCGCCGCACTCATGCACCTGTGCCACGACACGTTCCACACGGGCGAGTGGGACACGATGGCCGAGCTCGCGAACGAGGGTGCGCAGCTGTGCGACGAGCACGGCTACAGATTCTTCATCTGGTATTTCCGCCACATGCGCAGCCTGCACGCCGCTGTCCGGGGGGACCATGAGGCGAGCCAAACGATGACCGACGAGCTGGTCCGGTGGGCCGGTGCCCGCAGCGCCCGCGGGGTGGAGTGGTTCGCGGCCCATCCCCGGACGCTCAACTACCTCGGGCAGGGCAACTACGAGGCCGCGTACCGCGAGGCGACCGTCTACAACGAGCCGGGCACGATCGCGTCACACATCCCGCACGCCATGTGGACCAGCTTCGATCTCGTCGAGGCGGCACTCAAGACGAACCGGCTTGCCGAGGCCACGGCACACGCGAAGGCGATGCGTGCTGACGACCTGCCGACCCTGTCGTCCCGGTTGGCATTGCTCACTGCCGGCGCCACCGCCATGGTCGCGGGAGACGCCGAGTTCCGGCGCTTGTTCGACTTTGCGCTCGCCCTGCCGGACAACCAGAGGTGGCCCTTCGACCTCGCCCGTGTGCGACTCGCGTACGGCGAACGGCTGCGCCGGGCGCGCGCCGTCGCGGCCGCTCGAATCCAGCTGTCCGCTGCCGCAGAGACCTTCGGCCTGCTCGGCGCCCAACCTTGGCTCGAGCAGGCCGGCAACGAACTGCGGGCCACCGGGATCAGCAAGCCCAGGAGAACCGGAACGGGATCTTCTGGGCTCACCGCGAAGGAGCGTGAGATCGCTGAGCTGGCTGGTTCTGGGTTGACCAACAAACAGATCGGTGTGCGCCTCTTCCTGTCACACCGCACCGTCGGGTCACACCTGCAGCAGATCTACCCGAAACTGGGGATCACCAGGCGGGCGGCTCTTCGCGACGCCTTGGCCATGTTACCGGAGGGTGGGCCGGACTGATGAACACCTATTCTTGATCGACCCCACCGCGGGGATCACGGCAGCGATCTACAGCCAGTTCCGGCCGTTCGTGCCCGAGGAGGCACTGATGATGTGCGCGAATGTCGAGAAGCGCATCTACACGCACACTGTTCTGTCCGTTGAAGTGGCGGTCGGTGTAGCCGGTGGCCGCCGGCCGCGATGGGTCCGTCTATTCCGAGGATGACTGGCAGGCGCACTTGCACGGTAAGGTGCGGGAGGGTCCCGAGGCGCGCGGTGAGGAGCTTTTCAGTACACCTCCTGAAATCATGCCGGTCGGTGTGCCTATCTCCCTCGCGGCCCCACCTGCTGACAGCAGCGCTCCTGGAGGCGGTCATTCCGCGCCTGCAGATCGGGGGTGCCAGGAGGGCGCAGTAGGGGGTGAAGCGGCCCGTCGGCTGAGGATGATGCTCAGGCCGTGCGCCGCGGGTTGGCCGCCTCGCTAATCGTCGCGGGGGCCGAGCGACGTGATCGTCCGCCGCGGGGGTGTCTCGGTGCGGAAGAGGTCGTCGAACACCCGGATGCGGTCGAAGGCCATGGCGTGCTCCCGGCCGCGCCGCTCCAACGAGCGCCGCTCGTGCTCCGACATCTCCAGCACCACGCGGTCCAGCGCCGCCGTCAGGGCCGGGACGTTGCCGGCTTCCACGATGACGGCGGCGTCGCCGACGGCCTCTCCGGAGCCGCCGGTCAGCGCGGTGATCACGGGTCCTCCACCGGCCAGCAGCTTCTCCGCCAGTGCGATGCCGAACGTCTCGACGAAGTCGGGCTCCTCCTTGGTGGGCAGGGCGTAGGTGGCGCAGCCCTGCATCAGCAGCGGCTTCTCGTCGTCGTCGACGTCGGTGAGGAAGACGATGCGGTCGTCACCCCCGGCCAGCTCGCGGACCTCGGCCAGAGCCGGGCCGGTGCCGGCGACGACGAGCTTGACCCGGTCCCTGGCCCGCGACGCGGCGTAGGCCGCAACCAGGTCGTGGATGCCCTTCGCCGTCGTCACCCGGGACAGGAACAGCACGTAGCCGTCGCGCCGGAGGCCGCGGCGGGCGAGCGCGGCGTCCACGGCCTGCGGATCGAGGTCGAGGTAGGCCGAGGTGTCGATCGGTGGATAGCTGACGGTCACCCTGGCGCGGCACTGCTGGGCGAACAGGGTGCCGCAGTGCCGGTCGACGTCCTCGGCGGAGGCGACGATCTGCTCCCGGGTGTACTCGGAGACCGCCACGACCTCGTCGTGGGCCAGGTAGGTGGTCAGCGTCGTGATGGCGGCGCCGAACCGCTGCTCGCGCAGGCTGGAGCGGATGACGTTGGTGACGTCCGAGCCCACCGCCTTGGCGATCGTGTGGACGTCGGTGAGGACACCGGCCGCGTCCGCCGCCGTCACGGCGTCCATGACGACGTTCGCGTGCGGCGCCAGGTACATCGAGAGGCACGTGGTCGGCACCGGTTCGGCGAGCAGTTCGACCAGCCGGCCGGTGAGACCGGCCAGGTGCCTGCCGTCCGGCACGCGGTAGTCGCCGACGGGTTCCGGGCGCTCGACGGTGATCCCGGCGCTGTAGGGCTGCAGCCGGTCCAGCGGTTTGAGCGGCAGCCCGGCGGCCTGCAGCGTCGCGATCGGCCACGTCAGCAGCCGCACGTCGTCGAACCCTCGGGTCAGTGCCACTTCGGCGAGGTTGCGGGCCTCGCCGGAGTGGCCGCAGATCACGGGGTCGGCGCGCACGACGATGACGAGCCGCCGTTCGGGACGCTCTATGCCCTCGCTCCCTCCGGTCGGCAGTCGGACAGCGAGGGAGGGCGGGCCGAGCGTCCCCATGGGGACGGCTCCGGGCCGAGCTCCAGGTGCAGGACGCCGCCGCGGTACACGTCCGCCGCGCTGATGTGGGTTGTCTCGCATGGCCGTCCGTTCAGCGTCGCCGACTGCACGTACTGGGTGGGGGGTGTCGCCTCGACGCCGTCGGCGCCGATCGGGGTATCTCGGTGCCCTGTGGTCTCGATGACGAACTCACCGCCGGCAACCCGGAGCGCGGCCCGGGCGAAGGCCGGCGTGTTGACGAGGAACAGGCTCTGACCGGCGACCGGGAAGAGCCCCAGCGAGGCCCAGACGTACCACGAGCTGAGCCCCCCGGAGTCGTCGTTGCCCGGCAGCCCGCCTGCGCCGGTGCCGAACTGCCAGGTCAGGGCGGCGTTCACGATGCCGGCCGTGCGGTCGGGGCGGCCGGCGTAGTGGTAGGCCCACGGCGCCTCCATGTCCGGTTCGTTGTTCAGCCCCTCGAACCGGTTGAGGGCGTAGCCCGCGGCCATCGTGGCGGGCGGGGGACGCCGGCCGGGCTGGGTGACGGCGGCTGCGCCGAAGCCGAAGAACGCGTCGAGCATGGCGACGAACGCGTCGTCGCCGCCTGCCATGGCGATCCGCGCCCGCATGTCGTGCAGGAGCCGGAACGAGTAGTTCCACTTACCGCCCTCGTAGAACTCCGAGTCGCGCAGCAGGCCGGTGGAGGAGTCGAACGCGTTCACCCAGAGCCGGCTCCGCGCCTCCAGGTCGTCGGCCAGCCGCTTGTCGCCCAGCGCCCGGGCGATCCGTGCCGTGCACTGGTGGGCGTAGGCGAGGTCGACCGTGTGCGAGATGGGGTAGGCCACGCCGTGCTCGAAGAAGTCCTCGCCGTAGAGGCGTCGCAGGTCGGCCTCCATGTGCACGAGGGCCCAGCTCCAGTCCAGATCGCCGATCCCGGCAGCGTGGCCGTCGGCCAGTGCGGTGTGGGCGAGCGCGCTGGCCTGCCGGAAGAACCGGTCCGCACCGCGGGCCATCCGGTATCCGATGGGGAAGTTGCCCTCCTCCTCGCAGACCCGGATCAACGACTCCAGCAGGTCAGCGGCCCGGTCGGGCGTGATCGCCAGCATCAGCGGGATCTGGGTCTTGTAGATGTCCCACATCGTGCAGACGTCGAACGCGAACGGGCCTGACGCCGGCCAGAACGGGCTCTCGTCGTCGCCGAAGCACGGCTTGATCAGCGAGTGGTAGAGCGCGGTGGTCAGCACCGTGCGCCGCGCAGGCGTGCCGCCGTCCACCCGGACGCGGTCGAGGTGGTCGGCCCACCGTGCGGTGGTCCGGGTCCGGACGACGTCGAAGGACGGCTCGGTCTCACCGCACTCGCGTCGCAGGTTCTCCCGCGCCTGGTCGCAGCCGCGCAGCGAGAAGCCCAGCCGCACCTCGACGGCCTGGCCCGCGAGTGCGCGGCCCATGAACAGCAGCCCGAAGGGGCGCAGCGTGGTCTGCCGGATGCTGTCGAAGTCGAGCCGGGTGCCACCCTCGACGAGCCGGCGGTCGTACCAGAGCATCTGTCGCCAGTTCGGGCTGTGCACCTCGACGTACACCGACAGGGGCACGCCCTCCATCACGACCGTGCCCTGCGCCCGGCCGTGCCCGAGGCTCTCCACGTGGGCCCGCAGCGGGACCGTCCGGCCGTGCTCGATGGCGAGCCCGCCGCACGACAGGTCGAGCACCAGGCGGGCACTGGTGCTCGCGGGGAACGTGTAGCGATGAACGGCGGCCTTCTCGCCCACCGTGAGCTCGCACCGGATGCCGGTGTCCAGGGTGGCGGCGTAGTACCCGGCCGCCGCCGTCTCGTCGTGCAGGGGCCACGCCTCCCCGAGGTCGTCCAGCGGCTGCACCATCGGCGTGACCCGCACGTAGTTGTAGTACTTGCGGATCGCGCCGGTGCCGGACTGCTGGAAGTGCGTGAAGCCCGACGCCTGGAGTGACTCCAGCATCTCCTCGGGCACGCCCTCGGTGCTCTTCGCGTAGCGCCCGTAGCCGGTGGGGTACGCCCCCGAGTAGGCGCACGCCGACACCATGCCCAGCGGCGACGTGGCTCCGGGGTGGGTGTTGCCGACCTGCGGCTTGGGGGACCACCAGGTCGCTGCGAGACCGCTCGCGGGAGGCAGGCTCGTCGCGGCTGTCCCGATGAAGGGGTCGACGTCGTGAAAGATGGCCAGAGTATGGGTGCCGGGTGCGGCCTGGAGGTTGCGACGGCGTGAACTCAGCTGCCGCCGTCGGGGCGTCCGACGTCGACCCGATCGTCACCAGTCGTGGACGGTCCCGTCCCGCAGCCGGTTGACCGGGAGGTAGGCCGGCCGGTACTCGAACCGCTCCGCGGCCGCGCGGTCGACGGTGACGCCGAGGCCGGGCGTCTCGCCGGGGTGCAGGTAGCCGTCCCGGAACGTGTAGGAGTGCGGGAACACCTCGTAGGTCTCCGCGCTGTGCGGCATGAACTCCTGGATGCCGAAGTTGTGGATCGCCAGGTCGAGGTGCAGCCCGGCGGCCATTCCGACGGGGGAGATGTCGGTGGGGCCGTGGATGCCCGACTTGATCTGGTACTGAGCGGCGAGGTCGAACAGCTTGCGCATGGCCGTGACGCCGCCCGCATGCGTGACCGCCGAGCGGACGTAGTCGATCAGCTGCTCGCGGATCAGCGTCTGGTAGTCGACCGCCGAGTTGAAGACCTCGCCGATCGCCAGTGGGGTGGTGGTGTGCTGCCGGACCAGCCGCAGGCCGTCCTGGTTCTCCGCGGGTGTGCAGTCCTCCAGCCAGAACAGGTCGTAGGGCTCGAGCGCCTTCCCCAGCTTCGCCGCCTGGATCGGTGTCAGCCGGTGGTGCACGTCGTGCAGCAGCGGCAGTTCGGGGCCGAACTCGTTGCGCACCGCCTCGAACACCGTCGGCAGGTGGCGCAGATAGGCCTGGGTGTCCCAGATCTCCTCCGGCGGCTGCGGGTGGCGTCCGTTCCCCGAGCCGGCGTCGGGGGCGGCGGAGATGCCGTAGATCGTCTCCAGCCCCGGTACGCCGGACTGCACCCGGATGGATCGGAAGCCCTGCTCCTGGCGGGCCCGGATCGAGTCGAGCAGCTCCGGCAGGTCACGCCCGCTCGCGTGCCCGTAGGCGCGGATCCCGCTGCGGCTCGCCCCGCCCAGCAACTGGTACAGCGGAAGCCCCGCCACCTGCGCCTTGAGGTCCCACAGCGCCACGTCCACCGCGGCGATCGCGGCCATGGTCACCGGGCCGCGCCGCCAGTACGCGCCGCGGTACAGGTACTGCCAGGTGTCCTCGATCCGGTGCGCGTCGCGCCCGATCAGCAGGGGAGCGACGTGGTCTGAGAGGTAGCTCGCCACCGCGAGCTCGCGACCGTTCAGCGTCGCGTCGCCGTACCCGGTCAGCCCGTCGTCGGTGGTGATCTCGAGCGTGACGAAGTTGCGTCCCGGGCTGGTGACGATGACGTCCGCGCCGGCGATCCGCATGCGGTTCCTTCCGTGGGGAGGTGGTGGGGCTTGAGGGGTGTCTCAGCCTTTCGTCGCACCCGCCGTGAGCCCGGCGACCAGATAACGCTGGCCGAAGACGGCGGCGAGGACGACCGGGATGCTCATCAGCGTCGACGCGGCCATCAGCCCGCCCCAGTCGACGCTCGCATAGGAGATGAAGTTGAACAGCGCGACCGGCAGGGTCTTGGTGGTCTCGTCGGAGAGGATCAGCGCGAAGATGAAGTTGTTCCAGCTGAAGACGGCGGCGAGCACGCAGGCGGTGGCGGTCCCGGCCGTGGCGAGCGGCAGCGAGATGCGCAGGAACGCCCCGAACGCCGACAGCCCGTCCACGCGGCCTGCCTCCTCCAGCTCGACGGGCAGCCCCTCGAAGAAGCCGATCATGATCCACGTGATCAGCGGGACCGAGACGAACATGTGGCTGAGCACCAGCACGGTGTAGCCGCCCACCAGCTCCAGCCGCGCGAACAGGTAGTACCAGGGCACCAGCAGCGAGATCGCCGGGATGATCCGGGCGATCAGCACCCAGCCCCCACCGCGGCGCATCCCGAACCGGCCGATCGCCCAGGCCGCGGGCACCGCCACCAGCGCGGACAGCACCGTGGACACCAGCGCCACGACGATCGAGTTCACCATTGCGGGGAGGAACACGCCCTGCTCGACCACGGTGCGGAAGTTCTGCGTGGTCGGGCTGAACACGATCGCGTTGTCGGGGTTGCCGATCTGCACGTTCGTCTTGAACGCGGCGAGCACCATCCAGACCAGTGGCGCCGCGAAGACCAGGCTCACCACGGCGATCGCGGCGAACCGCAGGCCCTCCAGGCGGCGCTCGCCGCGCAGGGCCCCGCGCCGGCCCGACGGTGCGCCCGCTGGTGCGGGACGGGAGAGGGTGGTGGTCATGAGTCGGCCTTCGCGGAGCGGCGCCGCAGCGCGACGACGATGAGGATGATCAGGACGGTGAACACCACGAGCACAGCGGCGGCCAGCCCGTACTCCTGGTAGTCGAACGTGAGGCCGTAGGCGTAGACGTTGAGGGTCTCGGCCTCGTGGCTGGATCCCCCTCCGGGGCCCTTCGTGGCGTAGATCAGGTCGAACGTCTTGAGCGCGTCGACGCTGCGCAGCACCAGTGCCGTGACGATCGTCGTGGCGAGCATCGGCACCGTGACGAAGCGGAACCGCTGCCAGCCCGTGGCCCCGTCCACGAGCGCCGCCTCCTCCGGCTCGGTCGGCAGCGTGCTGAGCCCGGCCAGTAGCAGCAGCGTCATCATCGGCGTCCACTGCCAGACGTCGATGAGGATCAGAGTCGGCAGCGACTGGGCGATCGACCCGAGAAACGGCTGCGGCGGGATCCCGACGAGCCCGAGCAGCTGGTTGGCGATGCCCACGGTCGGGTCGAGTATCAGCATCCAGAGCACGCCGACCGCCACCGGCGTGGCGAGCAGCGGCACCATCATGATCGTGCGCACCCACCGCATCCCGCGGAACGGCCTGCGCAGCAGCAGCGCCAGCGCCAGCCCCAGTCCGAGTTCGAGCACCACCGCCGCCACGGTGAAGACGGCCGTGCGCAGCACCGCCGGCCAGAACCGGCGGACGTCGCCGAGCGCGTCGGAGTAGTTCAGCAGCCCGAGGAAGCCGGTGTCGGCGTTCACGGCGCCGAAGGCGTCGGTGGTGCTCAGCCACACCGTGTAGAGCAGCGGAAAGACGATCATCAGCCCGATGAAGACGACGGCCGGGGAGATCATCGTCCACTTGAGCCGCCGGTTCTCCTGCTCGAGCGTCCTGGCGGCCATCAGATCCTCCGTTGCCGGGCGTCGCGGGCGAGGAAGTCCTCGAGCTCGGAGGACGCGTCGCGGGCCTCGGCGGCGACGTCGTCACCGAGGATGGCGGCGATCATGGGCCGGCCGACGATGTCACGCGCCCGCCCGACCTGGACGACGTCCGGCCGGTCCCGCGCGACCCCGGTGGCGCTGCCCGCTGCCATCGACGCCGCGAGGTCGGGCGGGAACGCCGCCAGTGCGCTCGCGTCCTGCCAGGCCGAGGTGCGTGCACCGGGGACACCGTTGCGCTGCAGCGCGAGCACGGTTGTGGGACCCGTCGCCCAGCGGAGGAACTCCCAAGCGACGTCGCGGCGCTCGGAGAACGCATTGATCGCCAGGCCCCATGACGGGATGTTGAACGGCCGTGACCCCGCAGGCCCCGCAGGGAAGGCCGCGAAGCCCGTCCTGTCGCCGACCAGCGACGTCGCCGGGTCGATGAAGTTCTGGTAGACGGCGTCGGCGTCGATGGCGAACGCGGCCTTTCCCTGGGCGAAGATCGGCGTGATCTGCTCGAGGCTCATGTTGGTGGCTCCGAGCGGCCCGGCCTCGCGCAGCAGCCGCCCGTAGAACTCGTAGGCGGCGACGGCCTCCGGCGCGGCTATGCCGGAGCGGCCGTCGACGATGAAGTCGCCTCCGAAGGAGTACAGGTAGCTGGAGAACATGCTGACGGCGGCGTTGCGCTGCCCGCGACCGACGAAGCCCGTGAGCCCGGCTGCGGGGTCGTGCAGCCGCCGAGCGGCCTGGAACAGCTCCTCCAGCGTGGCGGGTGGGCGGCCGTCGCGCACGAGGTCCCGCCGGTAGTAGAGCGTCGGCCGCTCGGTGACGATGGGGAGGCCGAACACCCGGCCCTCGACGGTCACGCGCTCCCGCACACCCGCCTGCATGTCGGGCCAGGCGTACCCGGCGTCGCCCGCGACCCGGTCGGTGAGGTCGGCGAGCCAGCCGTTGCGTGCGAAGAGCAGTTGCTCCTGCAGCGGGCGGTACATCATCACGTCGACGTCGGGCGCGCTCGCGTTCAGCTTGACGTTGTAGGTGGACGAGAGCTGATCAGCCGTCATCGTCGAGACGAGCACGCGGCGGTGGGCGATGTCCTCGAACTCGCCGATCCGCTCGCGGATCGCCGTGGTCCACACGTGGTTGGCCAGCGCGAGCCGCAGGTCGCCGTCCGGGCCGCCACCGGCACGTCCGCATCCGCCGAACCCGATGGCGCCCGCACCTGCCAGAACACCCGCACCGGCGGCCCGCAGGAAGTCCCGTCGTTTCAGCACCGTTGCCCCCACTCCGCCGAGTCCTCGCCCTGCGCGCCCTGACAGCGTTCAACGTTCTCGAACGATGATCAAGTGCTGTGGCGACGAGCCAGATTGTTAACAATCTGGTTGCCACTCTGGGTGTCGGCCGTTATGGTTAGCAATGCACATTCGGGTGCCATGGCGGGCACCCGAGTGGTCGTGCGGTGAGCGGAGCACGGGTGCCGGGTCGTCGGCGCTGAACCCGGGGTAGCCGGAAAGAGGGGGACAATGCTGTCAGCCGAGGACAACGAGCTGTTGACCCGGGTGGGGCCCGGAACTCCGATGGGTGAGCTGCTGCGCCGCTACTGGACGCCGGCGCTCCTGGCCGGTGAGGCGCCCACCCCCGACGGCGACCCCGTGCGGGTGCGGCTGCTGGGTGAGGACCTGGTGGCGTTCCGCGACACGAACGGCCGGGTCGGGCTGATCCAGGAGAACTGCCCGCACCGCGGTGCGTCGCTCTACTTCGGACGCAACGAGGAGTGCGGGCTGCGCTGCCCGTACCACGGCTGGAAGTTCGACGCCGACGGCGCGTGCGTCGACATGCCCAGCGAGCCGCCGAAGAGCGTCTTCAAGGACAAGGTGAGGGCCACGGCCTACCCGACCCACGAGTCGGGCGGCATCGTGTGGACCTACATGGGCCCGGCGGACACGATCACCCCCTTCCGCGACTTCGGCACCGAGACCCTCGCCCCCGAGCACGTCGCCGCCACGAAGATGCACACCACGTGCAACTGGGTGCAGGCGATGGAGGGCAACCTCGACACCTCCCACGTCTCCTGGCTGCACCAGTTCGACGGTGTCGACCAGATTCCCGACGACGGCAGCGACAAGCCCGGTTACCCGTCGCATGCGATGTCCTGGAAGTTCTGGCGCCACGACCGGGCGCCGCGACTGGAGGTCGAGGACACCTGGTACGGGTTCAAGTACGCTGGCATCCGCACCACTCCCAACGGGTTCACGCACGTCCGGATGACCGCGTTCTGCTACCCGTACAACACGGCTGTGGCGACCATTCCGTTCGGTGTGCGGCAGAGCATGTTCGTGCCGATCGACGACGAGAACTGCTGGCGGTACAGCTTCACCACCCGCGTGATCGACAACTCCCGTGGCGTTGGCGGGGCGAACCTGTTCGCGGTGGCGCCGTTCCGGCTCGCCAGGGCCGAGGTGAACGGCAACGGGATCGTTCCCCGCGAGTACACGGCCGAGAACGACTACGGCATCGATCGCGACGAGCAGCGGTCGACGACCTACTCGGGCGTAGCCGAGTTCGCCAGTCAGGACCTCATGGTGACCGAGTCGATGGGTCCGATCTATGACCGCACCCAGGAGCGACTCGGCACCTCCGACAGAGCGATCATCCGGATGCGCCGGCTGTTGATCGCGGCGGCCAAGCAGGTCCGGGAGGGCGGCGAGGCGCCTGCCACCTCCGCCGATCACGACTACCACGAGATTCGCTCGGCGGAGAAGATCCTGGAGCCGGGCGAGGAGTGGCGCATTCTCGGTACCAACGAAGATCCGTTGGTCAAGGAGATGGACATCGCCTGGGCATCCGACCGCGCTTCCGTCGCGGGCTCCTGACTGCTTTCGTAGTACGCCGGGACCGGTGGACACGGTCATCGTTCCGACCGGGCCGCCGACGATTCTGCCGCGCATGATCCTGGTCGTCCGGTTGAACCGGAACGGCCCGTCCGGGCGATAAACAACAGCCGACCGATTGCACCGATATTCGAATCAGGCGAAACGCGCCGAGGGGCCGGCAAGCTTCTTGCGGCTGCGGCACCGATTCGAATTCGACCTTGACATCGGCGAAACGGCGGTTGAACGTAGTCGCGTGTACAAGACGACGACGTCGAGCATCAGGCGGATCGACCGACCCTTGCGGAGACGTCAGAGCGCCGGCGGGCGCGTGGGCGTGACTCCGCGCGAATTGCGTGATGGGGGTGAAATCGGTTGACCACGTCCAGAAGTCTCAGACCTGACGATCGACCGGACGACCGGAGTGTGGACCTGGCTGCCGCAATGGCGTCACCAGGCCTTCTGGCGATCAGGGACCGGCTGCTCGTGGGCCTGGCGTTCGCGTCAGGTATTTACGAGGCGATCTGTTTCATTTCCTTCGGTAAAGTCTTCACGGCGTTCCAGACCGGAAACATCGTGTTCCTCGGTCTCGGTATCGCCGGCGTCCGCCCGCCGGATGGTCCGGACCAGGTACGCGTCCTCATATCTCTCGGCGCGTTCGCGATAGGTGCGATGGTGGCGGTGCGGATCCTGAAGGCGTTCGACGGCGACGAGGAACTGGAGGACGACGAGGTCTTCCAGGTGTGGCCGCGCCGCGTGTCGGCCGCACTCGGCGTCGCGCTCGTCGCGCAGGTCGGTTTCCTCGCCCTGTGGATCGCCCTTCCGCTGTCCAGCGATGTCGAGAACATTCTGGTCGCCCTGAGCGCGTTCGCCCTGGGCATGCAGATGAACGCCATCCGGTCGCTCCACGTGCCGGGCATCTCGACCACGGCCGCGACGGCCACCTTCATCACCTTGGCCACCGGTGCCGCCACCTGGTCGCACAAGGCTCCTGCGGCACGTCGCCTGGCCGGTGTCGTCGTGGCCTTGATCTTGGGTGCGTTCGTGGGGACCTGGTCGCTCAAGCACGCGCACCCGTACGCCGCGGTCGTGCCGGTGCTTGTGATCGGGATCGTGCTCGTGATCGCGTCGGTCTCCTTGAAGGAGGAGCACGCACGGCGGTAGCCGGCCGACGTCCACCACGTGGCGCCCGTGCACCCACCGAGACGGGTGCACGGGCGCTTCGTGTCCGGGCGTCCGACCGCCACGGCGCCCTTTCCTGCCAGCAGGGGTGGACGATCCCGGCCAGCACCCGACCGTGACGGTTGCTGGCGGTGATGCGACGCGGGGGGTGTGGCCGGGACGCTTCTTGTATGAGCAACCGGAGGGCGGGGTCGGACCAGCGCGCCCACGACGTGTATCTCACCTCGGTGATCGGGAGCCGCGGCACTCCGTATGCGTGCCCGGACGTCTCGGCGGTCGACAAGCACATCGCCTGGCTGTACTGGCGGATCGACGGCGCGGGTTCGGCGAGTGCCATCCAGGACCTCTGGGCGGACATCAACCTGCTGCTCGAACGTCGCATGTTCCTGCAACTGGATCTTCAGGTCGGCGACGCCGCCTGAGGGTGATCCGGTAACAGGATGATTTCGGAGGAGAAGGGGAGACGGCCATGAGGTTCCAGGTCGTTGCGCAGTGGCTCTGCCGGGTGTGCGAGGTGGAAGGGCGTGACCCGGACAGCGAGCCGAGCTGCTGGAACTGCGGCGGCGAGGTCATCGTGACGGCCCGGCCCACCGTGGCGACGGAGCGGTGCGGCACCGAGCCGTAGCGGTAAGGTTCGCCGCCGGGCCACGAGTGCGTGACACGGGAGGGTGTGCGATGTCCACCCTCGACCACGTCGCACTCACGCTGCCGTTCCGCGGCACGTGGCTCGCCCGCAACAGCCCGGCGCGGCGCGTCCCGAGCCACGGCACCCATCTCTTCGCCACGACGTACGCCATGGACTTCATCGCGGTCAGGGGTCGGCGCACGGCGTCGACGCGGGACTGGCGAACGCTGTTGTCCACGGAGCCGGCGGACCGGTTCTTCGCCTTCGGCCTGCCCATTCTTGCGCCGGCGGCAGGCAGGGTGGTGGCGGTCCACGACGGGGAGACCGACCATGTGGCGCGGCGGTCGCAGCTCGCGTTGGTGCCCTACGCCCTGACCCAGGCGGCCCGGGTTCGCCGGGGCGCGGGAGCCATCGCAGGCAACCACGTGATTCTCGAGCTGGCTGATCGGGATGGGTATGTCGTGCTCGCCCACCTGCGCGCCGGCTCGATCCGGGTCGGCGAGGGTGAGTCCGTCGCGCTCGGCCAGGAGCTGGGCACGTGCGGAAACTCGGGCAACTCCACGCAGCCCCACCTGCACATCCAGGTCATGGACTCGGCGGACCCGTTCTCCGCGCATGGCCTCCCCATGTCCTTCCGGGACTACCGGCTGTGGAGCCGGGCGGACGTGCCACCGGTCGAGGTCGGGCAGGGCGTCCCCGGCGAGTCGGAGGTCGTCGAACCGCTGTGACGCGCCAGGCCTGCGTCGACGGGAGATCGGGCGCTGACCGGCGCGTGTCCCGCACGGATCACGCGTTCATGTGATGTGCGCGGGAAGCGGCCACGGGAGGCTGCCGGGCGGCGGGCGAACCTGGCGGAGGGAACGGACCATGCACTTCACGCGGCGATGGGCGTGGTTGGGGGTGCTGGTCGCCGGGCTGCTGCTGTTCGAGGCCGTCCGGCACACCATGATCGCCGTCGGGTTCATCGAGGGGCTGGTGCTGGGTGTCGCGTCCGGCGCTGGTTTCGCCGTGCTGGAGACCATGGGCTACGCATTCGTCGTGCTCGTCGAGTCCGGCGGCAACCTCGCCGCGGTGGCGTTGCACACCGCATGGGACAGCATCGGGAGCACGGTCGGGGTTCGTCGTCCTCGCGGTGATCAGCCTCTGGCTGCTGACGTACACGGCGCATCGGCTGGGCGAACATCAGTCCCGGCACCGGACGGTGCGCCCGGCCCACGGCGTCAGTCCGTAGTGTCGGCCGGCTCCGCGGTGCACCGCGGGTGGAGGGAGAGTCCGGTGAGTGATCGGCGACTGGTCGCTGCTGCCCTGCTCGGTCTGGGCGGTGGTCTGAGGTCCTTCGCCCCGCCCGTGGCACTGGCCCTTCACGGTCGTGGGCCCCTGGCCGGAGCTGCCCGGTTCATCGCCTTCGGCGCTGCTGCCGGCGAGATCATCGCGGACAAGCAGCCACAGATGGGCAGCCGGTTGGCCCCACGGGGCCTGACGCTGCGGCTCGGTTTCTCGAGCACCGGGGGACGTGATCTGGGTGGCTGGGAGGGGGCGGGTGTCGCCGCTGTCGCAGCGCTGGCGGCTGCGTTCGCCGGCTCGCGGCTGCGGACCACGGTGCGGGGCCGTCCGGCCCAGCTGGCGGCGGCGGTCGCGGAGGACGCGCTCAGCTACGGGCTCGTCCTCGCCGCGGTCCGCATGCGGTGACCACTCACCACATGCGGTGAAGCGACCGGCCGTGCGTGGTGAGAGGCCCGTGGCCGGCCGCAGTCTGCGTAGCGTCCGGTGATGAGCGGGCCGGGGCCGCTGACGGAGGAGGACCGGTGCAGTTCCAACACGTGGTGGAGCTGGTGGGCACGGCCGTCGACGCCGCGGGGGTGGCCGCGATCGTCGTGGGAACGGTCGCTGCGAGCGTCCTGGCGGCTTTCGGGCTGGCCCACCGGCGGGCAGATGTGTACCGCGACTACCGCCGTCGGCTCGGACGGTCGATCCTTCTCGGGCTGGAGTTCCTCGTCGCCGGCGACATCATCCGGACCGTCGCGGTCTCACCGACCTACGCGAGCGTCGGGGTGCTGGCCGTGATCGTGGCCATCCGCACCTTCCTCAGCTTCTCGCTGGAACTGGAGATCACCGGGCGGTGGCCGTGGCAGAAGACTGCCGATGTGGACGCGGACGGCACCTCACGAACCCGGTAGCTCGGCGATCGATCTCGTTCACCCGGTGCACCTGATCGGCGAGCGAGCCGACGGCGCGGCCGGGCGCGCTGCGTTTCCCGTTGACGGCGTTGCTGCTTTCGGCTCGTTCCGGGAGACGACTCCGTCCACGGCCCAGATCAGTAGTGCGAGCGCGCTGAAGCCGGCGCCGAGAACGCACACCGCGCCCCACCCCCATGCACCGTAGGCGCTGGTGGCCGCAATCGCGCCACCCCCTGTACCGATGGCGTAATAGACCATGTAGCTGCCGACGAGCCGGCCGCTGGCGCTCGGGTCGATCTCCACGATCAAGTGCTGGTTGGTGACGTGGATGGCCTGCCCTGCCAGGTTGAGGACGACGATGCCGACGATCAGCACGATCAGGGAGTGCGGTAGCCAGGCGATCGGCAGCCAGGACGCCGCGAACAGGACGAGGGTGACGCCGCTGACCCACTGTGCCCGGCCGCGGTCCGCCAGGGCGCCGGCGCGGGCGGCGCCGAACGCTCCCGCGGCGCCGGCGAGCCCGAACAGGCCCACCTCGGTGGTGGACAGGTGCCAGGGCGCGGTGGACAGCGGTAGCGCGATGGATCCCCAGAGGGCGCCGAACCCGGCGAACATGAACAGCGTGATCAGGCTGCGGACGCGGAACACGCGCTCCCGAGCCGTCAACGTGACGACCGAGGTGATCAGACGGCGGTAGGAGACCGGGCTCCTGGTGGTGATCTCCGGTGGCAGCAGGCGCACGAGCGCGAGAGCGAGAGCGAGCATGAGGATCGCCGATGCCACGTAGACCGAGCGCCAGCCGAGGGAATCGGCGAGCAGCCCGGCCACGGTCCGAGCCAGCAGAATCCCGATGACGACACCGCTCGTCACGATGCCGACGATGCGGCCCCGCGTCCCGGGACTGCTCAACACCGCTGCGTAGGCGACGATGACCTGGACCACGACGGAGACCACTCCGACGATGCCGCTGGCGATGAAGAACAACAGTGGGTGTGGCGACACCGCCACAACGATCAGGGCCGCCGCTGCGGCCGCGCACTGCGTGACGATGAGGACTCGCCGGTTCATCAGGTCACCGAGGGGCACGACGAGGATCAGGCCGAGGAAGTAGCCGCCCTGCGTCACGGTCGTGACCAGGCCGAGTCCTGTCGCCCCGAGGCCGAGGTCGGGCCCGATCCGGCTCAGCAGGGGCTGCGCGTAGTAGACGTTCGCCACCGACACCCCACAGGCGAGCGCCAGCAGAGCCGCGAGTTTCGTGCTGACCCCGGGGGATGGTTGCTGCCCGGGAGCCTTCCGGACGGTGCGTGAGCTCATGGGTCTCCCTCGCGCGTGGCACGGCCGAGAGGAGCTGATCGCACGACCGGACGAAGTGGTAGTAATCTGAAACCAGGCTAGACCGTGGTGGTTTCGATTTGCAACCAGGATTGCGAAGATGGGGGCCCTCGTGAACGCCAGGACGTGGACGAGCCCGGGGTGTCCGGTGGCCCGAACGGTCGACATCGTGGGTGACAAGTGGTCGTTGTTGATCATCCGGGATGCGTTCGACGGGATCCGGCGGTTCAGCCAGTTCCAGCGCAACCTCGGCGTGGCCAAGAACATCCTCAGCGTCCGGCTGCAGAACCTGGTCCAGGCCGGTGTGCTGCGGGTCGAACCGGCGTCCGACGGCAGCAGCTACCGCGAGTACGTCCTGACCGAGAAGGGTGAGGACCTGTTCGATCTGGTGATCAGCCTGCGGCAGTGGGGGCAGGACCACGCCTACGAACCCGGTGAGCAGCACGCCCGGCTGGTGGACAGGGCAACCGAGCAGCCGGTGCCCCGGCTCGTCTACACCGCGCCCGACGGCGGGCGGGTGCGCGCCCGCGACACCCGCGTACGCAAGTGCGGCGAAGAGCCTCGCTCGACGCCCGCAGGCGACGGTCACGACGTCGTGGCCGGCCCGGCGGAGTAGAGAGGTTCAGGCGGCGCGGGTGGGAGTCCGGTGGACGGCGCCGAAGACCTCGTAGCGGATGCGCTCGTCGGGCAGGCCGCGCTGCCGCAGTGCAGTCCGTACCGACTGCATGAACGGCACCGGACCGCACAGGTACGCCTCGCTGTCGGGGTGCAGCGGGATGTCGTCGGGCCGGATCCGACCGGTGTGCATCTCGATGCCGTCCGGTGCGGGGGCGTCGTTCGCGGACTGCTCGTACCAGACGAGGTGGCGGAACGACCGGAGACGGCTGCCGCTGCTCACGATGTCGGCGCGCAACGGGTGGCGTGAGGCGTCCCGCTCGGCGTGGACGGCGACCACGTTCCGGCCCGGCTGGGTACGGGCGACGTGATCCAGGATGGCCGCGATCGGGGTGATCCCGACGCCGGCGCTGATCAGGACCAGTGGACTGGTGCCCGGCTGGAGGGTCAGGTCGCCGTACGGGGCACTGAGAGTCAGCCGGTCGCCTTCGTGGATGTGGTCGTGCAGGTGTCCGGAGACCAGGCCGTCCGGGGTGCCGGCGGCGCCACGCACGCGGCGGACCGTGATGCGCAGGGCGCCTGCCGACGGTGCCTGGGACAGCGAGTACTGGCGGAGTTGGCGGCCGATGCCGGGCAGGTCCACGGCGACGGTGACGTACTGACCAGGACTGAAGTCCGGCGCCGGTCGGTCGTCGTCGGGTGTGAGGACGAAGGACACGGTGTCGTCGGCCTCGTCGTGCCGGTGGGCGACGGTGAACTGTCGCCACGGCAGGTCGGCGGTGACGTTTGCACCGGCGTAGAGGCGTGCCTCCAGGCCGATCAGGCGGACCGCGAACAGCCAGTAGACCTCGTCCCATGCGGCGGCGATCTGTGGGGTGACCGCGGCGTCGAGCACGGTGCCGACTGCGTTGAGCAGGTACTTGCCGACGACGGTGTACTGCTCGGGTCGGATGCCGAGGGAGGCGTGCCGGTGGGCGATCCGCTCGGTCATGGCGTCGATCGGGAGCGGGTCGGCGTCGGGGGGCCCGACGAGTGAGGCCGCGAACGTGGCCACGGCGCCGGCGAGTGCCTGGCGTTGAGCGCCGGTGGCCTGTGCGCTGCGGCTGAACACGTCGAGCAGGTCGTGCTGTTCGGTGAGCAGCGTGTCGTAGAAGACGCCGGTGATGGTTTCCAGGTGTTCCTGGACGACGGGGAGGGTGGCGCGAACGATCGGTTCGCTGGTCGTGGACAGCATGGTTCCTCCTGAAGAGCGCAGGTGTGAGTGACGGTTCGCCTGCGAGCGGGCGAACCGTGGTCGGTGCGTGGATTCAGTCCCGGGGTACCAGGTCGGCGACGCAGACCCCGGGACGGGCGAACGGGGTCAGGGTGGTGGCGAACCCGTCGGTGGCGACGCCCTCCACAGTGGCCTCGAGCAGGCCGCGGTGTACGCCGCAGACCACGCCGGGATGCCTGCGTGCGACGTCGAGGAACGGGCAGGCGTGCAGTTCGACCCGAGTTCCGGTGGTGACCGGAACCGGCACCGGCTCGAAGCCCAGTTCGGTGAAGAGCGCCACCGCACGGGCGGTGGCCGTGTCGAGAGCCGAGGACACCGCCGGGCCGGGAGGGTCCGGCACCGACGCGGCCCATTCCCGCCCCGCCTGCTCCGGGAGCCCCGCGTGGCCGCCGTCGTCGAGCCGCCCGGCGAGGATCTCGGCGAGCAACTGGTAGCCCCCGGTCGGAGCGGCCGGGGTGACGCTCGCGTACAGCGCCTGCGGACGTCCCGGGCCGGACCGCGTGCCGGTGCGTTGCACCACGAACCCGGCGTCGATGAGGACGTTGAGGTGGAAGCGGACCGTGTTGACGTGCAGGCCGGTCCGTTCGGCGAGGACCCGGGCGTCCAGCGGGTTCGCGGACTCCCTCAGCACCGCCAGCAACTGCCGCCGGCTGGCGACGGAGAGTGCGTCGTGTGCGGTGGGAGCAGGCGTGGCGGTCACGATCGTGAATATACACAGCCCTGATCGTTTAAATCGCCGAGATCTGTGAGGTGGGCGACAGGTGCCCGCTGGTTGCAGATCGAAACCGTTCTGGGTACTCTGGTTTCGATCTGCTACTAGTTGGAGCTCGGGAAGTGCCGTTGAATCACCCTCCGGAGTCAACCGGGCGCGTTCCGAGTTGGCTGCGCTCGGTGGATGTGGGCTATACCGGACTGCACGACGCTGGACCCGAGCCGACGAGAGGTGGTGCCGTGGACGGGATAGCCGACATGGGGGGCACCGAGGGCTGGGGCCCTACTCATCCGCCTCGCGGCGCCGAGCGGGTCTTCGAGGAACCCTGGCAGGGCCGGGCGTTCGCAGTGACGCTGCTGTCGCAGCGGGTGGCCGGACACAACGTGGACTCGATGCGCCATGCGCTGGAGAGCCTGGACCGGGCCGCCTACCTGGATGACGGCTACTTCGGCCGCTGGCTCAACGCCGCCGAGCGAATGCTCACCCAGAGCGCCATCCTGGCGCCGGGAGCGATCGATTCCCGCGCCCGCAACCTGCGCGGCGAACACGTCGAGGAACCGGCGATCCCCGAGCCGGCCAAGCCCGACTACGCCCCTACCGCCCCGGGCTCGCTGCGCACCGTGGACGTCGAGCCGGCGTTCGACGTGGGGGAGCGGGTGCGCGCCAAGGACATGTCACCTGCGGGGCACACCAGGCTGGCGCGCTACGTACGCGGGCACACCGGAGTCGTCGAGCTCATCCAGCCCGCCGCGGTGCTGCCGGACACCCATGCGCATTTTCTGGGCGAGAACCCGCAGTACGTCTACACGGTGAGGTTCGAATCGCCGGAGCTGTGGGGTCCCGACACCGAACTCTTCACCGTGACCGTCGAGCTGTTCGAGAGCTATCTGGAGAAGACGGCATGACCAGCACCGGACCCGCCGACCGCATTCCCCCGCCGCTGCGCACCGAGGCTCTCGAGCAGTTGCTCACGGAGCGGGGCCTGATCGACCCGGACGTCATGGACGGGCTCATCACCGAGTACGAGACCAACGTGGGTCCGCTCAACGGCGCCAAGGTCGTCGCCAAGGCCTGGACCGATCCGGAGTACCGGCGGTGGCTGCTCGACGACGGCACCGCCGCCATCCGTGAGCTGGGCTTCATCGGCAGGCAGACCGAACACATCGTGGTCGTGGAGAACACGGCGACCACGCACAACGTCGTGGTCTGCACGCTGTGCTCGTGCTACCCGTGGTCGGTTCTGGGCCTGCCACCGAGCTGGTACAAGGACCCCGCCTATCGGGCGCGGGTGGTCAAGGAGCCGCGCACGGTCTTGTCCGAGATGGGCCTGGAGCTCGCCGACGACGTGCAGATCAGGGTGCACGACTCCAGCAGCGAGGTGCGTTGGCTGGTGCTGCCCGAACGTCCGGCCGGTACCGAGGATCTCACCGAGGACGAGCTCGTGCCGCTGATCAGCCGGGACGCGATGGTCGGGGTGGCCAAGGTCGGCGCGCCATGACCGCCCCGCTCGATCTCGAGGGACCGGCCGCGCCGCCGCGCTCCAACGGCGAACTGGTGTTCGCCGAGCCGTGGGAGAGCCGCGCGTTCGGCATGGCCGTCACACTCCACGAAGCGGACGTGTTCACCTGGTCGCAGTTCCAGTCAGCGCTCATCGCCCGGATCGCGGCCTGGGAGGCCGCAGCGACCGAGGGTGAGAGCTGGAACTACTACGTGCACTGGCTGGCCGCGCTGGAGGACGTGCTGGCCGGCGGTGACCGGGGGTTCGCCGACGAGGTCACCGCGCGAGCCCGGACGTTGGCCCGGCGCCCCGCCGGTCACGACCACGGCCACGGCCACTGATCTGGCAACTCTCGACGCTGGGGTCGGCGGGGCCGAGGTCGACTCCTCGTCGGCGTGGCGGCCCGTGGTCCGCGGGCTCAGTCCATCGCCTGACCGCCGTTGACGGGCGCGAAGCTGCCCGTGGTGAAGGCGGCCTCGTCGCCGGCGAAGAACGCCACGGTGCGAGCGACATCGATCGGGCGGGCGAGTCGTCCCAGTGGCGTGGTTGCCGCGAGCTGTTCGGTCAGCGCGGTGTCGAGCTTCTCGGTGGCCCAGGTCTGGTCGACGGTCGCGGGCGCCACGACGTTGGCCGTGATGCCGTGCGGCCCCAACTCCTGGGCCACGAAGCGGACGAACTGGCCGAGGGCCGCCTTGGCTGTGCCGAGCGCGATCATCCCGGGACGGGGCCGGCGGGCGAGCCCGGTGCTCAGGTAGACCAGCCGCCCACGCCTGCGCTCGATCATGTCCGGGATGACCGCCTTCGTCACCAGGAACGCCGCATGCATCTCCTGGTCGAGCTTCCCGCCGAGTTGCTCCCACGTGATGTCCTGGAACGAGGTCATCTCGAACGGGGCCAGTGCGTTGTGCACGAGCACGTCGACCCCGCCCCAACGATCACGAACGTCGCCGACCAGACGATCCACGTCGTCGGGAACGGTGACGTCGGCCTGCGCGGCGTACCCCTCTCCGCCTGCCGTCCTGATCGCGGTGACGACGGCGTCTGCCTCGTCGCGGCTCGAGCGGTAGTTCACCACGACCCGCATCCCGCGCTCCGCGAGCAACATCGCGCACGATTCCCCGATTCCGCGGCTCGCGCCCGTCACCACTGCGACATGTGGCATTCGTGGACCTTCTTCCCGATGCGTCCCGTTGTCTGCGACCTCCCGGTGGTTACCCGATTCCGAGCGCAGAGCGCAGCCGCTGGTCGTAATACTGCCCCAGTTCTCCCAGGGCCGTGGCGGCGTCACCGGAGAAGGCTGGTCCGTGCATGAGCGCCAGCCGGGCTGGACTCATGTCGGCGAGCCGGCGGATCGTCGGGCCGGTGTCCGGAGTGAGCGCCGTGGCGTGGTACAGATCTTCGGCATCCATTGCGGGCTGGACGATGTCCGAATCGGACAATGCCGGGTGTTTTCCGGACGCGGTGAAGAGATCGCCACAGAAAAGGGTTCGGGTCTGTTGCTCCAGCAGCACGCCCGACTCCCAGCCGTGGGGCACGTGTGAGGTGTCGATCCACCGCACGGTCTTGCCGCCCAGGTCAAGTGTGCCGCCGTCGGTCAGGACGCGTGGCGGTCGGTCGGCGATGTCGTTGAGTGACAGCTTGACGCCGAGAGCGCCGTGTACGACCTCGGCCCGAGGGGCCGCGGCCAGCCAGCGGTTCATCGAGCCGCACTCGTCGGACTCCACATGTCCGAAGCTGATCCACCGCAGGCTCTCGATCGGGATGATGCGTTCCACCGCCGCACGAACCAGTGGGAACAGCTGCCGACCTCCGCAGTGGAACAGCAGCGGCTCCTCGGCCACCACCAGATACTGGTTGAATACGAGATCTGCCTGCTCGACATAGGTGGAGAGCCGGTAGATGTCGGGGGCGATCTCGTCGGCGACGGTTTCCATCAGAACATCACCGATCTGTCTGGAATCATGGATCTCCCCTGTGTCCGGCCTGGTCGGAATGGCCACGATCTCCGAAGTGGTAGCAGACTGAAACCACAATAGGCAGGGTAGTTTCGAGACGCAACCAGGCCCGGCGGGCGCCGACCTACTGTCCGAAGGCGGTCAGGAACCGGTCGCGGAAGGACTCCATGGGCCAGACCGGTGCCTGGGGGCCGGGCCGCAGCCCGTCCTGCCACCCCCACCCGGCGGTCCGGTCCAGTACGGCGCGGTCCCGGGTGACGATCGTGATCGGGACGTCCCTGCCCGTGGCGTCCCCGGCGACGAACGCAGCGGGCTGGTGGTCGCCGAGGAAGACGAGCACCAGGTCGTCGTCGCCGTGGGTCTGCACGTACGACACGAGGGTCGACAGCGAGTACTCGATGGAACGGCGGTAGCCGTCGCGCATGCGATCGGGGTCGCTCTCGACGGCCTGCACGGGATCGACCGTCCCGGCGCCGGGACGGTCGAACACCGAACCGTCGCCCACGGCGTCCCAGTCGAGGAGCCGGGGGACCTTCGCCCATGGCCAGTGGCTGGAGACGAGGGGGATCTCGGCCATGAGCGGGCCGCGGTCCGGCCTGCTTCGCTCGGCCCGCTCGAAGGCCGACAGCGTGTACTGGTCGGGGGTCTGGAAGCCGGAGTAGATCTGGGACCGGTTGCCGAGGTTGGCGGAGTCATAGCTCCGGTCGAAGCCGTAGAACGCCTTCTCCGGCCAGGGACCGGCGTTGGACGGCATGACCGAGACGGTCTGCCAGCCGCCGCGCTGGAACGCGCTCGTGAGGGTCAGGCGGTCGCTCGTGACGAGCTTGTCGAAGCTGTGCTGGTTGGTGACCCGCAGCCCCGAGAGCAGCGTGGCGTGGGCCAGCCAGCTACCGCCGCCTGCCACCGAGGACGTGAGGTAGGCGCTGCGGGAGGCGAACCCGGCCGCGGTCAGCGTGCGGGTTCCGTCGTCGAGGACGGCGTCGACCGTCGGTGCGAAATCGGGGTTCTCCAGCGCCGAGCGCCCGTAGCTCTCGACGTAGGCGAGGATGACGTCCTTGCCGCGCAGTGCGGTCAGCAGGTCTGCGTCCGGGGTGCCGCGGAAGGGGTCCGAGGCGGCCTGTTCGTCGAAGATCTGCTGGTCACGCAGGCTGGTGGACACCTGCTGGGCCGTCTGGACGCCGAGCGCGACGGCGCTCCTGGCCGCGACGGGCACGGGCGCCACGATCTGGGCGCCGAACGCGACGCAGGCGAGCCAGGCGGCGGTGAGCACCGCGACGGTCCGGATCGAGGTGGTCCGGTGGCGCGCCGCGAGGTTCGCCAGGCGCCGGACGGACAGGGCCATGAGCACCACCAGGACGGCGGCCGCGACGAGCGCGCCGACCGCGGCGCTGATCGCGCCGGTCCGGCCCATCGAGTCCTCGACCAGCGTCACGCCGCTGCCCAGTTGGGACCAGTCGAATATCGGGTCGAACGGCCGGGACAGGATCGCGAGGAAGCCCATCTGCAGCACCCGCAGCAGCGTCAGCAGGCCGAGCGCCGCCCCGGCGACGACGGCCATCACCCGGCGCGCCCGCGGGGGCAGGACGATCAGGAGCGCGACGCCGAGCAGCCCCTCGATCGGGATGCGCAGGAGCGCGGGCAGGCTGACCTGCCCTACCTCCCGCGGCGCGACGAGGGCGACGAACACCAGTACCCCGGCGAGACCGGTGAGGATCGCCGGGATCGTGGCGCGTCGGGCTCGCTTGTCGCTCCGGGCCGCCGTGGCGTCCCCTCCCGGCTCGTTCCGAGCGTCCGTGCGGGGTGGGGTGCGAAGCGACAAGCTGGAGATCCTTCCTGTGCGGCGGTCCGGTGCCCGTGGTTCGCCGGGCGGGTGATGTCTCCCGCACAGCACGGGGGGACCGGCCCACGTGATCGACGGACCGGATCAGAGTCGCTGGATGAGGTTCGATCCACACTGTTCGCACGGATCCGGCGAACCGGAGGTTCACCTGATTCCGCCTCGGATCGCAGTCGGGGTCTAGGGAGCGGCCGGAGGGTCGTCCTCGTCGAGCCGCGCAACGATCAACGTGAAGTCGACGTTCGTCTCGACGTGCTCCTGGTACTGGGCCAGCACGTCCTCGACGGGATCCCCCTCCGCGCGAGCGAGGTTCTCGAAGCCCGCAGCCGCTGCCCGGGCCAGGAAGAGCCCCGCGATCTCGACGGCGCGGTGCCCGTGTTCCTCGCCGAGGGCCTCGAGCAGTTCGACGACTGCGTTGCCGGAGCCTTCGAACCTGTTCTCGTGCTCGGCCACGACGAGCCGGATGGCGCCCATGGCCGTGTTGACGGCGGCGGTGATGCCTTCGTGTCTCACGCCTGGACGGTAGGGCAGCAGGCGCCGGACGGCCCGGCTCGGCCGGCGGCTCCGACGGCGATCAGACGGTCAGGACGATCTTTCCCCTGGCGTGCCCCGACTCGCTCAGCTCGTGCGCTGCCGCGGCGTCCTTCAGTGCGAACACCGCGGCCAGGGGCACGGTGAAGCGGCCGTCGTCGGCGAGTGCTGCTGCCACGGCAAGGCTGTCGTAGCGGGGTGTCGCCGTCGCACCGGGGCCGCCGGTGCGGGAGATCTCGACACCGTGCTCGGCGGCGCGGAGGTCCGCGATCGTCACGACGCGCGTCGGACTGCCGGCGATGGCCACGAGGTCGGCCAGCGATCCGGAACCCGCGCAGTCGAGCACGGCATCGACGCCCTGCGGCGCGACGGAAGCGACCCGGTCCGCCAGGCCGGGCCCGTAGGTGGTCGGGGTCGCTCCGAGAGCGGCGAGGAAGCCGTGGTTGGGTTCGCGCGCCGTGCCGAGGACGGTGGCTCCGCGGGCGACGGCGAGCTGGATCGCGACCGTGCCGACACCGCCGGCCGCGCCCTCGACCAGCAGCGTCGTGCCTGCCTCGACACCGAGCCGGTCGAGGGCTCTGGTGGCCGTCTCGACGTTGGCGGCCGCGCCCCCCGCCTGCTCCCAGCTGAAGGACTCCGGCTTCGGGGCCCAGGCCACGAGCACGGCGAACTCGGCCACCGCACCGCCGAGCCGGGCGATGTCGACGAGGCCGAACACGGCATCGCCGAGCCCGACGCCCGTGACGCCGGCGCCGACCTCGTCGACGACCCCGGCGGCATCCACGCCGGGGACGTGGGGGAGGGGGATCGGCACGATGTCCCGCATCCGGCCCGATCGCAGGTAGTAGTCGCCCGGCGTCACGCCGGCGGCCCGCACGGCGATGCGGATCTGACCGGGACCGGCGTGGGGCTCGTCGACCTGGGCGACGGTGAGGACATCAGGGGGCCCGTACGTCGAGAACTGCAGTGCTTCCATGGCTCGGACGCTAGTGGAACACCGCGTCCACTTAGCTAAAGTGGGAACGGTGACGGAGCGATCGCCTCAGTTCCTGCGCTCGGACGCGCGGGACAACCGTGACCGGATTCTCGAGGTCGCCCGCGCGACCTTCGCCCGCGACGGGCTCGACGTGACGATGCGCGAGATCGCCCGCCGGGCCGAGGTCGGCGTGGCCACCCTCTACCGCCGGTTCCCGACGAAGGAAGCGCTCGTCGTCGAGGCGTTCGCGGAGCAGATGGCCACGTGCACCGCCGTCCTCGATGAGGCCCTCGCCGACCCGGACCCCTGGCGCGGCTTCTGCACGGTCATCGAGAAGGTCTGCGTGATGCACGCGCTGGACCGCGGCTTCACCGCGGCGTTCGTGTCCGCGTTCCCCAGCGCTGTCGACTTCGGCCAGGCACGCGACCAGGCGCTGCGGTCCCTCGCCGAACTCGCCGCGCGGGCCAAGGAGACGGGGAAGCTGCGTGGCGACTTCGTCGTCGACGACCTGGTCATGGTGTTCATGGCCAACGGTGGGATCCGCGCCACCTCGACCGCTTCCGCGGTGGCGGCCTCCCGCCGCTTCGCGGCGCTGCTGATCCAGTCGTTCGCTGCCCGCCCCGGCGGCCGGCCCCTGCCACCGGCGGTCCGCCTCGCGTTGACGGAGCCCGTCCAGGGCTGACCCGCGCGCCAGGCGTTGCCGAGGGACCGATCATGGTCGTCGCGGTCGGTAACGGGGCGCGGATTGCGGCGATAGGCTGAACGTGTGCGTGACGGCCGTTGACGAGCGGCGATTCGACCAAGATCGGGTGTCGAGCCGATCACGCGCCGTCGCACCCCGTGTCATGAGCAGCGCCCGTCCCGCTCCCGTAGGCGTGCCGGATCCGGCGGTCCGATGACCATGTCGCGGTCCGCTTCTGTTGACGTTGTACCGTCCAGGGCCGATGACGGGAACGCAGGCCCGTCCCACGTGGCCGACCGGGTCGGGGCATCGCTGACGTGATGGGTCGCGCTGGGGAGCTTCTGCCGGGTGGCGCCCCGTTCTGTCCGACAACTGCCGGGCGAGCAGGGTCACAGCAACTGCTCATGACGTGCCCCGTTGATGCTGTAGCGATCGGCGCGAAGCTCGCGCTGGAGGAGGAACGCGTGGAGAACACGCAGAGTCCCATCGGCCTAGCCGTTGTCGGGGCCGGTTACTGGGGTCCCAACCTCGTACGCAACGCCCAGGCCACTACGGCCTTCCAACTGCAGTACCTGTGTGACGTCGACGTCGAGCGCGCCCACCGCGTGCTCGGGAAGTACTCCACCGTCCGCGCCTCCGCCTCGCTCGACGAGGTGCTTGCCGACCCGGCCGTGGACGCGGTCGCTGTCGCGACCCCCGCTGCCACCCACCACGCGGTGGTCATGGCGGCGATCGAGGCGGGCAAGCACGTGCTGGTGGAGAAGCCGCTCGCGGCGAGCTTCGTCGAGGGCCGGGAACTGGTCGAGGCGGCCGAGGAGCGCGGGCTCGTCCTGATGCTCGACCACACGTACTGCTACACGCCCGCGGCCCAGTACCTGCGTGACCTCGTGCGCGGGGGAGGGCTGGGGACGCTGCAGTACCTCGACTCCGTGCGCATCAACCTCGGTCTCGTGCAGCATGACGTCGACGTGCTGTGGGACCTCGCACCCCACGACCTGTCGATCTTCCTGTCGATCCTCCCCGACGGCGTCACGCCGGTTTCGGTGTCGGCGCAGGGCTCGGACCCGGTCGGCGCGGGCCGCGCCTGCCTGGCCCACCTCAACGTGCAGATGAACACCGGCGCGATGGCCCACATCCACGTCAACTGGCTGTCGCCCACCAAGATCCGCACCATCGTGATCGGTGGTTCGGCGCGCACCGTGGTGTGGGACGACCTCAACCCGCTGCAGCGGCTCTCGGTGTACGACCGCGGCGTCGACCGGGCCGACCCGGCCGACCTGGGCCGCGACGACCGCGCCGCCACGATCGTCTCCTACCGCACCGGCGACATGGTCGCCCCCGCTCTGAAGGACAAGGAAGCGCTGCGCTCGGTGATGGAGGAGTTCGCCGACTCGATCACGCAGAAGCGTGCGCCGCTCACCGACGGCCGCTCCGGCCTCCAGGTACTCGCCCTGCTGGAAGCGGCCACGGCCAGCCTGCAGCAGGGTGGCGTCTTCATGCCCGTTCTGACCGACCACACGCGTTCCCCCCAGGAGATCTCCCTGTGACCACGAGCACCGGCCAGCCGCTGGCCGCGCAGCGCATCCTCGTCACCGGCGGTGCCGGCACGATCGGCTCCCACGTCGTCGACCTGCTCCTGGAGGCCGACGCCGCCGAGGTCGTCGTCCTCGACAACTTCGCGCGCGGCCGGATGGAGAACCTCGCCGACGCGGTGGCCACGGGCGGCCGCCGGCTCGACGTGGTCACCGGCGACATCAACGACCCCGAACTCGTGCGCGACCTCATGGACGGCATCGACGTCGTCTTCCACCTTGCCGCGCTGCGCATCACCCAGTGCGCCGAACAGCCGCGGCTCGCGCTCGAGTCGCTCGTCGACGGCACGTTCACCGTGATCGAGGCCGCGGTGGCGGCCGGCGTCAAGAAGGTCGTCGCCTCCTCGTCCGCATCGGTGTACGGGCTCGCCGAGTCGTTCCCCACCACCGAGCGCCACCACCCCTACAACAACGACACCTTCTACGGCGCCGCCAAGGCGTTCAACGAGGGCATGCTGCGCAGCTTCCACGCCATGAACGGGCTGGACTACGTCGCGCTGCGCTACTTCAACGTGTACGGCCCCCGCATGGACACCCACGGGCTCTACACCGAGGTGCTGATCCGGTGGATGGAGCGCATCTCACGCGGCGAGGCGCCGCTGATCTTCGGCGACGGCGCGGCCACGATGGACTTCGTGCACGTCCGCGACATCGCCCGGGCCAACCTGCTCGCCGCGCGCGCCGACGTCACCGACACCGTCTACAACATCGCCACCAGCACGGAGACCAGCCTCAAGGGGCTGGCCGAGGCCCTGCTCAAGGTCATGGGCTCCGACATGACTCCCGAGCACGGGCCCGAGCGCGCGGTCAACGGGGTGACGCGGCGTCTCGCCGACATCTCCACCGCAGCCAAGGACCTGGGGTGGACTCCCGAGATCGGTCTCGAGGACGGCCTGGACGACCTGGTCAAGTGGTGGAGCCACGCCGCGCAGCCGGCTGCCGCCGGGTGAGCCCGGCCTGTCCCACGAACACCGTCCGTTCGCAGAGAGGTGACCAATGATCCCGGTGATGCGCCCGCTGCTCGGCGAGGAGGAGGCCCAGGCCGTCGCCGACGTCGTCCGCTCCGGCTGGGTCGCCCAAGGACCGAGGGTGGCGGAGTTCGAGAAGGAGTTCGCCGCGTCCGTCGGCGCGGCGCACGGTGTCGCGACGTCGTCCTGCACCACGGCGCTGCACCTCGCCCTGCACGTGCTCGGCGTCGGACCGGGTGACGAGGTGATCGTCCCGTCGCTGTCGTTCATCGCCACGGCCAACGCGGTGCGGTACTGCGGCGCGGTACCGGTCTTCGCCGACGTCGACCCGCTGACCGGGAACCTCACTCCCGAGACGATCACCGCGGTCCGCACGCCGCAGACGCGCGCCGTGCTGGTGGTGCACCAGGCCGGTGTGCCGGCCGACATCCCCGCCATCCGGGCCGCCTGCGGCGAGATCCCCGTGGTCGAGGACGCGGCCTGCGCGGCGGGCTCCACCCTCGGCGGCAAGCCGGTCGGTCACGGCGCCCTGATGGCGGCGTGGTCCTTCCACCCCCGCAAGCTCCTGACCACCGGCGAGGGCGGGATGATCACCACCGACGACGCCGACCGGGCGGCGCGGCTGCGGCGGCTGCGGGAACACGGCATGAGCGTGTCCGCGGCCGACCGGCACGCGGGCGGGCGCAACGTCATGGAGGAGTACGGGGAGACGGCGTTCAACTACCGACTCACCGACATGCAGGCCGCGATGGGCCTGGTCCAGCTGCGGCGCCTGCCGTCGATCGTGGCCCACCGCCGGGAGCGCGCCGACCGCTACCGCGCTCTGCTCGCTCCGCTCGGGCTGCGCACGGTGCGTGACCCCGACGACGCCACGTCCAACGTCCAGTCCTTCTGGGTGGAGCTCCCCCAGGCGGCTCCGCCCGTCAGCGAGGTGCTCACCGCGCTGGCCGAGGCCGGGGTGTCCGCCCGGCGGGGGATCATGGCGGCCCACCTGGAGCCCGCGTACTCGGGGCACCCGTACGGGCCGCTCCCCGTCACCGAGCACCTCACCGCCCGCACGCTGATCCTCCCGCTCCACCACGACCTGTCCGACGCCGACCAGGACCTCGTCGTGTCGGCCCTCGCCGCGGCGATCGGCTTGCAGAGCGCCGCCCCGTCGTATCGATGAACCCCGGCTCGACGAACACCGGCCCGATGACCACGAACCACTCGACGACGACCGAGGAACACCAGTGACCAGTACCCTCCCCACCACCGACCCGGTGCCGCTGCTGGACCTGGCGTCCGCCCACGCCGAGGTGGCTGACGAGATCGCTGCCGGATGGGCCGACATCCTGGCGCGCACCGCGTTCGTCGGAGGGCCACGCGTGGCCTCGTTCGAGGCGGACTACGCCACGTGGTCCGGGATCCGGCACTGTGTCGGTGTCGGCAACGGCACCGACGCGCTGGAGTTGGCGCTGCGAGCACTGGGCGTCCGGGCGGGCGACGAGTGCATCATGCCGGCCAACACGTTCATCGCCACCGCCGAAGCGGTTGCCAGGGCGGGCGCCACCCCGGTGCTCGTCGACTGCCGTGAGGACACCGCGCTCATCGACGTCGAGGCCGCGGCCGCTGCCGTCACCGAGCGCACTCGCGTGGTCCTGCCCGTGCACCTCTACGGGCAGACGGCTGCCGTCGAGGAGCTCCGCGGGGTGCTCCCGGAGGGTGTCGCGATCCTCGAGGACGCCGCGCAGTCGCAGGGCGCGCGCCGGCACGGGGTGGCCGCCGGCAAGCTCGGGGACATCGCGGGCACGAGCTTCTACCCGGGCAAGAACCTCGGTGCCTACGGCGACGCCGGCGCCGTGCTGACCGACCGCGACGACCTCGCCGAGGGCATCCGGCTGCTGCGCGACCACGGCTCGCCGCGGAAGTACGAGCACAGCGTGCTCGGGTTCAACAGCAGGCTCGACGCCCTGCAGGCCGTCGTCCTGTCGGCGAAGCTGCGCCGGCTCGACGACTGGAACGCCGCGCGCCGCGCCGCCGCCGCGCGCTACGACGCGCTCCTGGCCGACGTGGACGGCGTGGTCGGGCCGGTGGTGGCCGAGGGCAACGAGCCGGTCTGGCACCTCTACGTGGTGCGCGTCGCCGATCGCGGGCGCGTGCTGCGGGAGCTGCACGAGTCCGGCATCGGTGCTGCCATCCACTACCCGGTGCCGGTGCACCGCACCGAGGCCTTCGCCCACCTCGGCCTCGGTTCCGGTGCCTTCCCGGTCTCCGAGCGGCTCGCCGACGAGATCATCTCCCTGCCGATGTTCCCCGACATCACCCCGGCTCAGCAGGAGCGCGTCGTGTCGGTCCTCGCCGCGGCGGTCCGCCGGTGACGCTCCCCGGCGGGGAGGTCCGGGTCCACCCGCAGGGTCTGTGCGAGAGCACGGACGTGGGTCCGGGCACCCGTGTCTGGGCGTTCGCGCACGTCCTCCCCGGTGCCCGCGTCGGCCGTGACTGCAACATCTGCGACGGTGCGTTCGTCGAGGACGGCGCCGTTCTCGGCGACCGGGTCACGGTGAAGAACGGCACCCTGGTCTTCTCCGGGGTGACGTGTGAGGACGAGGTGTTCCTCGGTCCGAACGTGCTGTTCACCAACGACATGCGGCCGCGCGCGGCGATCAAGCGGAGCGGCGACGACCTGCTGCGCACCACCGTGCGCCGCGGCGCGTCGCTCGGCGCCGGTGTCGTGGTCGTCTGCGGGATCGAGATCGGGGAGAGCGCGTTCGCCGGCGCCGGAGCGGTGGTCACACGCGACGTTCCCGCTCACGCGTTCGTCGCCGGCAACCCGGCCCGGATCAAGGGCTGGGTCTGTGCCTGCGGTGCGCGGCTGGCGGACGACCTGACCTGCCCCGACTGCGGCACTGCCCACGAGCGCGCAGGAGCGGGCCTGCGCGCCCTCTGACGCTCAGCGGACCGGCTCGGGGTCGAACCAGTCGGGCACCGGGTTGACGAACCCGGGCCGGATCCGCTCCGCACTGTTGAAGACGTCCTCCTGGGCGGTGCCCCGGCGCCGGTTCACCGCGCGCTCGGCGACCCAGGTGCCCACCGCCTTGGCCACGCGGGCGACCTCACTCAGCGGCGGCGGCCGGTGGTCGGCGAGCACCTGGTCGTACCAGTCCAGCTGCACGTCGACGGCGTGTTCCAGGCTATAGAACTGGCGCACGAGCGACAGCGCGAAGTCGGCGTTCTCCTTGCGGAGCCCCTCGTCGCCGAGCAGCCGGTCGAGAAGCTGGACGAGCGTGTCCTCGCCCGTACCGCCGTCGCCGATGCCGTAGAAGCCGCGCCAGCGGAACTCGCGGGCCGACCCGGAGTCGAGGATGCGGAAGAACCCGTGCTCGCCCTGCACCACGCACGGCTTGCCGAAGGCCATCGCACGCAGCAGCGAACCGCCCATGCCGAGCATGACGTCGGCGGCGGCGTAGGCCGAGCGCGGGTCGGGCCGCTGGCCGGTCAGCACGACCACCTCACGGCCCGCCTGGGCGTTGGTGCGGTCGGCGAGCGTGCGCAGGTCGGGCATGGCCGGGCCGTCGCCCACGAGGACCAGACGCATCCGGTGGCGCGGCGCGAGCCGGCCTGCGGCCCGGATGGCGGTCTCCAGCCCCTCCTGCTTGAGGACGCGGGCGAAGCGGCTCACGACCACCACCAGCAGCTCGTCGTCGTCGACGCCGATCTCGGTACGGAACCCGTCGCCGGGGAAGTCGGGGGTCTGGCCGACGCAGTCGGTGGGGATCTCCAGCACGCCGACCCTCCCGCTGCGCGGCCGGACGGCCGCGGCGATCACGGGGTTGCAGACCTGCAGGGGTACCGACCCCGGCATGAAGTCCGGCACCGACATGCTGTTGATCGTCATGGTCATCGGCACCCCGCTGTTGCGGTGCGGCCCGAAGAACGAGAGCAGCGACGGGGTGAGCTCGTAGGCGTGCAGGATGTCCGGCCGGAACATGCGGGTGAGCTCCGAGAGCCTCCGGTAGGACCCCGGTGCCCCGTCCATGCTGTCGAGCTGGATGTGCATGTGGCGGACGCCGCGCTCGCGCAGGACGTCGACGAGGGGTCCGTCCGGGCCAGCGACGAGGACGTCGTGGCCCCTGGCGGCGGCCCCGCAGGCCAGGTCGACGGCGTTCATCTGGCTGCCACCGAGGTCGAGCTGGTGGACGGCGACGAGGATGCGCAGCGGACGAGCCACCCGCTTGTCGTGGATCGACGACGTGGGGTTCACGTTCTTCCTTCCGCTCTGACAAAGCCCAGGGGCTCGGTCACCGGTTCGGATTCGGGTTCTCCCTGTTGCGCGCCGTCCTGGGCGGCGGCTGCGCGGAAGGCGCGGATCAGCGGGATGACGGCGACGGCGCAGCCGATGGCCTCGGCGCAGAGGTACGCCACGCCGACCCCGGCGACACCCAGCGGCCTGACGAGGACGAGGGCGAGTACGACGACGATCACGGCGCTCAGCGTCTGCAGGGCTACGACCCGGCCCATCTGCTGCTTCACCCGGGAGAACGCGATGTACATGCTGTGCACGATCGTGAAGGGCAGCGCCGCGGCCATGAGCCGGAGCAGCGTGGTTCCCTCCTCGGCGTACGCGTCGCCCAGCAGGGAGAGCAGGAACGGGGCACCGACCAGTAGGAACGGTGTGCCGGTGATCCCGATGAGCCACGAGAGCCGCCACGCGCGGCGCATCAGTGCCGGCCCTTGCCGGACGTCGTTCGACGCCTCGGTGATGTAGGACGACGAGATGTTCCACAGCAGGACCGTGACGGCCTCGCTGATCAGCCACGGAAGTGCGTAGTAGGCGTTGGCCTCGGTGCCGAGCATGGTGACCACGATCAGCGGCATGAACAGCGGCACGATGACGGACGTGGCGCCGGTGGCGTACTCACCGACGAAGAGGCCGACGAGCGTGCGCCTGCCCGGGAGCGCAACCGCCCCCTCCTTGGAGCCGCGCCTGGGCAACACGCGCAGCAGGAGCACCGGGGTGACGACGAGAACGGCCAGCGCGGCGGGCGCGACCCACGCGAGCACGATCCCGTTCCGCATCGCCGTGACGGCGAACAGCGCGACGAGCCCCAGCTTCAGGCCCGAGTACAGGAGCTGCTCGATGGGGACCCACCGCGCGGCCTGCATGCCGATCAGGACCCAGTCCTGTAGCGCGAAAAGGGCCAGGATCACGACGAGCAGTGGGAACGCGGCACGTTCCGACCCGGAACCGAAGAGGGTGTCGTCGGTGAAGAACAGAACGAAGGCGCCGCCGAGCACCGCGGCGACGAGGGCCGCCACCCCGTATCCCGCCAGCACCATCGCGCGCGCCTTGTGGCCGGCCGACCCGAGGAACCGCGTGAAGAGGAGGCCCACCCCGAGGCTGGCCACGACGCTCATCATCATGGCCGTGGAGATCAGCGCGGAGGACCGGCCCACCTCCTCAGCCGGGTAGCGCGCCGCGACACCCCAGAAGACGAGGCCGAACAGCGCCGTCATCCCCGAGGTGGCCATGAGCGCGATCGCGTTCAGTTCGAGGCCGCCGCCGAGCAGCTTGCGCACGCCGCGCCGGCTGTCCTCCGCCGCGGGCTCGGGCCCGTCGGCCGAGACCGCCATGAGCCGGACCGTGGCCTCCAGATCCGGGCGACCGAAATGGGGAGCGTTGCTGGGTTGCGTCATCCCCGGTGGACCCTCTGGAGGCCTCCGTGCACTGTTTCGGCGTCGACGAGTGGTTTGTCGTCGACATGCACCGCGTGATCGTACAACCCCGGTCGGGTGACCCGATCACCGCGCTCCGAGGCCGTCAGGAGGTGGTGACCGGGTGATCGAGTGCCCACACGGCGCAGCCGTCGGACCCGCTGGACCGGACCTGGGTGGCGTTCGTGCCGAGCCACTGGGACAGCGCACCGCCTGCGGGGACGAGGTCGGAGTCGGGTGCCACGTAGAACCGGGCGCCCTCCTGCCGGTACTCCGCGAGGAGTGCGGGGTCCTGCTGGTCGGCCGCGAGGCTCCACCCCTTCCGATCGGCCAGGTAGAAGATCACCGGCTCCTGGTAGTTGTTGGTCACCCCGTTCTCCACGCTCCGGCTCGTCGTACCGACCACGACGAGCTGGCCGGGCGCCGAGACCTGGGTGAGCGCGTCGGCGCAGGTTCCGAAGGTTCCCGCGGTCGATCTCAGTGACTCGGCGAGGACGTTGACCGACTGCGCGCCGAGCGCGACCACCGCGAGCGCGGAGACGACCGCGAACACGGTCGCCGACAGTCTCGGGCGCAGCCACTCCGCCGCCGCGGCCAGGCCGGCACCGGTGCAGATCGCCGCGTAGGGCAACGAGTAGATGTGGTACTGGATCCCCAGGTCGGAGCTGCTGTAGCGGCCGACGGCGTAGTAGTAGACGACGAGCGCGACGGCGCCCCCCACCACGAGCGGGAAGACCGAGCCGGTCGGCGAACCAACGGTGCGGCGACGCCACAGCCACACCACGCCGATGACGGCCAGCGGAACGCCGACCAGCCCGTAGACGAAGATCGTCTCGGTCTTGAGGTTCCCGAGGTAGAAGGCAGGGGAGAACCACAGCGCGAGGCTGCCCCACTTGCTGTCGCCGCCGGAGAGCACGCCGAACGTGTTGCCGTACTCGGCGTGCAGCCGGGCGCCGTGCCACAGCCACAGAGCCGGTGCCACCAGTGCCGCCACCCCGGCCACGTACAGCGACGGGCGCCGGAGGCGCGAGGGCGCCGCGAGGACCAGCCAGATCCCCATCACCAGGCCGATGTGCAAGGACGTCGGCTTGACCAGCGCCGCGGCCGAGGTCGCGGCGGCAGCCGCCACCAGCCACATCCTGCGGTCCTCCTGCAGCCAGCGGCAGAACGCGAGCAGCGCCAGCAGGTAGCAGGCCAGCACCGTCGCCTCCGGCATGAAGGCGGTGCCGTAGCGCATGAAGGCCGGAGAGACGGCGAAGGCGACCACCGCCCACCGCGCGACGCGCACCGGCAGCAGCCGCCGGGCGAGACCCCAGAAGGCGGCCGTGGCGACCAGCATGAACACCAGCGAGACCAGCCTGCCCAGCCAGGCGTGCTCCCCGAAGACCTCGTAGAGCGCCGCACTCAGCCACGGCATCAGCGGGAACTCGGTCTCCACGTACCCGGGTCCGGCGCCGCCCCAGTTGATCTGCGGGTAGAACAGCTGCATCCCGCCCGTCGCGAAGTTCCGCGCGATCGTCGCCGTGTCGGACTGGCGCCAGATGTCCCCGGGGAAGGTCAGCGGCCCGAAGGCGCGCACCACCGACAGCAGCGTGACGACGGCGACCACGGACAGTGCCGCCCGACCGATCGGCTCCCGCCCGGTCGTCGACGGTGCGGGAGGGAGGGGCCGGGGTAGCTGGGCACTGAGCACATATGAAGGATCTTCACCCGTCCCTGTGGGGACGCTGAGCGTGGCCTTTGTGTTCTCAGTGCACCTTCAGCTTCGGTGTGCTCCGGCGAACGCGGGGCTACGCCCCGGCCCGGTCCAGCCGGACGCCGAACGGGCCATAGGCTGCGGCGCGCGGTGGCGATGCTGATCCGAGCCGCTGAACGTCGGTAGCCATGGAGCGACGACCCGGAAATGGAGAGGTGGCTGCTACATGAGCACGGAGTCGGCCGGTGAGGCGTCGACCGGCAGAGCAGGGATCAACGCGGCGTCGATCCGCAAGGCGGTGGTCGGCTCGCGTGCGGCGCAGGTCGCGTACGGCTGCGCGGTGACAGGGCGGCTCGGTGTCGAGCGCTGGGCTCTCGCCAAGCGGATGCTCGAATGGGCGCCGTCGGCGCGGCGCGGCCGCATCCTCGCCTACCACTCGATCGGCACCCCCTCGTGGGGCGTGAACGACGTCCGTCCCCGGGAGTTCGAGCGGCATCTCCAGATTGCGGCCGACGACGGCTGGACCTTCGCGACCCCGGCTGAGGTGATGGCCGAACCGGAGAAGCAACTCCTGGCACTGACCTTCGACGACGGTGTCACGAGCGTCCTCACGAACGCCGCTCCGGTGCTGCGCCACCACGGCATCCCCGCGACGATGTTCGTCGTCTCCGGATGGGCCGACGGGAAGCACCCCGAGCAGTACCGGCACGTGCTGGACTGGAGGGGCGTGCGCGCACTCCAGGACTACGGGATCAGCCTCGCGAGCCATTCGGCCACCCACCCCGACTTCGGCCGGATCGGTGCGGCCGAGGCGCGCGCGGAGCTCGAGGTGTCCCGGCAGCGGATGGAGCAGGTGCTCGGGCAGCCCGTCGAGGAGTTCGCGATCCCGTTCGGGCAGTCCCGCAACTGGTCGGACGCGGCGCGGACCGCAGCAGCGGACGTGGGCTACAAGATCGTGTATGCCCAGTCGGTCGACACCCGGCCGGACGGCACCGTCCCGCGGACCTTCATCACCCGGCTGGACAACCCCCGGCTGTTCCGCGCCGCGCTGGCCGGCTGCTACGACCGCTGGGAAGAGTGGTACTGACGGCTAGCTGTAGTGCCCATGAGCGTTGTTGACGGCGTGTCGGCCTGAAGATGGAGAGACCTTCGGGCGAGGTGTGAGTTGTCGACGCTCGCGAGCCACCGGCTACAAGT